>MFWN01000057.1:12561-12851 GCA_001786395.1 Candidatus Pacearchaeota archaeon RBG_13_36_9
TACGTAATTTCGTGTTTTTAGTTCAGTATAGAATTTTGTAAGCTTCTTAGATGGAACTATAAAAGTTTTATTTCTTAGGTAGAATCTAATCGAAAGGGAAATTCATGAGACAGAGAGTAAAATTTACAAGAGCGTTTTTGACTGTTTTTCGGAGCTGGGTTGCCTTTTTGGTAGCCCTGGTTTTGCTGGGCAGCTTTTGGTTTCTCTGCTACTGGCTCGTTGCTCGCTATGCTCCAGGTCATATTAAGTACTTTAGGTGGGGAGCAATTAGTGCTCTTGTTCTTGGGGGG
>MFWN01000057.1:12869-13141 GCA_001786395.1 Candidatus Pacearchaeota archaeon RBG_13_36_9
GAGCCATTAGTTATTCTGACAACAGGTTGTAAGAGGGTAAGGAAAAGAGAAGACTGTCCGAAACTATGGGATGCGGTGAGGAGAGTCAAGCCGCTTGCTTGGATGCCAAGAGTATACCTGTGTGAGAGTTATGGTTCCAATGCCTTTGCCTTCGGATGGGGCATTCCATTTTTATCTGCAGTTGCTGCAACTCAGGGCATTATTAAGGAGTTGAATGATGAGGAACTTGCAGCAGTCATGGCTCATGAAGTAGGACATATACTCAACAAGGA
>MFWN01000057.1:13151-14197 GCA_001786395.1 Candidatus Pacearchaeota archaeon RBG_13_36_9
AGTACAGCTATGACTATTTCAGTTATGGTAATGGCAATGACTGGATGGATGTTGCTTAGGATTGGGCCTTATTCTTCTGGTGGAAAAAGGAGTTCTTCTTCTAACAGTAAAGGGGGCGGGGCTCTGGCTATTTTGGTTGTGATAATCGTTGGAGCTCTTCTTTACCTTTTTGGTAGAATCTTGGGGTTTATCCTTCAGATGTTCGTGTCTCGTCAGAGAGAGTATGCTGCAGATGCTAGATCTGCAAGAGAGATGGGAACATCCCAACCACTGATTTCTGCACTCAGGAAGATATCTGAACATGCTGCTATTGGCAACAGGACTGCAAATGCAGCTTTCGGATTCCTATGCACAGCAGATCCAGATCCGAGCGATTTAATGTCTACTCATCCCAGTTTGTCCAAGAGGCTGGCTGCACTCCGGGCACTTGAGGGATAGAGTGTTTGGAGTTCATTGAGTATATTTCTTTGAAAGGACAGTTCTATGGCAAATGAGACAATAGATACTCAAGGTCAAGAGCATAGTCAACATATTAATTGGGACAGGCAGGTAGAGCTTAGGGATATCTATCCAGAGGTTGCGATTCTCTTAGGATATATGATGTACCTGGCAGACGCTGCAGAAGGTTACATGAAACAGTATGCTATATCAACTGTGGACAGTATTCTTATCCCCCTCAAATCGTTTGATACAGGTACTCCTTTGGGGATATATTCCTCTAAAATTCAGGCAGCAGCTATTGGTTTGGCTAGGGGGATATGCAGCAGGAAAAAAATCCTCAATGCTAAGATGACTGCTGCGGATGAAAAGCGGAGAGATGGCATAGCAAGATTTGCTAAAACCCTGAAGTCTTTGGGCTGGCTGATTGCTGCAGTAAGGCTTGTTCTCTTGGGTGGATTTGGGTATGCTTTTGTTATGGCAGTTTTTGGAATGTCTGCCATACAGAGCAGGACTGCAGGAGTAAGCGCTCAGTTTGCATCTATTGCCACTGCACTTGCGTTTGCTCTTGTTGGTTCGTATGTCAGCGCAAGCATTAATACTCTTAG
>MFWN01000058.1:0-152 GCA_001786395.1 Candidatus Pacearchaeota archaeon RBG_13_36_9
GAATCTTTAAGACACTATAATGAATATAGACAACCTATATTCATTACCGAGAGGCCTTAATAGTTTCTAAAATTTAAACTTATCATTTATTGACTAGATAATAGTAACAAATAGAAAAGTTTTTAAACACGCAAAACATCATGAAATTAGGA
>MFWN01000058.1:245-2829 GCA_001786395.1 Candidatus Pacearchaeota archaeon RBG_13_36_9
GATGGATTGGGCCGGAGAAGAGCTGCCAAAGGTTAAAGTAGGATTTTATGATGATGAAATAGGTCTTGGAGTTCCAAAAGAGGCAAACAGAAGATATGGACTTTTAAGGCCTGCTGTTAACCTTTCAGTTGATAGGCCAGAAATTTTTGTACAATTAGTTGTTGATGCCTATAAGGATGCAAGGGGATATCCTGAATATATTGGAATAATAGTTAAGGCGGGAGTTGAGCAGGTTAGTTCAGGTTCTGGTTCAACAACCTGCGAATTTAATGCGGGCCTTGGGGAAAGAGTTGGTTTAGTAGATACAAAAGTCTATAGAACTGAACTTTCTTTTACTTATCAACATCCGCAGGAAGAGCTTTTTGATGAGGCTGCAGAGACCAGAGAACAGCTGGAAAGCATTATGACTCTAATAAAGCCACTGGTTGAGTTGGAGGAGAAAGAGGCTATCCAAATCTCAGGAGACTCTTTAATAATCGGGCAGACTAAAGCTGAGGAAAATAATTAGTTTTATTAATACTTCTTTCTTTCATATTTTATGGGGTTACAGATAGGAAATATTGTTCCGAGAAAAGGAATAGATTTTTCTGAATTAAAAGGAAAGAAAATAGCTGTGGATGCATTTAACACTATTTTTCAGTTCCTTTCTACCATAAGGCAGCCAGATGGAACTCCTTTAATGGACCGGCAGAAAAGAGTGACGAGCCACTTGTCCGGGCTGTTTTACAGGAACATCAACCTTATGAAACAAGGGCTGAAATTAATTTATGTTTTTGACGGAAAAACTCCCAGATTAAAAGGGGGGACGCAGGAGAAAAGGCAGGAAATAAAAGAAAAAGCTTTTGAAAATTATGAAAAAGCTGTGGAAGAGGAGGATGTTGGGGGAATGGGAAAATTCTCCAGGCAGCTTTCTACACTGACTCCTGAGATGCTTGAGGAAAGCAAAGAGCTTCTTTTGGCAATGGGCATTCCTGTTGTGCAGGCTCCTGGAGAGGGAGAAGCAGAAGCTTCTTTTTTAGCTTTTAACAAAAGAGCCTATGCTGTTGGAAGCCAGGACTACGACAGCCTGCTTTTCAGCGCCCCTGTATTAATACAGAATTTAACACTTGCAAGCAAGAGAAAAACTCCAACAGGATATGTTTCAATTGGACCAGAGATGATTGAGCTTGAAAGAGTTTTAAACAGCCTGCAGATTGACTTAGATCAGTTAATATGCCTGGGAATTTTATGCGGAACAGACTATAACCCTGGAGGCATAAAGGGAATAGGGCCTAAAAAAGCCCTGGATATTGTAAAAAAAGAAAAAGCCCCTGCATTAATTTTTAAGCAATTCCCCAATATTGATTTTAACTGGCAGGAAGTCTTTGAACTCTTCAAAAGGCCGGATGTTAGAGATGAGGAAATTGTTTTTCCAAAGATGGACAAAGAAAAAGTAAAGAAAATACTTTTAGAGCATGATTTCTCTGAAGACAGAATAAATTCTGCCCTTCAGAAGCTGGAAGATGCAAAAGAAGAGGCAAAACAGACGACACTGTTTTAAGACAAGTGTCTTTAAAGTATTGAGTCAGATGTCTTAATATCTTTAAGTCAGGTGCCTAATAATGAAAGAAGAAAATAAGAAGACTATTGAGGAAGTTTTAGATGAAATAGAGTCGGTAAAGGATCCTAAAGGCATTTTTTCTCACCAGAGAAGGATAGCTTTTTTGTTGTCTATGGGGGCAGTTGCTCTGTTGGAGGATTATTTAGAAAGGCTGAATGTTTTAAAAAAAGGGTTTAAGATAAATCATTTGTGGTTTAAGAAGAAAAAAGAGAATGTTAAAAAACTTCTTTCTGTTATTTTAACCTGTCCAATAGAAAATCTAACTGGGATAGATCGGTTATTAGATATCATTTACGAACTAGAAAAAGAGGGAAACGAATTAGCTTATGGAGAGTTTGTTTCTGAAGAGAAGTTAAGAGAAAAAATAAACTTGTTCTTGGAGCTGAAAAAGGAGGCTTTAAAATGATTAAAGCTTATGCCAGTTATTTTGCATCTTACTTGCTGGATAGTCTTAAGGACTCTTCTAAAATAAACAGTATTATCTTGTTTGGAAGTGTTGTAAGAGGCGGGGCTAACAGAAAGAGTGATGTTGATATATATAGACTTGAAAAATCCAACTAAGAGACATGAGCAAGAAATAAGAAAAATCCTGGAAAACTTTTACAAAAGCAGAGAAGCTTTGTTATTTAAGAACAAAGGGGTGGAGAATAAAATAAATCTGATTATTGGCAGATTAGAAGAGTGGAAGGATTTAAATGAGAGCATAGAGTCAACAGGGATTGTATTATATGGAAGATATGTATCCAGAAAGGCTAAAGGCAAGAAACATGCAATAATCTTTTGGGATAAAATAGAAAAGAACAGAGGAGCTTTTCTCAACAAGATTTATGGCTTTAAAGTCGGTGAAAAGCGTTACAAGGGGCTTCTTGAGGTATTTGGCGGGAAAAAGCTTGGAAAAAGCTGCATAGTAATACCCGTTGAAAAAAGAGAAGAAATATTAAGCCTTGCAAAGAAGTATAAGGCCAATGCAAGGATTGTTGAAGT
>MFWN01000058.1:2968-3357 GCA_001786395.1 Candidatus Pacearchaeota archaeon RBG_13_36_9
TTGCTACGGTATTTTCATACAGCCTTCCAAAATTGTTTGAGAAAGTTGTTGAAATAGAGTTAATGAAAACATTATCTATAAAATACGCCTTTTTCGGGTATTGCATCTGGTCTTTTATTTTGTAGGAAAAAATAGGAAGGCTAAACATAAAATAGGAATTCTCAATGTAAGAAAGATATTTCTGGATTGTTGTCTTGCCAATCTCGTACCCTGCACTTTTAAGGTTGTTGTAGCTTTTACTTATAGAATATTCTTTGGAATTAAGAAGAAGTTTCAACATTGCTTTTAAAGACTCTTCATTCTTTATTTTATATCTTTCAACAATATCTCTTTTGACAACAGTAGAGTAATAAGATTGGGCTAGTTCAAATTTCTTATTTTCTTCGACC
>MFWN01000058.1:3379-9368 GCA_001786395.1 Candidatus Pacearchaeota archaeon RBG_13_36_9
CGTAAGCAAGATATTCTGCAAGAGCTTTAAGAAGAATCGGCTTCTCTTTGTCTGAATAGCCCAGTGTTTTAAGATTAAAACTAAGATTTTTGAATTTTAAAAATTCCTTGAAGGATAACGGGAATACTTTAATTTCTAAGAATCTGCCCCTTAATTCGGTAGGTATCTCTTCTTCTGACATTTTTGATGAAGAGCCCGAAACAAATACTTGGAGGTCCTTATTATCGTGAATTCTCCTTAGCCATTTGCCCCAGTCGGGTATGACATGCAATTCATCCAACAGAAGATATTTGGCGGGCTTCTCAAAGATTTCTGCCATGCTAGGAAGGAAGTTGCTTAGAAACTCGGTCCTCAGAGGGATTCTTTCATCTTCAAAATTTATGTAAACCACTTCTTCTCGAGAGTTGGATTTTAGAACTTCGTTTGCTAAGCTGTACAAAAGATAGGTTTTTCCTACCCTTCTAAACCCATTTAACACAATTATCTTATTGGGTTTCATATTAAGATAATTTAGAATATTGCTTTCTCTTGGAATTATATCTGGAATTCTTTTTTCCTTCCATTCAACTAGTAGAGTTTTTATTGTTTTATCCATAGTACAATTTTAGTATATTTTTGTACTATTTAAATCTTTGCTTCGTTTTTTGTGATTGTTATATATTTATACACGTCTTATCCATAGTACAATTTTAGTATATTTTTGTATTATATGATGTTTTATTGCTAAAGAATATAATTTTACTATTCGGGGGCTTTTCTCAACAGGATTTATGGCTTTAAAGTCGGTGAAAAGCGTTACAAGGGGCTTCTTGAGGTATTTGGCGGAAAAAAGCTTGGAAAAAGCTGCATAGTAATGCCCGTTGAAAAAAGAGAAGAAATATTAAGCCTTGCAAAGAAGTATAAAGCCAATGCAAGGATTGTTGAAGTCTATTATTAAGAGCAAAAGAAGAGGCACAACAGACAAGGGGGGTTTTAGAAAAGAATTACTTACTATCTGGCGAGATCGTTTAATGCTTGGCCTGCGACTTTACCCTCTGCTTTTATTTTTTCTCTTGCAGCCTCTAATTCTTGTTCTCCTGCTTTTTTCTCTAGGTTTCTCATAACTTGAGAATAAGTTATAGAAGCAATTATAATAATTATAAAAAAACCAATAGCTATCCAAAAATTAGTTATCACGACCCTTAAAACTTCTACAACTTCTTTTATTATCCCTGTAAGCCCCATCAGAGAAGCTACAATTACCGCTATTAAGAATCCAACTAAATTAGACTTAGAAAGAGGTTTTGCTGGGTAGTATACTGCAACAATTAACATTATCCAGAGAGATAAAGAGAATATAAACGACCAGGACCAGGAGAACTCTATCTTAAATATGACTTCCCAGATAGGATTTAAGAATGAAAATAACTTATTTGTATAAAACAGCACTGGCCCAAGGTATTTATTTTCCGCAAAAATTTTTGCCCATTCTTGTTTTAGATATTCTTTTCTTTGCTCTTCTTCTGATAAATTGGATGCTAGTTCTTGAAATTTATTGAACTCATTGGGGAGCCCTGTCTCTTCGTTAATTCCTCCAGCGGTATTCCTTGAAGGATCTGTTATATCCTGAGCAGAAATTAATTTAAATGAAAGGCTTGCTAATAAAAGGATAATCAAAATAATGACGCCTGCTTTTTTCATTATGATAGAACTGTACCCTTATTTATAAAGTTTTAGAAGATTATCCTGTTGGTTGCCCAGTTCGCTTAAGTGCATCTGCGTTTAGCTTGTCTCTCTCTACAGACATTTTCATTATTCTTTCTGCACTTTGAACGGTTCCTTCTACGACTTCCTTACCAACCCACTTAGTAAATGTTTTATAAAATATCACGACAAGAAGCGCTAGAATCCATACTGTCACCGAAATCCATGTAGAAGGATTTTTTGTATCCAGTAATCCGAATACCATCCCCATGATCAATCTGTATGCCAAAAACAGTAGATATGCAATCCACATTAATAGACCGAAAAAATATCCTTGCGCGCCTCCCTCTGCGGTTATTCTTATGGTAAAAAATAATAGAATAACAAAAGGTAGCATAAATAAAAGAGTCATTCCTAGTGCAGAATAAGACGATAAAGTTACCCAGATCTCATTGGGCGTTAAATAGCCTACGGCTAAGAAACCAATTATAGCACTCATAATCCATTTAATAGGATTACTTTTAACAAGACCAATCATATCAATTATAGACCAGATTAATAATGTTACTAGAATTATGAATAGGTACTTGGCAACATTTTGAGAAATATCTCCATCCGCTCCCCACTTTGCGAACATGTTTCTTACAGGATCAAATGTTGAATTTAGAACCTGCGCCGCAACAAAATTAGCAACCAAGCTAATAAATATTATGCCTATTAAAACAAGTCCTAAAATCTTCCAACTCTCTTTTTTCATATCTAATATAAACTGCAGGTATTTAAAAACCTTTCTCTGACCTTTTGTTAATTTTTTCATTTCTCAAAGCCAGTAAAATTTTGACAGGTGGTTTTTTGAATTGTTTTTAAAGTGCAGATTTTTATTCAAGAAGCCACTTCCAAAGAGGAATGAGCTTTATTGTTTTGTCCTGTATTTTTTCCTCTTTTTCTTGGTCGAGCGTGACAATTAGGCCTTCTTTAAGCTTAAATTTATTCAATGCCTCAATTAATCCATTTATCTCTCTTTCCTCGCTTTCTTCATTTATTTCATAGGTTACCTGTATCGCTTCTATAATCTTGTTTCCTTTTCTGATTAGAAAATCGCACTCGTACCTTCCGGAGTAGTAAAATATCTCTTTTTCTCTTCTCCTTAATTCTACTGCTGCTAAATTTTCCATTAGCTTTCCTTTATCTTCTGAAAGCCTAAAGCCCATACTAGTCAAGAATCCATTGTCTATGCAATAGACTTTTTTGGGGTTTTGAATTTGTTTTCTGACAGAAAAATCAAATTTATTTAAAAAAAAGAATAAAAAAGAGCTTTCAAAGTTTTCGGTTATAGCCTTGATTGTTGCAATGTTTTTTAGCTGGACCATTTTGGATAAGTTTCTGAAGCTTATTTGGGAAGAGGGATTAGAAAAAAAGAATATTGCTATTTCTTTTATCTGCTTGTCCAGTTTGCTGAATCGTTTGATTATGTCTCGGTAAATGATATCTTCATAGAGCTCTTTGACTACTATGTTTTGCCCGGTTGTTATCCTTTTCGGTATGCCTCCTATTTTGAGGAAGGATTTCAGCTCTTTTCTTATAATAGCCTGCTTTTTCAAATCAAGTTTCCAATCTTCCAGCGGAATCTTTCTTGCCTTTAAAAATTCTTTAAAGCTGAGGGGAGTTAATTCCAGACTTATTGACCTGCCTGTTAGAATTGTTGCTATCTCGCTGCTCAGAAGTCTTGAATTTGAGCCTGTTATGATTATCTTATGCCTGCTTTTTATACGGTCTATCCATTTTTCCCAGCCACTCACCTCCTGTATTTCATCTATAAACAAAAAGCAGTTTTCGTTATATTCCTGCTCGTTAAGGAAGTCTATTATCTTCTGAAAATCATCAATAGAAAAATTTACCAGGCGGTCATCATTAAAGTTAATATAAAAATATCTTTTTTTCTCTAACTTAAGCTTCTCTTTTATGATTTTTAGCAGAAAGGATTTGCCGCATCTCCTGACTCCTGTTATAACCAAAGGCATATCTAAAGAAATCAGTTTGATTGCTTTTGCTGCAGCCTCTCTTTCTATTGTTGGATTTTCTTCTTCAAACTCTTTTTGCTGGTCAAATAAAACTGCGTGCAAATCTATTCTCTCCATGTTATTAAGAATAATAAGCGCTTTTTAAACCTTTCTATATTGTAACAAAAAATGTTACACTTAACATTAAAAGTGTAACAAAAAATGTTACACTTTTATAGATTCTATATACTCGCATTTTAGAGAGTCTCCCACTTTTTTCATTTCTTTAATCCAGTAAATTTTCGCTAAGCGAAAAAAGAAATATTTATAAACAGGATTGTTGTAAGAAAGGTATGAAAAGAGGAAGAGTAGTGGCAGGATTTGCTTTTAGCGTATTCTTAATTGTGGTCTTGTCTGTTATGGTTAGCGCTCAAGCGACTATTAATTTTGATACAATTCTCAAAGGTATTACTGATGTATTAAGCGTTGTATTTGGAAGCACCAGCAGCATTACATTTGGAGATGCTACTTATCAAGTTGAGGAAGTCCTTGTAGCTAAGATCCTTCTTTCAATTATATTATTTGCACTTCTTTGGAATGTTTTTTCATTCATGCCTTTTTTGAATATAGGCTGGTCAAGAACACTTGCTAGCATAATTGTTACACTCCTTGGAGTAAGATTGTTAAACGCAGGATGGATATATACTATTCTGCTTCCTTATGGAGCTCTTGCAATCTCAATTACTGCGATTATACCATTTATTATTTACTTCTTTTTTGTTGAAAAAGGAATAACGTCTTCAGCTGGAAGAAAGGTTGCGTGGGTATTTTTTATAGTTGTCTTTGCAATGTTATGGGCTTTGAGGGTGTTTTATATTAAAGATGGTGGGCTTGCGATAGGAACTCCTCAGGCATTTGTTTATCCTATAGCTTGTGTTGTTGCATTAATCATGTTATTGATGGACAAAACAATCCACGCTTGGTTTGTAACTTCTTCGTATAGTCGTTTGCGAGATGCAACAAAAGCGGCTCAAGTAAACGAAATTAATTTGGAGGTAGATTGGGCTGGCCGAGTTATTGCAACCACTCCAGGCAATCCTTTACCTCCGAGGCCTTATATGGGATTTACACCTCCTAGTTGGGCGGCAGGCAATAAGACTAATGCTATGGATGCTGATGCAAACAGGTTTATAAAAGATAAAGAAAGAGCGATAAAAAAACTTCTTAAGTCTTAATAACATTTTTAAACTTGATTTTTCTTTATAGATTATGAAAAAAGAAAGGTATATAGTAATTTTGTTTTTAGGCATGGCTTTATTGCCTTTACTCTCGTCAGTTGTTTCTGCGCAATACTATGGGATTGATTTAAAGCAGGGAGCAGAGCAGATAACTCAATGGATTCAGGATATGTTTGGTCCTTTATTTTCTGTGCTGCTTAATGTAAGCAGCCCGGAGTTTGTGTTTGCAAAGGTGCTCTTGGCTGTGCTGCTGCTTATAATTATTTATATAATATTAGATAGGTCGGATTTATTTGGGGGATATAAGACTCTTGTTATTATCATATCTGTTATTGTTTCTTTGATTGCTGTCCGTTACCTTCCTGAAGAAACCTTTATTCAGTTCATACTTCTTCCTTATGGAGTTTTAGGAGTGTCTCTTCTTTCTTTCCTGCCGTTATTAATCTACTTCTTTTTTGTTGAGAATATCCATGATGATATAATGAGAAAGATTGCCTGGGGGTTATATGCAGCAATCTTCATTGGATTATGTATCACAAGGCTTTCAGATTTGGGGGATGTAGCCTATATTTATCTTTTAGCAGCGATACTTGCAATATTATTCATGATTTTTGACAAGACGATACAGACCCATGTTTTATTGCGTAGTGTCAGCAAGGGCTTGAATGCAGATAAAGTTAGAGCCATGGTGAGTTTACAAAAGCAGATAAAGGACGACCAGGACCTGCTGCTCAATGCCCAGAACCGTGCACAGAGAAACCAGCTGATAAAGAGTATTAGCGACAACAAGAAAGCATTAAAGAAATTAGCTAGATTATAAATTTGTAATTCCCTTTTTTCTTCAGTCTTTTTTCTGCTTCCAGGAGCGATTTTTCTGCAACTTTTTTTAATTCTTTCATGAAGTCTTTTGGCACTTCTACTTTAAAATCTTCTTTTAGCTCCATGATAAAATCGTATAAAAAAACGCTGAAGAAATATTCAGAGCTTTTTGTCTGATTTTGAGCCTCTTCTAGAATGATATTCCAATTCACATTTACTTTTTTGAGTATGTTAACTACATCTATTCTG
>MFWN01000058.1:9397-12497 GCA_001786395.1 Candidatus Pacearchaeota archaeon RBG_13_36_9
GAGAATTATATCTTCTGGGCTTATTACTTTAACAATTAGACTGGAAAATTCGTGAGATTCTATTACTCTCTCTGCAATGCTTTCTGTCAGCTTAAAGCTTATAAGATAATCAAAAAATAAGTCAAACCTTGCGCTCCCTAGGCTTAAAATAGAAGAAACTTTTTCTGGATTGATGATTTTGGCTTCAGGCTCTTTTGCTCCTAGATTAAGAAGAGTTTTTTTGAACTCCTCGTATGCTTCTTTTTCTCTGAAAACAATATCTATATCTTTTGTTACCTCCTTTAATCCTAGAAACATCATTGCAGTACCGCCTACGACATAGCATTCTACTCTTTTTTTTAGGGTCCTTCCAATAAGATTCATAATTTCTTCCTGCTCTTTCACTCCTATCTTCACTTTTTCTGTTTGTTCCATTTTATCCGGTTTTAAGCCTCAGCAAATCCTCTTTTCTGAAAGGGATTTCCACCCTCCATTTTTTTGATATTTCGAAAAACTCTTTGGTTTTTATTTTGTCATAAATATATTTTTCCCCTTTTCCTTTTAACATGCTTTTTTCTGTTCTTTTGTCCATCCTCTTGACCCTAATGAAAGCTTTGGCCACTTCGTACAAAGCGCCTATTTGCCTTTGCACTTCCTGTTTTTTTGCAGCTTCGTTAAGAAGTCTCCAGTTTTTGACTTTTCTGAACAGGTTTAAAGAAGCGAGAATTAATCTAAAATTCTGGCTTTTTAATGCCAGTACAATTGCTTCTTCTGCAGTCAGTTTTTTGTTGTGAAGAATATGTTTGTAAGGCTCATTAACCTTAATCTTGGAATATTTGTTTATAAATCCATATAAATTGTCTCCTTTAAGTTGAGGCTTAATTGTGTTAATTTGGTAAATTCTTTTCTTTTTGCCAGCAGAGTAGTAAGTTGTATACCCGTTTTTCTTCAGATTTGAAACGTAGTTTATAGCCGTCTTTCTTTTAACTTTTAAAATTTTCATAATGCTTTCTATTGTCTGAAGACCTTCCAGCTTTTTTGCAATCTCCGAGAGATCCTTTTTTAGTTTCATATTTCTACATCCTTTTTTATAGCTTATAAATGTGATGTAGCTTAAGTAATATATAAACTTTTCTATTTTTTAAGCTTGGTAGCTTCAATGGTAACTATAGCTTAGTTTCAAATGAAACTTTAAAACTTTTAACTTGATTTGGAAATTGCAGTAAATTTTTTGATCGGGGAGGGCCAGGTTTTCTGGTTGCGCAACAGCAAAAAAAGCTTTATGTCCGAGTCTTCTACCTTAAGCCTCTTCAAGCATTATAACATTTTTTAAACCCTTTTTCCTATGTTATCTTATGTCAAGCTATGATTTTATTGGGGATATTGCAATTGTAAAGTTCAGCAAGGAAAATAAAAAACAGAAGAAAAAATTTGCAGAAGAGCTGCTTAAGAGAAAGAACATAAAAACCGTGCTTGAAAAAGCAGACAGAGTTAAGGGAAGGCTGAGGATTGCAAAACTGAATTTTATTGAGGGAGAGAATAAAAGAGAAACTCTGCATAAGGAAAATGGATGCAGATTCTTATTGAATGTAGAGAGCTGCTATTTTTCTCCACGGCTTTCTGAAGACAGGAAATATGTTGCAGGCAAAGTGAAAAAAAATGAGAGAGTGTTGGTTATGTTTGGAGGAGTTGCCCCCTATGCTATTGCCATTGCCAAGCTAAGCAAGGCTAAAGAGATTGTTTCGGTTGAAATCTCAAAAGAGTGCTCAAAATATGCCAGAAAAAATGTTGGATTAAATAAGACTTACAACGTAGATATTATACAGGGAGATGTCAAGAGAAAACTTGCTGGCGAATTTGATCTTATTGTTATGGCAAGGCCTAATTTAAAAGAAACTTTCCTGAAATATGCGTTGGCTGTTGCAATGAAAGGGACCAAGATTTATTATCACTGCTTCTGCCATCAGGACGAGCTGGCAAGAAACCTGGAGAGGCTGAAAGAAGAGGCAAAAAAAGAAAAAAGAAAAATTAAGATAATTGGGGTGAGAAAAACAGGGGACATAGCGCCTTATAAGTTCAGGTATGGGGTTGAGATTAAAGTTTTAGACTAAAACCAGACTGAAAGATTTAAAAACTCTTCTTATGGTTTTTACTATTAAGATGGAATTGCCTAAATTAGTTGTTTATGGAGCAGGAGATAATGGAAGAGAGTTTGCTTATAGATATAAGCATGAGGGATTGAATAGGGAGTGTGAGTTTGTAGGATTTGTTGATGATCATTCTGGAGAAGGTTTTTTGGGATACCCTGTTTTAGGAAACAGCAAGGATTTGCCAAGATTAAGAGAAGGAGGAGTAGAAAATATTATAGTGTTTCTTTTAGAAAAGCCACAAACTAGGTTAAAGATTTGTATTGAACTAGAAAAAATGGGTTTTAAGTTTCCTTCTTCTAAATCTCCTTATAATAATACAGGTGTTAATATTGGAAAAGGAGTTTATATACATCCTACTGCAACTTTTTTAGGCATTGGCGGGCAGGATATAGGAGATTTCTCGGTTATTGGGCCCTATGTTACTGTTGAAGGGGGAGTTAAGACAGGGAAAGGCGTTATTTTATCCCCTTATGTTTGTGTGCATAAAGGTGTCAGCATTGGCGATGGCAGTGTTTTTTACAGTAGGGCTATATGCTTTCCAAGGGTGAAGGTAGGAAAAAACTGCATTGTTGCTCCCCATGGGATTGTTAGAAAGTATTTAAGAGATAATGGGAAAATTAAGTCTCCCAGATAATCTTATAAAGAGCATATTCTGCATATTCAGTATGCCCGAGCAAGAGAAAAAAGAAGGTTTAACTGAAAGAGGTTTTCAACAGGTTCTGGTTTAGTAGTTGCCGTGGCAGCAATTTCTGCAAACATAGAGTATGCAGAAACCTCAAGAATTCCCAATGCATGCAAATATCTTGGTAAAAATTGGAGAGAGGATTCCAAGATAACCCCTGTTTTTGGAGCAGCTTGCTGCGCTAATTCAAATATTTTTATTGTAGGTGGAAAAAAAGTGTATAAAAGAGGCTGTGGACATCAGGGAAGGAGAGTTCACCCAGAAGAATACGAATCTGAAAGGGATAGCC
>MFWN01000058.1:12612-15045 GCA_001786395.1 Candidatus Pacearchaeota archaeon RBG_13_36_9
TTCTTTTTCTTATTTTCTATGGACGCTGAAAAAAAGGCTGTAAAGAAAGTTTCATATGGCGAGCTGGTGGCTAAGCTGCTCGATTCTTTGGCTGTTTGTGTAGATGAGGAAAAAGAAGGCCGCACTACAATAAGTTCGAAGGATGCCAAAATACTGAGGAAAGAATTGATTGCTGCAGAAAAAGAGAGCCTGGTGGTTTCAAAAGACACTCTTTTGAACTGGGCTTTTCTTGTTCATGATTTTAACAGAATACATGTTTTTGGGGATTATGCAAGAGAAAAAGGTTTTGAGACCACTCCCTTGCATGGAACATTAATAGCTGCGGGTTATGAGATGTATGTCAGGAGAGTATGCGAAGCTATTTACAAGATAACTGGGAAAGGTTTAGTTTATTCTGGGCAGGCAGTCAAGCTTAGGGAACCTTCGTACACAAGGAGGTATTTAAAAGGGGGGGTAAGCTGGTGCTTGGAGAACATTGTAAAAACAGATGCGGGAATTGACTTGGCTGTTTCTGGGATTAATTCAAAAAAACAGCGGGCTGTTAGCTTTTATCATACTCAACTAAGAAACGAATTAGAAAAGCCAGATTCTGATTTTGTGACCCCTTTTACAGTTCCGGGCAATGTCATTGAGAGGAGCAATATAGAAATTAAAAAAGGGGAAAGAGAGGCTTCATATTACTGCCTTGGAAAAAAACCGAGAGAGGAAATTCTTATGATGCATCCTGCTTCATTTATAGTTTCTACAGTATTAAAGCTATCTTCAAGGAGAACAGGAAGCCCTGAGGGGAAATATATGAGTATGGACCTAAACTTTCATAATATTCCCGGCCTTGGAATATTCGAGACCATGATTAGGTTGCCTAAGCCACCCAGGAAAGCAGAAGGTTATTTTATTTATGTTTTTGATGCATATTGCGTTCAGAATGATATGCCCATTGTTAGCGGGAGAGTTACTTGTTCTTCTGAGAAGGAAATTAAGCTCGATTAAATTTCTTTTTCCTCTTTAATTGCAACCGGGGCTTCTCCACCGTGCCAGGTGAATTTCGGCCTTATTCTTACGGGATAGATTCTTTCAGAGTTATCATCCAGGATTATAGCAGAGCCCCTCAAGTCTGGCAGGTCATCTAATTGTTTTTTTATGCTTTCCATCACATAAGTCTGCATTATATTGTTAAGGGCCTGGATGTCTGGCTGGGCTGTGATCCTGTGGCTTATAACAATGTCTGACTGGGTCATAACATCCCTATGAATCACTCCGGGCTGCTGGGTCGCCAGAACTAGAGAAATTCCCGGCTGTCTTCCTTCCCTAAGCAGCTGGATTAAAGCGTCAGTGGCAGGAGTTTTTTCATCGTTGCTTAAAAACTCGTGAGCTTCGTCTATCATCATCCAGACCAGGGGCATGTGTTTTTTCTCTGAGTAAATTCCGAGGTTGTGAATTGCTTCTATCTCCTCTTTTTTTCTTGCGTCCATCCTTTCAACAAACAATTTTCTGGAAACTAATCCAATGACCAGCGCCCGTACGTTAAAAGAGGCGATAGAGGAATAGCAGCTTATATCTACAACTGTTGTTTTTCCAGCTTCCAGGACGTCTTTTATCTCTGTTCCTTTTTCTCCTTTTTTAGCGAAAAGCCCCCAGGTAGACGCTGCTTCGAATAAAGCAAGGGCTGCTTTTTTTGTGTCTTCTTTTTCGTCAGTTGCCTTGATTTTGTCCAGGATATCTTCAATGTCAAAATTTTTTTCGTTTTCCTTTAAATTATTCAGAACCCTTTGGATTAGTATAGAAATCGGGTCTATCAGTTTAAGTCCAAAGGTTAAAAGCCAGTCCCCTTCTTCTAGCTCGCTTGCTTTTAGGGCAAATTTTTCATCAACCGGAATCTGGTTTTTTTCATATTCTTCAAATTTTCCGTAAGGAACAAAAACTCTTACTGGCACATTTTTGGGAGAGAGATTCCACTCCCTCAGTAATTCTTTATCTTTTTCATTTTTGTATTTCATTGTCCAGAAAATACCCATTGTGTCAAATATTAAAGGAGCGATGTTCTGGCTCACTTCTTTGGGCAGAGAGGAAAGCTCTTCTGCTATGACTCCAATGCTGTAACTTTTACCGCTGCCACGTTTGCCAGCAATCAAAACTACGTGGCTTCTTGCTATGTCCATCCAGATTAAGTTGGATAAAGAGGTGTAGTTGCCCATCTTTACATAGCCTTTTCCAAGGTAGATAAGCCCCTTTTTACCAAACTTTTTTTTGTCAGAGTCGCCCCTGCCAATAATAATATCATATGGCATATTTTAGGGAGGATAAGGAGATTTTTAAACTCTTTGAAACCAAGAATGGACCCAAGTCAGTATCTCCGAACATAGTTAATCATTCTTAAGTTATTCCAAAAAGTTTAAAAAGTTAAGATATCTATAAGATATATGAAGATTATTA
>MFWN01000059.1:0-3944 GCA_001786395.1 Candidatus Pacearchaeota archaeon RBG_13_36_9
GGTGTTTATAAGCAAGAGTCGGAAACTCTAGTATTTGTGATACAAAATCTATAATCCACTATAAAAATAATTAAAAATGCATTTTGGGACTTATTATCATGGAAGTTAAATTAGTTGGATTAATACTCTGCTTTTTATTGTACCTCTCGGCAGCTTCTGCACTCACAATAAACTCGGTTTTAACAAATCCTTCACAAATTGCTCCCGGAGAGGTTTCTACAATCGAGCTCGGGCTAGAAAATAATGGGGAAGAAAAAGTTACAGATGTTTCTGTCTCTCTTAATCTCGCAAGTGTTCCTTTCGCTCCTGAACTTTCCTCTTCTGAGTTTAATTTAGACGAGATTAAAGACGGAAGAGTCAAATATGCTACCTTTAAAATCCGCGCACTGAACGATGCTCAAGCAGGAATTTACAAGATTCCTGTTCAAATGAGCTATAAAGAAGGTGAAGAAGTAAAAACTGCGAGCTCCCTAATAGGCTTGACTGTAAACTCCCCGCCTATCTTGGATGTGGGTATAGAGGGAGGCTTGTTATTAAAAGGAAGCGAGAACCAAATTTCAGTTAAAATGATCAACAAAGGCCTCAGCAATGTAAAATTCTTGGAGGCAGAGCTGAAAAGAGCTTCGTATTATTCTATAACCTCCCCAGAAAAGGTTTATATTGGTGGTTTAGACAGCGATGATTTTGATTCTGCGCAATTTAAAGTATATTTTAAGGAGAACGCTCCCTCAACAATAAACATGCCGATAACGCTCAGATATATGGATGTTTTAAACAAAGAACACGAAGAAACATTTAGTTTAGATGCCAGAGTATATGGCCAAGAGCAAGCTATTCAGCTAGGTCTAATAAAAAGAAACAACACTTACATCTATGTTATTGTTGTTATCGTGCTAATCACTATTTACATTGTATACAGAAGAATCAGGAAAGCTATTAAAAGAAGGAAAGAAAAAGAGGAGTAAATTACACAAATCTTTAAAAACCTTCAAAAGGTAGTTCTCATTAAAGAAAAATCTAAAAAGAGGTTTACGATGAAAAAATGCATCTACTGCAGGCGTGATATTGAAGATTCCAGTGTTATAGACTTCTGTGAGGTATGCGGAAGAGGCGTGTGGGGGGAGAAAATGTTTAGGGCGATAGTCAAAAACATGGAAGAAGCAAGAGATAAAGGGGATTTGAATCAGGGCTCGGTTTCTTTTTAATCTATTTTAACTTCTCAGGGAAAGGTTTATAAAAGGGAAAATTGTATATAATTTATGGAAGTAGAGACTAAGGGAAGAGACCCAAATAGTCGTGACAATAATGATGGAGAGCTCAAACTTGGGGGGAACATAGTGCTTGTGGGTTTTTCTCTGGATCCGGCTGAGATGATTGTCGTTAAGAAGATAGTTGGACATTATGCCAAAAAGATTAGCGAACAAACAGACTACAGCGAGTTAAAAGTCAGGTTGAAACAATCGAAGAAAGCTAAGTCCTTCCTGCATGAGCTTGATGTCAATGTCAATACAAGCGGCGGGATCCTAACTTCAAGCAAAGAAGATAAGAATCTTTACAGCGGGCTGTCAGATGCCTTAGAAAAAGTCTATAATCAGGCAATACATAAAAGCTGAGGAGTAATAAAATGCTTAAAAGAAAGAAGATACGAGAACAGGGAAAGTTAAGTTTTAGTAAGTACTTTAAAAATCTAAAAGAGGGAGACAGAGTAGCGATAGTGAGAGAGCTTTCATTAGAAGGCAGCTTTCCAAGGACAATCCAGGGCAGGACCGGGATTATCGAAGGCAAAAGGGGAAATTCATACATAGTAAATTTAAGGATGATTGGAAAAGAAAAAAAGTTTATAGTACATCCAATCCATCTAAAAAGGCTAGAATAAAATGATAAAAGAAATGACCGCACTGAACATGACAGAAGTTAAAAAGGCACTTGGAGACGTGGAAGAAAGCGAAAAGAAAAAGCAGCTAGAAATATTTATAAAAAAGTTCTCAAAAATACCAATAAAAAAATCTGAAGAGCTAAAAAAAGAGCTGCAAGAACTAAATTTACTAAAGTTAAAATCAGAACATCTTGTAAAGGTAATTGATGTTTTGCCCGAAGACGCCTCTGATTTGAACAAGATATTCGTTGATGTTAGCTTAGATGAAGATGAAACAAATAAGGTATTGGACATTGTTAAAAAATATAGATAGGAGAGATAAAAATGACCGACAAAGAAGAATATGCGATTGTTTTAGATTATCTGCCTTATGGCTATCCATTGGAAAAAAAGATGATGCCTATAGCCCAGGCTATAGGTCTTAATAATTTCACACTTCTCCAGCTGGTCCCAAGAAGAGGGATCAAGCTTGAACTAAAAGAAAAAGTTTATATTGGCGAGGGAAAGCGGGAAAAAGTTTACTATATTCTGGGCAGATTGCCAAGAGAAAAAATTACAGAAACCGCAAAGCTCCAGTTGCAGGAATTTGTTTCGAAGGTAGTGGAAGAGCAAGAAAAGAAATTTGTTGATTTTTTCAACAAATCAGAAGCTATAAATACTAGATTACATCAAATTGAATTGCTGCCAGGTTTCGGAAAAAAGCACATGAAGGCTGTATTAACAGAAAGAGAAGAGAAAGAATTTGAAAACTTCGAAGATATTAAAAAAAGAATTCCAAACTTGCCAGACCCTAAAAGGGCTATTGAAAAAAGATTATTGCAGGAATTAGAAAACATGGAAAGGCACAACCTTTTTATTGGATAATTCTGTAAACGCAATCTTTAAAAAAGGCATTTTCACCATAGATTAATACTTAATAGAAAAAATGCAAGAAAAGAAATCCAAGGAAGTAGAGAGAAAACCTGCAAGAGAAACGGGCAAGATAGTCAGGATAATGCAAACAGACATCCCGGGAGAAAAACAAGTATATGTTGGACTAACAAAAATTAAGGGAGTGTCCTGGAGCTTTTCAAATGCTTTATGTCATAAGATTGGAATGGACAAAAAAAAGAAAATCTCGGATTTAAACGCAGAAGAGATTAAGAAAATCGAAGAATTTATCAAGAATCCGATTCTGCCACCATTTTTGTTAAACAGAAGGAGAGACTTGGAGAGCGGAGAAGACAAGCACCTTATTACTACTGACCTGGACCTAAGAAAAGACTTTGATATTAAAAGACTCAAGAAGATAAGGTCTTACAGAGGGTTGAGGCATGCAACAGGACAGCCTACAAGAGGGCAGAGAACAAAAAGCCACTTCAGGCAGAAAGGCAAATCAATGGGGGTTATAAAAAAAGCCAAGATAGGCAAGAAGAGTTAAAATGCCAAGAAGAAAACATAAAAACTACAGCAGGCCAAAAAGGCTTTATGACGCTACAAGAATACAGGAAGAGGAAATTCTTATTAAGAGGTATGGCTTGAAGAATAAGCGAGAGATATGGAAAGCAGATTCTGCAATAGAAAAGATGAGGAAGCAGGCAAAACTTCTGTTAACAAAAAGCCAGGCAGAACAGGACAAATTTGTAAACAGATTAAAGAAACAGGGGTTTGCTGTTGCGAGTATTGCAGATGTTTTGGCATTGGACAAAGAAGATTATCTCAAAAGACGGCTGCAAAGCATCGTGGTGGAAAAAAAGATTGCAACAACTCCCCGCCAAGCAAGGCAGTTTATTGTCCATAAAAGCATAAGTATCGACGGGAAGAAAATAAATGTTCCTGCATATCTCGTTCCAGTTGATGAAGAAGACAAAATAAAGCTGGAACTAGTGAAAAAAATTAAAGAGAAAAAGACGCCTGCGATCGAGATGGTCCCAGAGGAGAAGAAAGATGAGCAATGAACCTGCCGTAGTTAAAGAAGATATCAAAGATAAAACATCGGATAAGGAAGAGAAAAAATATGTCAAAGAAAGAAAAAAGGAAAGAATTGGCATAGCCCACATATACACCTCCTTTAATAATACAATTCTTC
>MFWN01000059.1:3996-5091 GCA_001786395.1 Candidatus Pacearchaeota archaeon RBG_13_36_9
ACGACAAAAATTCCAAGAGGGGGGCCGAAGGTAAAGGGGGGGAGAAGAGGAAGGCGTGTGTGAAGAGACAGAGAGTTTAAAAACAAACAAGGACACTAAATAATATGATAAAGATAATATCTAAAAACAAAGAAAAGATAAGTATGGTTACAGACATGTCTGAAAGCCTGGCAAATGCCATAAGAAGATTCACATTAGAAATACCTATTTTAGCAATTGATGAGGTGGAAGTTTACAAAAACGACTCTGCATTGTACGATGAAGTCCTTGCCCACCGGCTAGGGCTTGTACCATTGGTAGCAGACAAGACCATCAAAGAAAGAGACAAATGCAACTGTGCGGGCAAGGGGTGCGGAAAGTGCAGTGTTAATCTGAAAATACAGATGAAAGGCCCGGCAACAGTATATTCTAAAGATTTAAAAGGTGGGGCTGAGGCAGTTTATGAAGGAATTCCAATAACTCTCCTTAATGAAGACCAAGAAGTGGAGTTAGTTGCTACTGCTCGGCTAGGGAAAGGGATTGATCATAGCAAATATTCTCCTGGATTGTCATATTACAGAAACCTTGCCAAAGTGGAAATAGACAACCAGTGTGATGAGTGTAAAAAATGCATAGAAGCATGCCCTCAGAAGATATTAGGGATAGAAAAAGGAAAAGCCAAAATAAAAGATGTTTACAAATGCGATTTATGCGAGGCATGTGTTGAGGCGTGCAAGAAGAGTAACCGCAATGCAATAAAGGTAGAGAAGGCTCCTGAATTGATGTTCTTCATTGAATCATGGGGCCAGATTAAAGCAGAGGAAATTTTTACCAGGGCAATTGACCAGCTCAACGACACTTTAAAAGAGCTGTCCAAAAGCTTAAAGTAAAGCTTTAAAACCCCTACATATTGTTTTTAAGTATGTTGCGGGGATGCCGGAGCGGTCAAACGGGTTAGGCTAAGGCAGCTTGTAGAAACCTAATGGCTTAGTGCCTGCGAAGGTTCGATCCCTTCTCCCCGCATTGAATTTTAGACACTTACAAAGAATTTTCAAAGACTATGGTAAGACACATTAACCCCTAACTTTTCTTAGTTACGTAATAGGTTTTCATCTA
>MFWN01000060.1 GCA_001786395.1 Candidatus Pacearchaeota archaeon RBG_13_36_9
GCAGAAAGCTTATTAAAAAAATTAAAGACTAGGTCTTAATCCTGTCCCAAACTCTGAGTTAGTGATATTCAAGAAGAGAATACCATCAATCAAACTTAAATTCCCTGCAGCCCCCTATATTTCTAAGATGACTTGAATTCAAATTTACTCCTTCATAATCTCTTCCAAGTGTCTTATCAACTCTATTCAGATAAGAAGCATAATCATGGGCATAGCCTGATTTTGTAAAAATAACTGTTTTCCCATCAATCATGGGAAAAGAGGTGGTACCTGTTGAATCAGCTACAGCAAAATAAGGGCTACCAAGAGCATTAAATTGTGGAAATTTTCCTTTTTCAAAAAGTTTCACAAATCCTCTTTCAACAACCCACTCTTTGGCTTTCCTCCTTTCTTCTGCAGGAGCATCAGATTCTAAAAAGCCCCAGTCAATAAATCCCTTGTTCAAATACTCCCAAAATTTACTTAATCTTTCAGTCAATACTATAAAGAAATATAAAAATTACCAATATAAAAACAAGATTATACTTAAGAATATATTTTTAAATGCATTTTACATTTAATCAACATGAAAAAAGAGGGCAGTGCTGGAAAAATAAAGATCCTGTTTAAAGACAAGAGATTCAGGGTAGCTGCATTAGTTCTAATAGTTGGAATTTTAGTTAATCAAGTAACCAGCTGGTACATTAAATCAAAATATACGTCTCTTCCAATTTTAAATGACATTATTACTGATAATATACCTTATCTAAATCTTGTATGGCTTTATGACCTGCTGTCTTTGTTATCTCTCATCTCATTTATAGTCTATGCTTACAAAAAAGACTTTGAAAAAGCCCCTTTCTTTTTAATGCTGTTTGGGATATCTCAGTTAGTAAGGGGGATCTTTATTGGATTAACGCCTTTTGGCTCTCCAAAACTAGATTCTGGCTTGTTTAAAGGCAGCATGTTCAGGGAAGGAATTTATCCTTCAGGCCATACAGGATTCAGCTTTCTTGCATTTCTTCTCTCAGAAGGAAAAATGAAGGTGCTTTTCCTTATCTTGACCATACTTATAGTAGCAACATTATTAATTGCAAGAGGGCATTACTCTATTGATATCTTTTCTGCAATAATCTTCAATTACGCTATTTACGAATTTGGAAACAGATGCTTCAAAAATTTTAGGATTAAAAGGTAAATTTTTAAACCCCTTCTCCTTCAATAAGCTATGGGCCCGTAGCTCAGCCCGGTTAGAGCACCGGACTCTTAAATCTCAAAATCTAATGATTTTGATGACTCTCAGAATTCAAAGAATTCTGAAGTTAAGAAGAAATCCGGGTGTCGGGGGTTCAAATCCCCTCGGGCCCATTTCAAATCGGGGGGATTTGATTGAATCTCCGAAAACTGAAAGTAGCTCAAAAAATGAAAATAGTCCTAATTTCTTGCGTCAGTAAAAAATTGAACCATAAAGCCAGAGCAAAAGAACTCTACATAAGCAGCTTATTCAAGTTTAATATGGGCTATGCCAAGTCTATGAATCCTGACAAGATTTTTATTTTATCTGCAAAATACGGCTTGCTAAATTTAGAAGATGAAATTGAGCCTTACAACGAAACACTCAATGAAAAAAAAGACAGCGACATTAAAGAGTGGGCAGATAAAGTTTTAAAAAAGCTGGCAAAAGAGGCTGACTTGGAGAAGGATGAAATAATTTTCCTTGCAGGAGAAAAATACAGGAAACACCTCCTTCCACAAATAAAAAATTATAAAATTCCGCTGGAAGGTCTAGGAATAGGAAAACAGCTGGAATTCTTAAAACAGAAAACAGAAAATAAATGCAAAGAAATTCATCAAATATTCAACAGCATGAAAAGATACAGTTTTCCATTCAACGAGGAAGAGATTCCAAAAAATGGTATATATGTATTATTCGAGAAAGGTGAAATAGGCCATGGAAAAGACAGGGTAGTGCGAGTAGGCACTCACACAGGAAAAAGTCAGCTGCCCTCAAGATTAATGCAGCATTTTGTAAACGAAAACAAAGACAGGAGCATTTTCAGAAAAAATATAGGAAGAGCAATTTTAAGCAAAGAAAAAGACCCTTTCCTAGAATATTGGGAAATCGATTTAACAACCAGGAACTCAAGAGATAAATTCCTAAGCTCAATTGATTTAGAAAAACAGAAACAGATAGAAAAGAAAGTAACCGATTACATCCAGAGGAATTTAAGCTTCATTGTTTTTCCTATAGAAGAAAAAGGAAAAAGGCTGGAAACAGAAAGTAAAATTATATCAACCATATCGAAATGTAAAGAGTGTAAGCCTTCAGGAAACTGGCTCGGCTTGTTTTCCCCAAAAGAAAAAATAAGAAAAAGTGGATTATGGCAAGTCAATGAACTTTATAAAACAGGCTTAACAAATAAAGATATAGAAGAATTAGGCAAAATCATAAGATGAATGAAAAACTTCTTAAAGAAATGGATAATGCAAAAGGCTATCTGATTATTGTAGAGGGAAAAAAGGATAAATGGGCTTTAGAGCAGCTTGGCTTCAGGAATATCTTTGTTATTCACGAAACAGGAAAATCTTTAGGAGAAAAAATTGAGCAAATCCAGCAGATTTGCAGCAAAAAAGACAAAGCCTGCATTCTTACTGATTTTGACAAAAAAGGCAAGCAGATGTATCTTTTGCTCAAATCAAAACTGAATGAGTCAGGAGTCAGGATGTACAACACCTTAAGAAACTCTCTGCTTAAAGAGAGAATAAGCCATATAGAGGGGCTTTATAAATACATGGAAAAACAAGAGGAAAAAAATGAGACCAGAAGAAACAATAGCTAAAACGCCTCTCGGATTTTTAGACGTAACAAAAGTGCTTGGACCCTCTTTTGTAATTCAAAAATATCATGTAATAAGAAATGTATTAATAAAAAAAATAAATCTTAACAGGATTACATACGGGCCTAAAAAAGGAACAGAAGCTGAAGTGGGAGAATTTTCTATTCCTGAAGCAAGAATAAAAGGAAGAATATTTCCTATGGACGAATTAATCCAAGAAGGAGAGACCTATGACTTAATAGTGCAGAGTATTAAAAGAAATCAACTAGACACACATGTATATCACGATTTCTATAAAACAGAGCAGATACCAGTCCAAATATCTGGTTATGGAAGAGAAACAGGAGAACCTTCCTTTAAACTTTTCAACTGGATCACCGGTTTTATAAAAAATAAGTCCCCAACCATCCAAAAGGAAATAGAAATTGGAGACGCTGTATTAATCGCTGTAGAAGAACTATTCAAGATGGATAAAAGATTTATGATACATGTAAAAGCACTAGAGCTATTAGTTTAACATGGAAAGCATAAAAACTATTGAGCCAATTATGAAAACATTAGCAGAGCATTTTCATTATACAGAAAGGACCACTTTAAACAGCATGAGAAAAGAGCCAGACGCATTTAAAATTCTCATTGCCTGCCTTCTTTCTTTAAGGGTAAGGGATGAAAACACCGAGAAAGTAAGCAAAGAATTATTTGAAATTGCTTCCACGCCAGAAGAAATAGTAAAAATGCCCAAAAAGAAGCTTGAAAAGATTATCTTTAGCTCCGGGCACTATCATAAAAAAGCCCAAACTCTCAAGCATGTTTCACAAGTTCTTCTGGATAAATACAACGGAAAAGTGCCTGATAAAAAAGAAGAGCTCTTAAGCATAAAAGGAATTGGTCCTAAAACAGCAAATATTGTGTTATGCTTTGCTTATAACCAAACAGTGATACCTGTCGATGTGAATGTCCATAGAGTAGCCAATAGGTTAAGCTGGGTAAAAACAAAAACTCCAGAGCAAACAGAAAAAGAACTGGAAAAAATTCTTCCTGAAAAATATTGGAAAGAAATAAATGGACTATTCATATTACATGGAAAGAATATTTGTGTTCCTGTCTCTCCTAAATGTAGCATTTGTCCTATCTCTACGCTCTGTCCCAGGGTAGGAGTTATTAAAAGTAGATGACTATAAAGAATGTTTTAGCCTACGATATTTGCTATTTTTAACTTTATTTATTAATATCTCAAACTCTCTCTGTTTATTAGAAGAAGTACATCCAATCTTATTATAAAAATAAGAATATTCCTCAAAACTTGTTATGTTAAAATAGTATCTGAGTTTTCCTCGTTTCTCATAGGACCTTATATCATTCGAATTTATACCTAACTCTCTCAGAATAGTTATTACATCTTCTAAAATAGCTTTTTTATCTTGATGGAGCCGAATAGTATAACTTTTGGAACTAACAGAGCCCTCATCATCAAAAAATGCTCTAACAAAACCCTTTTTAAAATCCAAGTTAGCATCTTTAATCTGGGAGGTTATAAATTTATATTTGCCTTCTGCAAATTTACCCAAGAGGATACAAAGAATATCGCTACAAATTTTAGGATAAAACAAACCAACATTATGCCCTTTAGGTAGCTCGTTAAGGTTTTCTGCTTTCTTTAACCATTTAGTTTCTCCATATTTCGGAAGGTCCTGAACCCATATCCTAGGGGGTATCCCAAATATTGCTTCCATAAAAAAAGAAAATTCTTTTAATAATTCTGGATTAGAATTAGAATAGAATAGAGAATGAAATCGCTTATCAATTGACCCATCGCCCAAAATATGACCCGCTATAGATCCAAGTTTATAATCCATTTTTATTGGGAATTTAGGAGAAACCTCTCCTTTCCTTATTCCAGATTTAATGGTTAACAAATTTTTTTCTATGTCCCTCCAAGAAAATTTTGACAGCTCCACTATCTTTGTTATTTTTGAAAGAGGTATGGTTCTATAACCTTTCATCCATCCATAAATGGTAATTGCAGACTTTTTGCTAGGATTCATAGTGCAACCAATCTTCTTAGAGAAATTCAAATCCCTATGGGGCAGAGCAGACTTAGAGGCATCTTTAAGCAATTCTTCCAGGAAAGAAAGGTTAATTTTAATGTGAGTGGTATTTAATGAAGGAGAAATATCTTCAAAATTAAACTCTTCTTTCATAATCAAATTAGAGGTTCGAGAATTTATAAATTTTTCTACTCATTTTCATAGAATTCAACGGCATTTTCGTTTTATTCGGAAGAACCCTCTGCCAGCCAGTTTCCCCCTTATGCTCTCAATGCCCGATAAGTCATTTATGCCCAAAAATCGGCGTTGAAAAAAGCAGATAGTTTATTCCCACTCATAAAATTCCGGTTGTGTCAAACTCCAGACTAAGTAAACCATCGCAGAAACAACAATAAACACAACTACCGGAATGACTATGCCATAATCAATGCCGAAAAAAGTCAAAACCAAAAGTGCCAAGGCGCAGACTGCCCCTGCAATTAAGGAAATCACTACTTTTTTAAAGCTAGGTTTTAGCCTCATAGATACAACTAGGCACTACTATTTATAAAACTAATGTATAGAAGAACTAACCAAGAAGCCTTTTGATAGAGTCAATATTCTCTGCAATATCCTGGCCTTTCTTAGTCAACTTGATTAATTTTATTCTTCCCTTTTTCTCAAAGGTGACTAATCCGAGCTTCTCTAAAGTCTGAAGAATCTTAACCGCATGGCTATAAGTGCAATCAACTTCTTTTGCTAGAATACTGCCATATCTCGCCTTGCTTAGCTTCTTCAGAGCAACCAGCATCAAAGCTGGTTTTCTTCTAAAAAAGATATCGAAATTGTCTTTCATTTTCCCTTAGTTGGATTTATCCATTATATTATATAAAGTATATTAACATAATGTAGTAATCTAAACTATATATTAGAAGAATAGCATTCATTTATAAATCTTTCTATAAAAAAATTTAACCATCTGGTAGTAAAATATTTTACTACTAAATTCTGATAAATAAACCTACATTTCCTATGGAGAATTTTTTATCACTCAACCCCCTCTATCAACGGAACAAAAACATACTGTTCTTTTGTCTCCTCTCTTTTCAGCTTTCCATTTTTCCTGTAAATGACCATGGGCCCTGAAACATAGGGACAAATCAAAATGCCCCCCTCTTTTAGTAACTCTTCAGCCACTTTTTCAACTTTTTTCTCGCTCTCCTCTCTTGATACCCCTGCAGTTATAATTATTTTATCAAAGCTTTTTTTCCAGACGCTTCTCTCTGCAAAAATGTCCTCATTTAACAAATAAAGATTTTCCAGTTTCTTGTGCTCATTTAAATTCTTTTTCTTAAGCTCCTCTTTTATATTCTCAACATTAATTTTAGCTCTCTCAACCAAGCTGCTAATCCTGTCTACACTAACTGCGCTTCCAGGATAGACTAAAAGAGAAATTAAAGCTGCGTTCCATCCGCTCCCTGTTCCAACCTCCAACACATCATCCCCTTCTTTTAATTCTGCAAGAACCAGCATCCTGGCAACAGTGCTCGGCTGGCTTATTGTCTGCCCTTTTCCAATAGGCAGGGCATTGTCATCATAGGCTAATCCAGTTTTTACAAAAAATCTCCTGTCCAAAACAGCCATTGAGCTGATTATCTTCTTCAGCAGCTTTTTATTCCCAAACCTGGAATTAAAAGAATAAACGCTTCTTAACATTTCCTGCATGTTTGCAGGAGCCTCTTTTATTATTTTTTCTTCGCCCATGTTCTAAGAGATATTCTAAAGTT
The DNA here is from genome assembly GCA_001786395.1 of Candidatus Pacearchaeota archaeon RBG_13_36_9. Classification (GTDB taxonomy): domain Archaea; phylum Nanobdellota; class Nanobdellia; order Pacearchaeales; family GW2011-AR1; genus MFWN01. The sequence continues at coordinate 6,631 of MFWN01000060.1, forward strand.
AATAAATGTTTATGATTAATTAAATTTAAATAACCTCTTCTTTTAATTATTTCATGATAGACATAAAGCTTATCCGCGAAAATCCTGAACTGGTAAAAGAGAGCATGAGAAACAGGGGCATGGACGAAAAACAAGTAGATGCACTTTTAAAGCTGGATAAAGATTGGAGAGAGTTGAAGCAGGAAAATGATAATTTAAGGTCAGAAAGAAACAAAATAAGTGAGAAAATTAACGAAGCAAAAAAACAGAAAAACAACAAGCTTGCAGATGAACTGATAAAAAAAGCAAAGGACATTCCAAAAAAAATAGAAGAAAATGAAAAAAAACTTGTAGAATTAAGAGAGAAAAGAGACTCTGCTTTAGCTGGTTTGCCGAATTTAGTGGATAAAAGCGTTCCAATTGGGGATGCCTCACAAAGCAAAGTAATAAAAACCCATGGAAAGCCGACTAAATTTAAATTCAAGCAAAAAGACCATGCAGATTTACTGGAAGCATTAAATCTGCTGGATACAAAAAAAGCAAGCGAAGTTGCAGGAGCGAGATTTTATTACCTTAAAGGTGACTTAGTTAAACTAAACTATGCTATTATGAACTTTGCACTAGATTATCTAAGGAAAAAAAGTTTCCAATTGATGCAACCGCCATATATGTTAAGGAGAGATGTCCTTGGAGGCGCAATACCCCTAGAAGCGTTTGAAGAGATGATTTATAAAATAGAAGGAGAAGACTTATATCTGATTGGAACAGCAGAACACGCCTTAAATGCCTACCATCGTAATGAGGTTATTAATGTAGATGCTCCTAAAAGATACGCAGGCATCTCTCCATGTTTCAGAAAAGAAGCAGGAAGCCACGGAAAAGATACCAAAGGAATTTTTAGAATCCATCAGTTCGATAAAGTAGAGCAGTTTGTCTTTTGCAAGCCAGAAGACTCCTGGAAAGAGTTTGACCTTATCTTAAAAAATTCAGAAGAACTCTTGACTGCTCTTGAAATTCCATTTAGATTTGTTGTCCTGTCTTCCCAAGACATGGGGAGAGTGCCCACAAAAACAATTGATTTTGAAGGCTGGTTTCCATCTGGAAACTGCTACAGGGAACTTGGCTCCTGCTCCAACTGCCTTGATTATCAGGCGAGAAGAAGCAACATAAAATACCAGGACAAAGATGAAATGAAATTCGTGCACACCTTAAACAACACAGCAATAGCAACAGAAAGGATGATCGCATGCATTGTTGAGAACAACCAGCAGCCAGATGGCTCAATAAAAATTCCAAAGGCATTATGGAAATACGCAGGTTTTAAAGAAATAAAAGCAAAAAAATAAAATGGGAAAAACACTTAGAAACATGGTAGATGCTGAAGGAAATACTCTTAAATTTGCTGAAGGAACCTTAATAAGGCCTCCTGTTTCAATGGAAGAGAAACAAAAGTCTTTTTTAAAGACAACTTTTTACAAATTGCTAACTGACAAGGAAGCAAGAGAAGAGTATGTTACAGGAATAAGAGTCAAGATGATAGAGCTTTTTTATCGCGCGCCAAAAGTAATATAGCTTCTTCTGGGTGAAAGGGTGATTACGGAAATCAGATGATAAAGATTAATGGGGGAGATACGCAGGAAATTGGAAGGAAAATCCTTCATATAATGATAGGTTCAGCTGTGCTGCTTCTGATTGTCTATAATATTTTCACCCAACTTATCATTTTTATACTGCTCTGTGTTGCAATATCAATTAGCCTTTTTAGCCTGCACTACAAAATTCCAGTGGTTAATTTTTTTCTAAGCAATTTTGAAAGAGACCGGGACAAAAATCAGCTGCCCGGAAAAGGGTTTTTGTTTGCAGCAGCAGGAACTCTTCTTGCGCTTAGGCTGTTTGATAAAGATATTGCTCTGGCCTCAATGATTATCCTAATTTTCGCAGACCCCCTATCCTACCTAATTGGAAAATACTTCGGAAAAACCAAGTCCTTCCTAGATAGAAGAAAGAACATTGAAGGGAATATCGCAGGCTTTATTGTAAGTTCTTTGTTGGCACTTTTTTTCGTTCCTCCCACCTTAGCCATTGCTGGAAGCTTGGCAGCCATGCTGTTTGAATCTCTGATAATCGAAATACAGAAGATAGAGCTAGATGATAATTTAATAATTCCCTTGGCAGCAGGCACCATAATGTTTTTAATAAGGACTTTTTTAATGTAACATTTAAATAGGATTCTTAACTTATTTAACTATGTTCAAAGAACTGTTTCGAGAACCGCCAGAAACGCAGACACAGCCTTTAAGGCAGAAAAGAACTCCTAAGCTGGAAACTGCCATTGACCTAGAGGATTCTACAACAGTTGAAGTTTGCTTTCAGGAAAGATGGCTAAACAGAAATCTTGCAGGCCCAAGATTAGAAGGAGTTGTTGTTTACATAAGGCCAACAGAAGAAAAAACAGGAGAGTTAAGCGGAGCAAGAGAAATAGTATCTTATGTATTTGAAGGAAAAAGCCCAGATTATTTAAGAGAAATTATAACTGCAAAATTTGGCTATTTAAGACAAAGGGCAAGAGAGCATCCAACAGAAAGTTCCTGGCTGTATTTATTTTGTGAAACTGCAGGAAATAAAGAAATTTACGAAAAAATAAGAAATGCGATAACTGAAATAAACTAATTAAAAAAGTTTATTAACACTCTTTTCTTTTTCAACCTATGAAAATCAAAGTAGAAAAAGAAAAATCAAGAAAGAAACTGAAAATACTTGCAGCAGGCGACTTGCATGGAGACTCAAAACTAGCTGAAGAGCTTGCAAAAAGGGCTGAAAAAGAAAAAGTGGATTTAGTTATACTTAACGGAGACATCACTGGCTTGATAGAAACAGAAAATATCATAAAGCCATTCACCAAGCGCAATGAAAAAGTGGTTTTTGTTCCTGGGAACTGGGACAATCCAGATACTGCCTCTTTTCTTTCCAAATACTACGGAATAAAAAATATTGACAGTTATTACGTAAGATACAAAGATGTGGGGATTTTTGGGGCAGGCAATTCAAGAGGGATTATAGAAACCGAGGAAGAAACTTTCAGGAAGCTGGAAAAAAACTTCAAAAAAATAAAAAATCTTGAAAAAAAGATTATGGTAACGCATGTTCACGCTGCCGGCACAAAATCCGAGCTTTCAGGATTCCCAGGAAGCGAAGGGATAAGAAAAGCAATTGAAAAATTCCAGCCAGATTTGTTTATCTCAGGCCATATTCACGAGCTAGAAGGCGTAGAAGAAAAAATAGGCAAGACAAAAGTGATAAACGTAGGAAAAAAAGGAAAGATAATTGAGATTTAAAAAATCAAGAAGTCATGTCATAGCAGCGCAAAGTCAACCCACCCTCTATTTCAATATCACAAACCTTCTTAGGTAACCTTCTATTTTTAACGCAGTATTTTCCAAATTCTTCAAGGTTTTTTACTCTTGTATGATATGGATTTATTTCCCTGTCTATCGCTTCGGCTATATACCCTTCTAATAAATGGGCTAATTTTCTTGCAGCTTCTTTTTTAGAATCACCGCCTGCAGAAATATTGCATTCAAAAGACGTAGCTCTAAATCTCCCAATTTCTCTCAATTTTTTGTCTCTTGGCTCTTCAATAAATCCAATTAAATAATCAAAGTCACCCATAATCAAATAAAATCTCCTCCCATATATAAGCATTTATGTATATAAGCATATATAAACAGATAATTTTATCTTACTTTCTACAAAAGCATCTTGAGTAAGTTACCATATCAAAAGAAACTTTAAAGCAGAATCCTCCCTCAATAACGAACAGAAGATATAAAAAGACAATTTAACTCGCTTAAAAATGGCCCATAATATAAAACAGATGTCAGAAATGGCTACAGAGATTCAAATAGCTCCAAACAGAGTAAGACTCTCCACAGAAGTCCCTGTAAAAAGGCCTTCAGCAGAACAACTGATAAAAATTGAAAAGCCTGGAAGGAAAACAGCAAATAGAATAAAAAAGGAAACAATGCCTAAAAAACAGGGAAATGCCGAGCTTATCATAACAGAAAAGCCAGCAGCAGCAGAAAAAATAGCTGCAGCTTTGGGAAAAGCAGAAAAGAAGAACATCGGAGGCGTTTCATACTATGAATTAGAAAAAGACGGGAAAAAGATTCTGATTGGATGCGCTGTAGGGCATTTGTTCTCTCTAAAGCAGATGTCAGGAAAGGGCTGGCCTGTTTTTGACATAGCCTGGAAGCCGAATTTTAAAGTCAAGAAAAAAGACTGGAGCAAAAAGTATTACAATGCACTGCAAAAACTGTGCAAAGAAGCAGGCTCCTATATAATAGCCTGCGATTATGATATAGAAGGAGAAGTAATAGGCTGGAATGTGTTAAGATTTATATGCAAGAGAGACAGCGCAAAAAGAATGAAGTTCTCAACTTTAACTTCTTCTGAATTGCAGGAATCCTACAAAAACGTCCTTCCTGACATAGATTATGGGCAGGCTTATGCCGGAGAGACAAGGCATAAATTAGACTGGCTTTACGGAATTAATCTGTCCAGGGCGCTGATGGAGGCTATTAAAAAAACAGGGAGTTTCAAAATATTGTCAATAGGGAGGGTCCAGGGCCCTGCCCTGCATCTGATAGTAGAAAAAGAAAAAGCAATACAGAATTTTAAGTCAGAGCCTTTTTGGCAGGTTTTTCTCCTGGTAAAAAACAGCCATCAGATAGAAGTAAAGTTTCCAAAGGACATAACAAAAAAAGAGGAGCTGGATAAGTTCAAGACCTTAAAAGGAAAAGAAGCAATTGCAGTAACAACCAAATCTCAGGAAAAAATACCTCCCCCCTCCCCTTTTGACCTGACTACCTTGCAAACCGAAGCTTACAAGTTTCATGGACTAAATCCATCTAGAACCCTTGCACTAGCCCAGCAGCTCTATCTTGCAGGCTTGATATCCTATCCCCGTACCTCCTCTCAAAAACTCCCGGCAAGCATACAATACAAAGACATATTAAAAAAACTGTCAAAGAATTACAAAAATTTTACAGATTATGCAAAAAAAGAAAAGCCAGTAGAAGGCAGCAAATCTGACCCAGCTCATCCTTCTATCTATCCCACTGGAGACTATAAAGAGCTTTCATTAGAAGAAAAGAAAGTTTACGAGCTAATTGTAAAGCGATTTATTTCTTGTTTCTGCGAACCAGCTGCCCTTGAAGGCAAAAAAATAGAAGTAACAGTAGAGGGTATGAAATTCACAACAAAAGGAACAAAGATAATTGAAAAAGGGTGGATGAATGTCTACCCTGCAAAAATCCAGGAAACAGACCTTCCAGACTTAAACGGAGCCGTAAAAGTTCTTGAAGTTAAAATAGAAGAAAAAATGACCCAGCCACCAAAAAGATACACTCCGGCCTCTATTATCCGGGAATTAGAAAAAAGATCCCTTGGAACAAAAGCTACAAGAGCCGCAATAGTTGAAACCTTGTTTGATAGGGGATATGTTAAAGAAAGAAGCATAGAAGCTACAAAGCTGGGAATCTCGCTCATAGAAAGCCTGGAAAAACACTCGCCAATAATAATTGATGAAAAGCTTACACGAGATTTTGAGAAGCAGATGGAATCCATCCAA
>MFWN01000061.1:0-1946 GCA_001786395.1 Candidatus Pacearchaeota archaeon RBG_13_36_9
CCATGTGACGCCTCCTTTTATGATAGAAAGGAGGTGGCACTCCTACAATTATTTTTCGGTTGCCTATTTAAAAAGGATTTTCGGAAACTCTAGTAGCTTAGAAACCTTTATAAAGCGCGGTTTTCTTAGAAAAATAACTACATCATTAATGTCCGGTTTTCTTGGGCACTTAATGCATAGGTAGCACGTTTTAAACGGAAAACAGAAAGCTGAAAATGGAAAAACAAGATGTTGTAAAGGTTCTTACTGAGCTAAGAAAAGAAAAAAAACGCAAGTTTGCCCAGACAGCAGAGCTAATCATAAATCTAAAAAACTTTGATATTAAAAAACAGAGCGTGAATCTGGTTGTTAATGTTCCCCATAAGGTAAAAGACAGAAGGATATGCGCTTTTTTGAATAAAAAAAGTGATTTTGTTGACACTATAACAAAAGCAGAGTTTGACAAATACAAAGATAAGAGGGAAATGAAGAGGCTGATTAAGAAATATGATTTCTTCATTGCTGTGGCTCCTTTAATGCCTGCTGTTGCAATGTCCTTCGGTAAGGTTTTAGGGCCTGCTGGAAAAATGCCTTCGCCCCAACTTGGCATCCTGCCTTCTGAAGATGAAAAACCAATAAAAGATTTGCTTGCCATTATAAACAAAATTATAAAAATCAAAAGCAAGGAAGCCAGCCTAAAAATTTCTATCGGCAAAGAAGGGCTAAAAGATGAGGAAATTGCTGAAAATGCAATTACAGTCTACAAAGCAGTTTTTAATGCACTTCCGCGCCAGAAGGAGAACCTTAAGTCTGTTCTAATCAAATTTACAATGACTAAATCTATAAAAATACCGCTATAAAATGGAAGCAGAAAAGAAAAAACAAGACGAGAAAGCGAAGAAAAAGAAAAAGGCAGTTGCAAGCGTCTCAAAAAAGAAAATTGAGACTGTCAAAAGCCTGGTTGAACTGATGAAAAATAACAGTACTCTTATCCTCGCGTCTATTAAAAACCTGCCATCCAGGCAGTTTCAGGAGATAAGAAAAAATCTAAGAGGCAAGGCTAAGATGATTGTAGCCAAAAAAAGAATAATGATCAGGGCAATAGATGACCCTGGGAACAAAAATCTTGAAAGATTGAAAGAGTATATCTGTGAAGACTCTTCTATTTTATTTTCCAAAGAGGATGCTTTTGAGCTTGCAGGCATCATGGCAGAAAACAAAAATCCAGTCAGGGCAAAGCCAGGGCAGAAGGCAATCGAGGATATAAGTGTGGAAGCAGGACCAACAGAAATACTTCCTGGCCCTGCTATAAGCGAATTTAGCAGCATAGGAATACCCATCTCAGTAGAAGATGGAAAAATAGCAATTAGGCAGGGCAAAGTTATTGTAAAAGCGGGAGAGGAAATAAGTAATGCTGCTGCTTCTATCATGAGCAAGCTGAACATAATGCCTTTTAGGGTTGGATTAGAACCTATTGCTATCTGTAACATAAAGACAGGACAGATATATCTAAATGTTAAAATAGACAGAGAAGCAACATTAACAGAATTAAAAACAGCTGCAGCAAAATCCTTGGGATTTGCCCAGAAAATAGCCTATTACTGCAAGGAAACCATCGGTTATCTGCTGGCAAAAGCCAACATGGATGGAAAAGCAATAGAGAGCAAGACCCAAGCAAGTACTACTCAAACAGAAACTAAACCGGAGGACAATTGAAAATGGAATACATATATGCGGCATTATTGCTGCATAAATTAGGCAAAGAGATTAATGAAGAGAATCTTAAGAATGTAGTGAAAGCAGCAGGCGCAGAGACAGACGAAGCTAAAATCAAGACTTTGATTGCTAGCTTAAAGGGACTTGATATAGACGCTGAATTAGCCAATGCAGCAGTTGCAGCAGCAGCTCCAGCGGCAGCTCCAGCAGCAGAGAAGAAAGAAGAAAAGAAAGAAGAGAAAGCAGAAGAA
>MFWN01000061.1:1963-7150 GCA_001786395.1 Candidatus Pacearchaeota archaeon RBG_13_36_9
TTCATTATTCGGTTAATCAGCCAGTCATTTTGTTATTTGATTTACAGACTGGCTGATTAATGTAGCGGGAGTTCTGAAAAAACTAAGGGCTACATTAAGTTTAAAAATTGCTTCTCACTTGAAAGAGATAATAAAGTTATTTATAATCCATAAGTCTCCTTTCTTTATGGAAAAGGAAAAGCTTGCATTATTCCTGGGAATGCTCTGTGGAGACGGATGCTTAAATACCAAAACTAAAAAGAGAGGATGGAAAACCTATTCTACGGAATTCTATAATACAGATATAAAACTTATGCAACTGTTTGATGGATTATTCTATGACCTATTTAAAATAAGAGGGCATTTCTATCCTCGTAAACGAAAAGAAAGAAGAATAATCTATGAATTCAGAAGTTATTCTAGAGATATTTTTGATAGCATTTCATCAAAAGGGTTTCCTATGGGCGTCAAAAAGGATGCTCTTACAATTCCTAAGCCTATCAAGAAGGGGTCTGAAAAAGAAAAGCTAAACTTTTTTATGGGTTTTCTAATGACTGATGGATGCATAAGAAAAAATAAGACTATAATTTTTCATATAGGCAGTAAGAAGTTTTTGCAAGAACTTTCAATGTTGGTTAATGAATTGTTTGGAATAAAAAGAGAAATTAGAGAATATGTACAAAAAGGCAAATATCATTCTTATCAGTTAAATTTAAATAAAAAAGAATCGGAAGTTATTTTGTCTACATTGCCGCCATGGCACAATGGTACTGCATCGGTCTTGAGCTGAGCCTTCTTTAAAAAAGAAGCTTCGGGAAGAAAACATCTTCAGAATACAAGCCAACCGAGCCCTTACGGGCATCCCGGTTCGATTCCGGGTGGCGGCGTAAATACTTTTTTTACATAGACTCAATTGCTCTCAATAATTCTGAAAAAATTCCCGGAGAAATATAATAGCCATCTTCTACTAATTTTTGTATACTGTCTTTTGCTTGTTTTTTATTGATAATCCCCCTCTTTAATGAAAGCAGAATAATAGAAGTTGTCCTCAAATATTCTATGTTTAATGACTTTACTGCTTTTATTGCAAAAGCATCGTTAATAAGAATTTTATCTCTTTTTTCCTTTGCTAAATTTATTGCTGCATTCTCTCCTTTGCCCAATCCCAATTCTAAATTTTCCTTTGGATTTTCTATCTTAATCCAGCCTTCTTTAATTGCCTTGTTAATAACCTCGTAGCCTGGCTTTCCTGCAACAACAACTTCTTCTTTAACAAAATCTGGAATTGTTATTTTATTAAATAGCTTTTTTAGAAGTTCTAGCTGGTTTAATTTTGCTAAACAAATTAAGGGAGTTGAATTGGATATCATCTTCCAAGAACCCTTAAGTCGTGTTCTAATTCTTTTTCATCGTATCCTGTCCAATCTAGGTTGTTCTCTTTTGCAATTTCCAACATCTCCCATATCGAAATATTTAGAATTTTTGCAGCTTGACTAATTGAAATTTTGTGCAAAGACAATTTCTCAAGAGTTATTTTAAATTTCTCTTCTTCCAAGGCTCTTGCTAATAACCTTCTTATTACTGCAGAAGTGTCTAAATTTTCCCTTTCTGCGAGTTCTTTTATTCTTGCTAAAAATTCTTCAGGAATTCTGGTTGTTATTGGCCTGTCCATAGTATACATAATATTACAATGTACTATTTAAATCTTTTGGTTTTTGACGCCGCAAAAAACTCTACTTTTTGTATGAACGACGGGCAGCGGCGTTCTTTTTTATTTTAGCTTTTCGTTTTAACGAATAATTTAATAGTTTCAGCGTTGTATAGCAAACCTTAAAAAACTGGCTGCTATGCTTCTTATATGAATTTTAGAAAGGCATTTAAAGTGGATTAGCTGCTTTGACAATTTCCTTTTCTGGGTGCAACAGCGATAATTCTTCAAATTCTCACATGACAGATAAGCCTGCGGCCCTTAGCCCCGCAGTATCGCACCCCCATTATCCTTATTACCCCTCTTACAGGCTAGAGGATTTATGCGATAAAGAAATTGACTGGAAAGACATAAAGATTTATGTTCACATCGAAGATTCTAAAATTTTGTGGGACTATAAACAATATAGAGCTGAAATCTTTGGTCATGTCCGAGATTTTTTTAGAGAAAACCTGATTGATTGCAGAATTGTTTACTCACAAGAAAAATTAAGCCCCTTTCAAAGCAGTAACGAATTCGGAGTAGAAATACTCGATTCTGATGTTAGAATGAGAGAAAGATTCGCTTTTCTTTTGACAGGAATAAATTTTGACCCAAATGAAACAAAGCTTCTTTTGGAAAGGAAAGGCTATGCTGCTACAAGGGCAGGGGTTACGCTAATTAATGGGGGATTGGAAGAGTTTAAAGAGATGATTAAATCAGGAGATATGAGCATAAAAGAGGTCGAAGACCAGTATCCTGGAACCTATAGGGGCACAACAGTCAGGAGATATTTATTTAAGGGGTATGCGGCAAATATTTGCCATGAATTAGGGCACTGCATGACTTTAGCTCATCCTGGAAAATTGAGTAGTTTAGTTTCAGATTACGAGGCAGAAACGCCGAATTTAATGAGTTATCAAAACCCAGTGTTCTCGAAAAAGAACAGTATAGGTTACTGCCTGACTCCTTTGCAGCAAAAGCTTATCCATAGTTTTATAGCAGGAGGGAATAACTACCGGGCATTTCTTTACTCTGAAAGAGACCTTGACATTTATTTGGAGAGCGTTGCCCAAGAAAACAAATTATCTGCTGAATAAATTTCTATTTTTCATTCAATCCAGCTCTTGAGCTTTTGCCAAAAGCTCTTTTTTTCTTCAACTACAGGAGAAACTACCTGGTATTTTATGACTGGCTTTTCCTGTATTTTAGGCGCTTCGGCTGCAAGTTGCTTATGGGCTAGCCCTGTGGCTTGTTCTATAGAAATCTTGGAGTAATCCTGGTTTTCCAAAGCTATTCTTAAAGAGTCAAGAGTATAGCCTTTAGCTAGATTTCTTTTAATATAGTCTGCTAATTGCTGAATATATCCTTCTGGCATGGCTACCTAAAGAAAAAGAAGTTTAAAAATTTATTTCTCCCTTTTTAGATGCCTTTTTTCCCTTGAATTTTAACGCCAATAAGATTACTATTGCTATCACTACTATAACAATTATCAATACTGCAATTACCCCTGCGTAAGACTCTCCTTCATCTGATACTCCGGGCGTTGTGGCTGGAGTTGTTGGGGTTGCGGTTGGAGTTGTTGTAGGAGTAATAGGTGTCTCTGCCTGCGCAGGAACTGCTTCAAATATTTCTTTCACAGTTATATTTGTAGAATTATTATCATAATCTATCATTTCAAGCTTAACAGACAGGTCATAATAGCTGTCTCCTGTCAGCTCGAATTTCTTTTCGTCTCCTGCATTTAAAGTAGCTGTCTGAGGCTCGCTTTCCACTTTTACTGTAGCTGAAGTTCTTGTAAATGCCTGAAGTGTTACGTAATGAGACTCATTATTTTGAAGCTGGAACCTTACCCTTTCATTCAACTTTAACTGTCTGGTAAATCCATTTTGGAATTGTGCTCTTGTTACAGCGTAAGTCTTTCCAGTTCCATTAGTTGCTGCGCCTCCGCCTCCGCCGCCTCCTAAATCAGGAGTGCCGCTTCCAGGAACTGTTAGAGTCACAGTTTCTGTATTGTCTCCTGCAGACTCGGTTGGATTTGTAGCAATCACTGCAACAGAAACTGTGCCTGAGCTTGCAGCGCTTATTGTCCACTGGTAAGTTGACTGCCCGCTTATTGTGCCTATTGTCCGTGGGTCACTTCCGGAAACAAGTGTAAGGCTCCCACTCAGTGTCAAATCAGCAGAAACTCCCTCGAAAGTTCCTGAAGGAGTTATTGTGAGTGTTAAGGTAATTTCTTCCCCTGCACTGGGATTGGAATCTGAAGCCTCCAAGGAGGTAGTCCAGGTAGGGGCTTCAACTACAGTGACTGAGCTTCCTGAGCTTAAAGGAGTGGCTGTTGTAGAACCGCTTACAGCGCTTATGCTGTTAAATGGAGGGTTGTAAGTTCCAGCCTGGGTGCCTGTTAAAGTAAAAGTAACTGTTCCTTGCTCTGAAGAGGCTCCTGTAAATGTATAGCTTAAAGTGCAGGTTGAACAGGATAAGCCATCTTTAGGAGTTAGAGTTACATCTGTACTTCCAGTAACGTTAGATGCAGTTACTATGACTGGTATGTTTACAGTTTCCTGAGTATAAATTTCAGAGTCATAGCTTCCCAAAGATAAGGATAAGGATGCTGCACTAGCAAAGCTTACTAAACCTAACATCATAAATAAGCTTAGTATCGCAATTATTTTATCTTTCATTTTTTGTTTTTTTACCATTTTTTATCCTTGTTTACTTTAAGCTACCGGATCGCACAATTTAAAATCAGCATTCCATTGGCAATAATCACTCCTGTCTAGGCATGCTTCTTCCTTATTATCCATTACAAAGCATGGAAGACAAACATCCATTGGAGGCTCACCTACCTCAAAGAATGATGCATTTACCCAGGCGCATGATGCATCTCCGCAAGAAGTTGATGAATCATTAATTGCATTGCATCTCTCTACTTCTGCCTGTGATTCTTCGTCCATTTCAAACCCGCCTGGACCTCCCCCTCCACCTTTGAATATGTTCCCGCAATCCTCCCCAGGAGGCATACCGCCATCTACCATTGCGCTAAATCCGCCCATTCCTCCTCCACCGCCCATATTTTGCTGAGCGGGCCCGTACCATAATTGTTTGGCAATGTTCTCTGTTTTATTCTCATTAGTATTATCATTAACTGTAAATTTGAACACCAAATCAGAAGAGCTTATATTGAAAAGATTCAAATCAAGATACCCTATGCTATTAGCAAGGTTGCCGTCACTTGTAGGTATGGATATCTCTTCTTCTTGCATCATGCCACAAGTCCAGCTCTTGCCAGAAAGCTTTGTTAGATTAATTGTACCATTAATTAAAGTGCCATCAAAATTCTTTGCCTGAACCCATAATGTAAGATTAGTTAGATTTGCTTCGTTAGGCTGGACACTCCATTTAGTTTTGAACAAGTCCAACATTCCGCTATCTAATTCATCATACTTAGTTATTGATAACGGCCCGCTTTCTCTTCCAAGTTCTATCCAGTTTTCTGAAGCATTTTGCCCCGGATTATT
>MFWN01000061.1:7157-11977 GCA_001786395.1 Candidatus Pacearchaeota archaeon RBG_13_36_9
TTCGGTTCGCCTTCTTCCATATGGTCAAAGTCATAAGCTCTCCACTGCCCTTGGAAGTTTACCCAGTTGTCATCCATAACGTTATCGTCATCGAATTTTGCATTGGTTATGCTTGAGATTCCATCACACATGGAGTCGAATAACAGCAGGTAATTTTCAGTTGAGGATAATGGCGCGCCTTGTTGGCAATCGTAAAGAGCAGTACCTAAATCCTGCTCTGAAAAGCTTCCTACATAGAATTTCTTGTCATCACATGCCCATGGAAGAGGATAGATATATTTCCCATTTATGCTTAAATTTGACAGGTAAACATAAAAGTTCCAAGGGTCTGCCTGAACTACTGCTTTGCCGTCCAGCTCATTATCAAGGTCAGTTATCGGCTCACCAAATGAAAGATTCAAAACAACTTCATTGGTAGAAGAGTTAACAACAGCCATTCTATCTAACATGTTACTCCTATTTTCTAAATCATCGCGTGTTTGTGTTTGCCCACTATTATAGAAATACAAATCATATCCAGTCCCTAATGCGTCTGTAACAACCCTTACTCTTCCGTCATTGCCCGGTTGTAAATCTCCTGCAAGCCCAGAAACTGGGCTTGAAAGTGTAATAATTCTTACAAACATTTTAAGAGATACATTGTTTCCTGCAACTCCTGAAAGATTAAACAGGCCCCATAAAAATGCAGGCTCGTCAGTAGTGTGAGTTGCTCCACTTTCTATTTGCCAGGAGTTTTGCGACCATGGGCAGCTCTCATAAACATCCCAAGTAATGCTTCCAGCACCAACTGCAGTGATATTTATATTGAAACTGCAAGGAGATCCAGGAGAGTTAACTGGTTGAGCTTGACCCCTGATTAATTGAACTTGCTGAGAAGACATATTTATAGAAGTGATATTATAATTCATCTGCCCGCCAAAATCAGTTGTTACAAGTATCTCATCTGACAAATTCCAGTATTCTCCAGTAATGGAGGCATTCTCTAGTCTCCAGTCAAAAGGAGTTGCATCCTTTAATACTGTGCTGCTTGTTGCATTTACCCACAGTTCCTTGAATCTCCAGTCATCAACATGACACAGAGTCATCAAATCTAGATCATTGTTTCCGCACTGCATTCTGAGAGTATTCGAGCCCAAACTGCCTTCAGCAGAGTTTAATTGGAACAAGTTTCTTGACGCATTGCTCCATTCTACAATATTATTCAGCCTTTTTTTAATACCAAATAAGTTGCTTATTGAAAAGCTTCTTAATTGTATCTGAGGATTATCCCATTCGTTACCTGAAGAAATGATGGTCCCATTATCATTGACTTGCATAATTATCATATATTCTCCGCTTGGAACCCCTGATAAATTAAGGTCAAGAAGAGCTATTCCATTGGAAGAGGTATTTGCAATTGCAGAGGGAATAGCATACTCTATAAAGCTTGTTGTTCCAAAAGTCCTTAATTTGTCTACAACCACTGTTTTATTGACTATACCCTGTTTTGTAGATGGGGAAGCAACCATGACTGGCAGTTTAACATGTTGGCTTCCGAGCTGGAAAACTCCAAGATTTCTTCCAGGCCAGCCTGCTTTGTTAGTAGTGGTAACAAGCTGATATTTGCCAATTCCGTTTGTTTCTGAATAAATTAAATTTAACAAGAAAATCGGATTTGCAGAGTCATTTATTTTTATGTCTCCTATTCCACTTTTCCCATAAGAAGAATTTATCCCCATGCTCATGTTTCTTGTAGGGGATAAAAGGAGAGTATCGTAGACTCCGCTTGTATCTGTGTCAGCTAAAAGAATAAAATACTCTTCACAATCAGGGTTAGGGCCAGTATGGTTATTTCCAGGATTGCAGTTGTAAGCTTCATCATCATCAAGATCTATACTTGCCCATTGGTCGTCCCAGAATTTGTCTTCCCATCCTGAAGACCCCGGATATAAGAATATTCCACTCTGAGAAATCGATTTCTCTACGATGTATAGTGAGGGATACTCTACGCTGTTTTCTGTTTGCCCCTCTCCACTAGCAGTGTTAGTTCGCGACATAACAACCCCTTCATTAAACTTTAACTTTATTTTTCCCAATCCCGTATCTATCTGGTTTACGCTCCAGTTGTAGCCATTTGCATCAAGAAAAGTGTCATTTATGCTCAATGGACCTGCTTTCGCGGCTGAAAAATTATTCTGCCATTGCATTCCATCTGCCCAGGTTTCATTCTGATAATTAATATAAACTTTTGGAGCTGAAACATTGGTTTTGTCCAGCAAGAATATCGTCCGATTATCATTATTCACTCCGTTATTTCCAGTTATTGTTGGCAGCCTTTTGTTTGAATCAAACAGGCAGCTTGTTACATTTGCTGGCTCTTCAACAGAGTCGGAACTTGTTCCGCAGGAAGCATCTGTGCTTAATGTGACTTCCATTGTATCTGTCAGTTTATTGGAAGTTAAGACTGTTCTCCAGTCCTGAATCTCAGGAATTGTTAAAGTGTAGGTTTCTGTCTTAAACCAGTAAAATGCCTGGGAAGTTGAGCCATCTACACCTGTTACTTCAATAGTAACATCATATTGGGACTGGTCGAAATTAGTAAGAGGGACTGTTAAAATGCAACTCCAGCTACCAACAGTAGTATCACAGTCATTGGCGTCTCCAATTACATCCTTTCCTCTTGCTTTATATGGGAAATCCCACATACCGTTTTTGACTATCCTTACAACAGAAATATTAGTAATATTATGATGGGTACCGCTTGGAGGCCAAGTTGACCAGTCAACGAAGTCAAAGGCAGAAACATTAATTGTTAAATTGCCATTTTTCTCATAGCTTCTGTCATTGTTATCTCCAACATTATTTGTGAAAACTACAAAAGAATTTAAGCTAAACCCTGCCCTTGTAGTCTGGCTTCCGCTTCCACTTACTGCATTGAAGACAATTTCGTAAAATCCGGACTTTAAGCCTGTAAGATTGCCTGCAGCAAGTGTAAAGTTTCCTGTGCCATTGATAAACTTGGTTCCTCCGGAAATATTAATTTCCTTTGGAGACATCCACATATCTTTGCTGCCCATATAGTAAACTTTTGAGATACTTACCTCTGCAGCAATGTTTTGATTATTAAAAGACTGCAATGTAATGTCAAAAACAGCGTCCTGGGAGCCTGTGATTTCCCAGTTTCTGTTCCAAGCCCAAAATCTGAAGTTTTCAACCCTGAACCAGGAATAAATATCCCTTGTGTTTTCATCAGCATCTGTTGCAGTCAACTTTACTTCGTAGTCTCCTGAGTCCCAGCTGCTATTAGAAGGAACTTGAATTGTCAGTGTGCAGTCGGCAGGAGTCACTTTTCCACTAGATTGAGTGCTGCTTGCATTTTGTGTTGCGCTTGAATTATCATTCTCAGTAGTGCAGGAAGATCCGCTATCAGAAGAGATGGAAATAGTTTCTCCTGTATTAAAGTTTTTAACACTGGAAACAGTCACTGTTATGTCTTCTTTTCCAGCTCCAAACCCGGCTGTAAATGCCTCTACTTTAAGAGAAATATTGGACTGGGCACCGAAGTTGCAGAACATATTGCTTCCTTGACAATAAGGATAAGCCCATACTTTCCATAATTCAGTCATGAACCAGGTCTCTCCAAATCCAGAAACTGCACCCGAAGTTATGTTTGCTTTTGTCCTGAACTTTACAAAATGGGGGCCCAAACTAGCATTTGAAGTCGTGAACTGAAATCCCTTGCTCCCGTCTGAAAAATTTTTCAGGGAGATGTTTGTAATAAGGTCAGTTATAACTCCTGCAGATTGGGAGTATACCTCCATGACATTTATGTCTGTTATATTAGCTGCATTAATTTGCTGCCCTGTTGCTGCATTATAGGCATTTACCTTAAAGCAGACTTGCGATCCTGGCTGGATACTTTCAGACCAAGAGCCGGTTGTGCAGTCAGAAGGCATGCCAAAAGAAAAAATAGAAGTTACTTCCATATAATCTTTAATTGTAATTATCTCGCCTGAGATGTTAGAAATCACCTCCAGCCTATAACTGCCGGTTTGGACAGGGGTCCTAAATTTAATAGAGCAGGCTTTTTCTCCGAAATTTTCTTCTATCTCGTCCTGCACCCAATCCGGGGCAGAAACATCTGTAAAAAGGTCAGAAAGATTCATTGTGGAAAAATTCAACGTCGAGGCATTATTCTTATTATTATAAATCCCTGATAAATATACTTTAGTCACATTGCAGCTGTTTGTTAAACCAGAAAGATTTGCGAATTCCTCATTCCCAAGGTCTTTGGCACCTATAATTATATAGCCCCATGAATTTGGAGGAATAGAGTCTCCACTTCCTTTTCCAGGGCTAAAGGCATCCATAAATAAGTCATAACTTTTGACATTAAACCGGTAATCTTTTCTTACGTTGGTGCTTGAATAGTTTGCGCTGAAAGATACTGAATAAGCTCCTGTTAAAGCGTTGTCTAAAGTAACATTAGCTGTAAACTGCTTGTTGGCATCAGCCACTAAGCTATAGGGGGTTTCTTCTCCGCTAGGGTCAATTACTGTCGCAGAAACAATTGCATCGGTTGTAGCAGCGCCTGTATCCAAATCGACTACAGTCGCCTTTAGAACTACCTGCTGCCCTGCCTGGGCATTGGAAACTTTACTTTTATCAATGGTTTCTACCCAGGAATTAAGGGTAAATTTCTCAACAAAATAGGAGATGTGGCTTATTCCATCTGTAATCAAGTGATGTTTTCCTCCGGTAGTGCTTATAAACAAGTCCTGCATAGTGAATCCGTATCTATAAGTTGTGCCTGAAATCCTTGTTGATAAAGAAACTTGCGC
>MFWN01000061.1:12015-13972 GCA_001786395.1 Candidatus Pacearchaeota archaeon RBG_13_36_9
ACTTTTGAGCCCTTACCCAGATACTGAAATTTTACTGAGCTTGAAAAATTTACGGCATTGTTAATAAATAAGGTATTGTATCCTGTTTCTCCTGTATCTTTTTGCGCAATAGCATAATAGACTGTGTTGTTATTTGTAAAATTAGCATATAACTTATCCCCTGTTATAGTTCCGCTGTCGTTAATTCCTACAGTTGTTTTATTGGAAACAAATATTAAAGTTTCCAAAGCTTCAGATGCCGAAGAGGCAATTGCAAGGCGAATTTCAGAGATAGGTGAAACTTTTATTTCTGAAACAGCGTTTGCGCTTCCGTAGCTCATGGTGATATTGAAACTCCCTTCTTCAGGGGCCGAAAGAATTGCAGAGAAAAAACCATTGGAATCGGTCGAGGCATTGTAATTGGTATTGTTAAGAGAAATAGTGATGTTGGCTGAGCTAACTTCCCCGCTAGCATCAAATAATTTTCCAGAAATGTTTATCTCTTCTCCAGGAGAATAAAGGTTTTTGTTCAGTTGAAAATCAATGACTTCGCTGGCAGCAAGAGCTGAGTTCATTAGAAATACTAACAATAAAAAATATATTGCAATAAATGCAGATTCTTTTCCCTTCATTTTACACTCTTTTTTACAAAATTTATAAGCAGCTGCCTTTTATAAATCTTTCGCAGATTTATACTTTTATTAACGGAGTCCTGCTAATTTTTGTTTCTTGATAAACTGGGTATAGACTATAAATCCCACAACTGCCAGCGCAATTATCCCTACAACTATGATTAATATGATAAGCCATAGTCTGGAGGATTTTTTTTCGGTGTCTGTTGGTTCTCCTCCCTCTGCTGAGGCATTGGTTGAGGTATTTGCTGCTGGGGTAGTATCAGCAGCAGAAGAGGTGGTATTTGTTGTTGTAGAAGATGTTGTTGCATCTCCAGCTATGGCAAAATAGCTGAAAGATGTAAGATCGGCATTAAGATAATAATAAGTAGCATCCTCTGATTCGGAAGTGGTTGTAATTTTTTTCCATTCTTCGCTGGAATTATCAAATTTGTACAAGGAGATGGCCTGCTGGGTTACACTGTTATTTTGGGCCCATACTTTTTCAACCTGCAGTAGAATATTAGCAAGGTTAAGTTTTTGGTTAAGGTTGGTTGCTTCTATTTTTAAGTATTTATAGACCTTTCCTGAT
Source organism: Candidatus Pacearchaeota archaeon RBG_13_36_9 (assembly GCA_001786395.1). GTDB lineage: Archaea > Nanobdellota > Nanobdellia > Pacearchaeales > GW2011-AR1 > MFWN01. The sequence continues at coordinate 13,198 of MFWN01000061.1, forward strand.
TTTGCAACAGAAACCTGAGAAGGCAGTGCAGAATATTTAGATGCAGTGAGCTTAACATTTGTGGATAAGTTGCTAACAGTCAGGTTTATTTGCTTTATACCTAAATTCTTGTCATTTACAAGCCAGATTGCTGTTGCTCCAGCTTGAATAGTTGTAAAAGTTTTGGATTTGCTGGAGCTGGGAGCAGTACCAGATGAGCCTGCTGTTGAATCAGTATAAGAAGATGTCCGGAAAGAACCAGCCTCACGGTCGCAGTTACTATGAGCATCGCAACTAGTGAGGTTATAATAATAAGTAGTTGAAGAATCCAGGTCAGTTAATTCCAAGGATGGAGAACTTCCTGAATCATTGCTGCTTAAAGTTCCTAAACTGTAAGTTGTTCCGTAGTTGATATTTGAATCAGCAGTGCTGTCTCCAGTTGACCAGGAGATAGTTGCAGTAGTTGATGCTGTAACTTCATCAATGCTTGAAATATCCGGGGCAGTTCTGTCAGCTACATAAATCCATCTAGAACCAGAGTCTCCTGTTTCGTTGCAGCTTATTTTCCAGGTATAATTGCCATCGCCAAGAGAAGATGCTGTTATTTTTGTTAAACTGCCGTTGATTACCGAGAGATTGCTTCCGCGAGATATCCAGCCCTCAGTATTATTAGCATTCAGATAAAGTATGCAGTTTTGAAGTGTTGAACTTTGAGAATACAAGGTAAAATTAAAATCAGGAGTCTGGTCCGTAGTTAGGTTATAGTTTGCAGGAGAGGCGAGATTAATGCTGTCCA
>MFWN01000061.1:14011-14164 GCA_001786395.1 Candidatus Pacearchaeota archaeon RBG_13_36_9
AGCTCACATTCCATTTTGTTGATAGAGCATTAGGAAGCGTTATATTTATTTTAAATTGTATTGTTCCACTCAGATTAAAATTGCTTCCGCTTCCATTAACAAAAGTATTGTTCTCTGATTGGTTTGCCCATGCTAGGGAAGCATTCAGCCAAT
>MFWN01000061.1:14353-15898 GCA_001786395.1 Candidatus Pacearchaeota archaeon RBG_13_36_9
CTCAAAATAAGTATTACTACTGCGGCTATAACGACTATGATTATCAGCGCAAAAATCCATTGGGCAATGCTGGATTTTGAAGGCTCAGTGGTTGTGGTTGGAGTAGTGGTTGGAGTGGTTGTTGGTGTTGTGGTTGAAGTAGTGGTTGGAGTTGTTGTTGGTGTTGTGGTAGGGGCTATGCTTTGGATGACTAAATCAGCAGCAGGATATTTTATGCTGTTTAATTTTACTGAAATATCATTGACTCCGTCTCCAGTTACATCAAAGTTCTTTATTTCTCCAATGCTCAATACTGCCTTCTGCGGGGTGCTTGCTACTTCTATAGTAATTGTGGTATTAGTAAGATTAAGTATCAAAACAGAGTGACCCATCCCACTTACATTGAAAGTTACTCTGTATTTTGCCTTCATTTGCTTCAATGTCTGCCCTAAATTCAGTTCTGTTTCATTTAGCTTTATTTGCTTAACCCATCTAGAGACTATTGAGCCTCCGCCTCCGCCTGAAGGCTCTGATGCGGCAGCAGTTACAGTAAGAGTTCTTGAAGCAGAAGCATTAACATTTCCTGCATTATCTGTGCAGTTTATGCTCCATGAATGAGAGTTAACAGCTATTCCTGATTTGTATATTCCATTTGCCCCGCTTGTCCTTATGGAAGTTGAGTTTGCGACATTAATTCCATCAATTATTAAGATGCATATAGAGATATCGTAACTGTCAGATACATTAAATGTGAAGTTATAGGCAGATGTTGTTGCTGATGCTGCATTTGCAGGAGACTCTAAGGTGATCTCAGGGGCTGTTTGGTCAACAATAATTGTCCTGTTTGTTGTTGCGCCCCATGTTTCATTTCCTAAAGTATCATTTACTAAACAATTCCAATAATAAGCTCCTTCTGCTGGAAGTTCTTCGGTCATGTTGGTAGAGTTTGAAAGCCCGCTTATGTCTGTTTTATTAGTATCCAAAACATCCCCTGAAGAGTTCCATATATAAAATGTAGCTGAGCTTAGATTAATTGAGGAAGTTGCACTGCAATTAAAGGTCTGGTTATTCAGGGAAGATTGAGTATTATTCGCCGGAGTCAGTGTTGCATCAGGGTAAGCATCTACTGTGATATAAATAGATGTTTGATTGCTATTGCCTGCAGAGTCATTTACTGTTGCATTAATATAATAAGCTGCGTCTGATATTCCTGTATAATTAAATTCATAAGATTCAGAACTCGAAGTATTTGTATAAATAACACCCCCTGATGAATTTAGCAGTAATACCGTTATTGTATCTACGTTTGTATCTGTTGTTGTTACATTCACAGTAAACCAGGATACAGAAATATTCGCATAGTTAGACGGAGAAGTTAAATTGATTCCTGGATTGGTTGTATCAAGGGTAATTACTGTTGTGAATGCAGTAACATTTGTATTTCCTAATGTGTCATTTGCAGTTGCGTTTATGTAGTAAATTCCTTCAGGAAGACCAGTGTAGGTAATGTTAATTGATGTTGCACTAGATGCATTAGTGTCCAATAAGTCTGTAGAGTTAGACAAG
>MFWN01000061.1:16321-17656 GCA_001786395.1 Candidatus Pacearchaeota archaeon RBG_13_36_9
AAAATCCAGTGGAATTATATAAAGTAATATTAAGTGTATCTGGCACTCCGTTGTCTGTAACTGAAACATTAGCATAAATAGCATTCATTGAATAACTTCCCGAAGTTGTTGTCGGAGTTACAAAAGAAACATCTGAAGCAGGGGTTGTATCATTTACCTGAACAGATATGTTAAATTGCGTTGCTCCAGAGGAGTTCAAGGTTTCTATGCTTATATTATACCATCCAGGAGTTTCTGCAGTTGCATTAAACCAGAAATACCTTGTTGTATCGTTAGATATGAGATAATCAGTGAAATTGTACCAAATCGAGAGGTTGCCTGCTCCGCTAAAATTGCCTGCTGCATCTGTACCATTATAATCGAAATCAAAAGAAAACCAATCAGGAATTGTAATATTGACCATGGTTATATTGTCTGAGTCGCCTGTATTATTAATGCTTATATTATATAGCATGCCTTCACCCTCATTAACATTAATAATAGTGGTTCCATCTGAAAGAAGAACTTCTTGAGCTGCTAAGATGAGATAAGCTAGAAATATTGAAGATATAATTGCGAAAGCAATCAAATATCTTACTGTAACCTTGGCTCTTTTATTCATTTTACACCACTTTTTTACTACTAATTTCAGGAACCAAGGGTTTATAAATCTTTCTTTGAAAAATTTATTTTAATTCTATTGGGTGGATTTTCTTGTAAAATTTTATTGCCTCTGCCAGTTTCTCGTCAGACTCTGAATACAAAGTCAGGAGCTGCTCGTTCTTTCGTATTTTTTCTTGGCAGTGTTTGCGAAGATAAATTCCAGCCCCTTTGTCTGCTGGAGAGCCCAATATCCTAGCTATCAGGTTGATTTTTCTGTTGTCTATTTCTCCTATTTTCCCGGATTTGCCCGAGAGAATATCCTTAGAGAAGCTGCCTAGCTTGAGCCTGGAATCTGAAACAGCACCTTTTTGTGACTTTATTATTCTCCTGAATTTCTTAAATGCCTTTCCTGATTTTAATATTTTTTCAGCAAGCTCAATTCCCTTTCCTTCCTCTGCTTCCCCGGTCATTTCTAGGAGAGTTCCTGCAAGAATCAGAGATTTTTTTTCAAGGTCTCTTGGGCGGGAAGATTCCTGCCTTAAAACTGAAAGCACATCCCTCATCTCCAGCGCAGGGCCTACTCCATTGCCTATTGGCTGGGAGCCATCGGTCAGCAGGCATTTAAGAGTAAGGCTAAAACTCTTGCCTAGTTTTTCAAACTTCTCCTTAAGATGCACTGCCTGTGATCTTGAGACTTTCGCAGACTTGCCGTATGGAATATCTATCAATACGTATTTGCTGTCAACAGACAAT
>MFWN01000061.1:17760-19518 GCA_001786395.1 Candidatus Pacearchaeota archaeon RBG_13_36_9
ATTGAATGCTTGTCAGCTACTTTGCCCCTTAACTTTATTACATTTCCGCTGCTGACAATCGCCCTTATCAGATACTCTATTTCTTTTACAGACATGCCGCATTTATATATAGCAGAAACAAAATAAGCTATCTCGGGCTCGGTTAACGCATTTTTAACAATATCTGAGATGATTTTTTCAAACTCTGCTTCGTTAAGGGGGGTGCACATAAGCTTTTTATGTATCAGGTAAATGCTCTCCGGATGGGGGGCAATATTAATCTCAACAACATCATCTTCTTTCAGTTTTAATGCTCTTATTACTTCCTCTGAAACAGCAATCTCATCCTTTTGAAGAAGCCCCGCAGCAATATCTACAACTGATATCATCTTTTTCCTGCCTTTGTTTATTGTGATGCGATCATCAATGTTGGCACTTAACTTGTCTGCAGTCCTCTCATGAAGAATGGAAACTGGCTTGCCGGCCTGCAATTTCAGAATTTTTACTTTTAACCTCATTTTTTTTCTTTATTAATATATAGAAAAATGGGTTTAGTTTTTATATCTTGCCATCAAAATTATTGCTCTGTCTTTTGTATAAGTATGCTGTCTGTTTTTTTATTCCTGAAAATTTCTATAATCAAGATTAAGTAGGAAATAATCAAAGGCCCCAAAATCAATCCCAGAACTCCGAACACAAACAGTCCGCCAACCATGCTGACTAAAATAATTGCAGAATTTATTTTTGTTCTTCTGCTTACGATTAAAGGGCGAATTATATTGTCTATCCAGCTGATTACAACTAGTCCATAAATCAGCAAACCGACTGCCGCAGTTGTCCTTCCTGCTGAAAACAGGTAAATATCCACCGGCACCCAGACAAGCCACGGACCAAGCAAGGGTATTACGCTGAAGAAAACTGCAAGCAGAGTCAAAATTACTGCGTTTGGAATTCCCAGAATGAACAGGGCAATGCCTGCGACTAAGCCGTGAATAACCCCAACGAGAATGTTGCCATAGATTACCGAATAGGTTATGTCCTTGAATTGCTGAAATACTTTTTTCTCTGACTCTTTTGAGAGGGGGGAAAGGCTCTGGAGATAAGCTATAAATTCCTCTCCATCGCGCAGGCCGAAAAAGAAAACAAACAGTATAATCAAAAGATGCAGAAGAATTACCGGAGAGCCAAGAATAATGTCCTGGAACTTGCTTAAGAAGGAGTCCACCATCTTGGCTGTGAAAGAGTTCAGCCCGACTATCAGGTCTTTTGAAACGTCAGGGGAAGAAAACTTGTTTATCAGAGAATAAACAGGGGATAAAAAGTCCTCTCCCTGCAGAAAAGTGTAGACCTGGACTGACTGTCTTACGATTAAAGGTATTAAGAAAATGAGGGGTATAATTATAATTGCCAAAAGAATTAGGCAGATAATCAAGGCAGAGAGGTTCTTGCTTTTTACAATCGAACGTATTCTTTTATGCAAGGGATAGAAGATAAATGAGAGTATCAATGCAAAAATTGTAGAAATAAGAATGGGCCTTAGTATTAAAAATGTTAAGACTACTAAGACAGCGATTAGAATAATGCTCATAATCTTGTTAAAGGATTTTTCGTCTATCATTACAACAGAATAGTTAATACTATAATTTTACTAATAAACGTAGGTGTTTCAAGTTTATAAAGGTTTGTTCAGGGCTAGAGTTTCCGAAAATCCTTTTTAAATAGGCAACCGAAAAATAATTGTAGGAGTGCCACCTCCTTTCTATCATAAAAGGAGGCGTC
>MFWN01000062.1:0-173 GCA_001786395.1 Candidatus Pacearchaeota archaeon RBG_13_36_9
AATCCTTTCTTGGTATTATGGAGAAGATTAATGTCAGAGAAGCCAATGAAAATGATTTAAAATCAATAGTTGCCATTGCCGAAAGTCTTTTTTCATATGAATATAATCCAAAAACTAAGAAACGATCTCTTATTTTCTTCAAAAGTAAACTAGGTAAAATTCTTGATAAGATT
>MFWN01000062.1:320-2159 GCA_001786395.1 Candidatus Pacearchaeota archaeon RBG_13_36_9
GATAAATATGTAAAAAATATGAAAAAACGGGGTATGGAGGTTTATGCTGTTTACTTGACAGCAAGTTCTGATAATCCTGCTGGTCAAAACTTATATCAAAAATCTGGTTTTGTAGAAGTTGGTAGAATAAAAGATACATTTATTGGAAGGGGGAATGTTGAGGTTGTTATGGCTAAATTTTTTGATGACAGAAAGTATCCTTCTGGCCTTTGGAATGAAGATAAATAGTCAGCTTCTTTTTACAATCAAGTAAACTTCATCGCCTTTTCTGCATTGAGGAAGCTTTATTCCAACATCTCCCTTGCCTGCTTTTTCAACAGGCTTGTTGTTAATCTCCATGCTTTCAATTCTTGCTCTTATTATCCCGGTTGTTTTTCCCTTTATATAGACTTCATCACCAACCTCCAATTTTCCTGTGAAGATTTTTACATGAGCCACTCCTATTTTTTTCCAGTAGTTTTCAATTCTTCCTGTGATTATCTTTTTTTCTTCTGCTTCTCCGCTGTCGCTTTTTGTAAAATCATCACTTGTAGGGAGGCCAAGATAAAAGCCAGGGGACAGGCCGCGATTATAGACTCTTTTTAGCTCTTTCATGCCCTTTTCGATATCTTCTTTTGTCATTTTTTTATCGAGTGCTTTTCTGTAAACTTTTGTGACCGCATAAACATATTCTGCTCCCCTGTTTCTTCCTTCTATTTTTAGTGCAGAAATTCCTGCTTTTTTTATTTCTTCAATAAAAGGGAGGGCGCATAAATCCTTAGCAGACATAACTCTGTTATTTTCCAGTTTTAACTCGTAACCGTCCGGGTCAATTATTTTGTAGGCTCTTCTGCAAGGATGGGTGCATTGTCCTCTGTTGGCGCTTTTGTTTTGCAGGAACTGGGAGGTAAAGCATCTTCCAGATATTGAGACACACATTGCACCGTGCCCGAATATTTCAACAGGCATAACTTTGGATACTTGTTTTATCTGCTTTAGGTTTAATTCGCGTGCGAGGTTTATTCTTTTTGCGCCAAGCTTTTTGTAAAATAGGGCTGTTTCTGAATTTGAAACAGAAGCCTGGGTTGAAATATGAAAAGGGATTTTGTATCTTCTGCATAATTCTATAACTGAAAAGTCCCAGCAAATTACTGCATCAACCTGGTTTTTTACTTTTTTTATTATCTTTTCAATTTTTTTTATTTCGTTATCATAGATTATGGTGTTTAATGTAAGGTAGAGCTTTATTTTGTTTTTTCTGCAGATCTCGCTTGCTTCTTTTAGCTCTTCAATTGTGAAGTTTTTAGCAGAGTTTCTCATATTAAACTCTTTAAGCCCGAGATACACAGAATCTGCGCCTGCCTTGATTGCAGCATGCAGGTTTGGAAAATCTCCTGCAGGAGCCATAAGTTCTATTTTTTTCATAAATATTCTAGATTAATAATCTTTTTAAAGGTTATATTAATTAAGAACTTATGGCTGTTCAGGAAAGTGAGAGAGTTTGTTTGCTGCAGGAATTGCACAGTTTATTCGGAAAAATAATCATTCCTTTAATAAGCAGGCCATTAATGGGCATGCAGAATTATTTTCATTCTCACCTTGATTTTGGGTGCGGGAAAGGTTGGTGGACTTATTATGCTGCAGCCAGAGTCCCAGAAGCGAAATTTATAGGGTATGATGCAGACCCGAGAAAGATAAGAGCTGCGAATTGCGGCATTCCTAGACTAAACAATCTGGCGTTTACTGATAAGAAGAAAGAGGCATTAACATATGGCCTGCCTTTTACCAGTGTGGGTTCTTCATTTGTTTTCCATTAAGCAGGAGGAGATATGCTGGAGGAATACAAGGAATTTGCTGGCA
>MFWN01000062.1:2180-4325 GCA_001786395.1 Candidatus Pacearchaeota archaeon RBG_13_36_9
TAGACTATAATCTAAAAGGAGTTTCAATAGAAGAGTTTGTCAGACTATCAGCTTCTAACGGAGAGAAGAGATTTATAGAAGAAGAGGGATTGAATAGAGCATACGCTTCTCATACTCGTTTCAGTTTGGAAGATTGTTGCAGAGAGGCTGAAAGAAGGGGCTTTCGAACAGAAGAAACCCAGGAGATAGGCGGAAAATTCTTTTGTTGGATAGGCAGAGTGGCTTAATCCTTCTGCTTTTTGTAAAAATGTTTTTTGTATAATTCCACAACAAAGAAGTACAGCAGGATTATCCCTCCTATCAACATTAATATATTTATTGGCAGCTTTTCGAATTTAAACCCTCCGCAAGAAATCCAACCCTTTTAAGGGTAGGATGAATTGCGGCAAACTATTTATTTCTAAGTAAATTATAAAAAGTGAGTTAGTTGTAACTCACTGAACACCCGAAGTAGTTAGAACTTTCTCATAAATAAACTTTTGCTTTCGCTTAGCGGGAGCTCTGGAGGAAAAATGCAAACCCAAATAACAATAAACCAATACAAATCCTACGGAAGTTCTGTAGGAAACAATCTGAAGTCTATTCAGATAACAACTAAATATAGATATCAACTAAATATAGATATCAAATGCTAAAACAGGAAAAGCTAAGAGTATTCTGTAAAGTAGCAATTGAAGAAGCATGCAAGAGATGGAAAATCGAGTTGGTTATTCTGAAAGTTTTGCCCGAACACTCTCACTTGATTGTTGATTGCCCAAGAACAATTTCAGATGCAAAGCTTATGCAGATAATAAAGGGGCTCTCTTCTTATATCTTATTTAGGTTATACCCTGAGTTTAGAAAAACTTATCGCAATGGTGAATTTTGGAACGATGGATACTTTTGTGCTAGCTGTGGAAGCGATTTTGAGAAAGCATTGAGATACATAGAAAATCAAGAGTTGCATCATTCATGTTAAGGACGCCTTGCTTTTTGCGAAGCAAAAAGTTGCCCATCAGGGCAACCCTTTAGGGCATGGGAGGACGTCACATCTTTGTTTTAAATATCAAACTACGAAACAAATGTTAGGACGCCCATAGCAGTCTCAATTTCTGCCTTATAATTTTACAAAATAATACTAAATGCATAAATTCTCGGTCGGACCAAGGTTCTCCTACTGGTATCTAAATAGCTTATCTCTGATAAGCTTTACGCCCGGACCAGGAGTCGAACCTGGGCACCCCGAAGGGTCAAGCTTTCCAGGCTTGTGCAATACCGTTATGCGATCCGGGCATGCTTGTGCAATATGCAAGCACGATTAAATCAGATAAAGAGGTTTTTTAAATATAGCGTAAGGACACCAAATATTTGAGCAGTTTTTAGTTCTCACGCTATCTACTAAAGGCATTTTGAACTCTCAACATTTAATGTCCTTTAGTATATTAAGTTTTTCAAATTCTTCTGTTATCTGCTTGTGTATTTCTTCCACTGATTTTGTGCCATCGATGATGAATATTTTTTCATCTGGCAGGTGTTTTACTGATTCAAGGTATTTTTGTCTTACTTTCTCCTGGAATTCTGTGCTTGCTTTTAATCTGTGCTTGTCTCTGTTATCTTTGTCCATTCTTTCTCCGCCTATTTCTGCAGGAACATCCACAATAAAAGTTATGTCTGGAATTGGCATGCCTTCATGCATCTGCTTTAATTTTTCAACAGGCATGCCTTGTGCAGATTGGTAGGCAATTGTTGATAATTTATACCTGTCAGAGACAACATAGTGCCCTTTTTCTAGGTGGGGGAGAATGATTTCTTTTGTTTGTTCAATTCTGTCGTTTACAAACAGTTCTGCGAGCTTTTCTGCCTGTGACTCTGGAGCATCGTTTATTTTAAGAATTTCCCGTGTTTCTCTTGCTTTGTAAGGGTTTCTTGTAAGAAGGATATGGTTGTATTTGCTTAGTTTGGAAAGATGTTCAACAAATTTCATTATCTGTGTGCTTTTTCCACAGCCGTCAATCCCTTCAAAAACAATGAATGTTCCCTTATTTTGCATTTTCCTTTAAAATCTCCTCGGTTTTATTTATTATTTCTTGAGAGATATCTTCTTTTGTCTTAACACTCTCTATTGTATTCCCAAAAGCGCAATTTATAATTTCCCATCCATATTTC
>MFWN01000062.1:4335-5678 GCA_001786395.1 Candidatus Pacearchaeota archaeon RBG_13_36_9
ATTTGTAAGCATCTTCTGCATCTTTTAGATGCGGTATATCTGCCTCGTGAATATCTCTTTTTTTGTCAGTATATCCTCTCTTTTCTTTTTTATCCACTAATAATTGGCATATCTCAACAGGCATTAATAACAAAAATACAACATCTGGTTTTGGAATTCCGAATTTAACAAACTCTAAGTCTTCCAGCCACTCTAAAAATGTTTCTCTTTGTTCTGGCTCTTTAATTTTTCCGGTTTGATGGCCCATATTGGCAGAAACATACTGATTAGAAATGGCTACTTTCCCTTCATCAAGCCATTGTTTTATTTCAAAAGAAGCTGCGTATCTATCAATGGCATAAAAAAGGCTTCCACGAAAAGGCCCCACTTCTTCTGCTGTTCCAAATTTACCATTTAAATAGTCTTCGACCATTGCTGCGCTTCTCTGGCCATACCTTGGAAAATCAAAACATTTTACTTCATGTCCTTTCTCTGACAGATATTTAGCCAGCAGTTCGGTTTGGGTTGCTTTCCCGCTTCCGTCTGTGCCTTCAATAACAATAAGTTTTCCTCTTTTGTCCATTCATTAAATTCATTTTTCTAATTTATAAAGATATATCTTTTTTAGAATATAAATATATTTAACATGCTCTTTGTTGTTTCTTTTATGAGGGCTTATCTAGATTTAGTTCAAAGGATTTTTGAAAAAGGCGCAAGAAAAGATGATAGGACCGGCACTGGAACAATCGCAGTTGCTGGAGTTACTTTTGAGCATGATATGGAGCTGGGATTTCCTTTGTTAACCACCAAGAAAATGCCATTTAAGTGCATTGTTTCTGAGCTGGAATTTTTTATCAAAGGATTAACTGATAAAAAATGGCTGCAAGACAGGGGATGTCATATTTGGGATGAGTGGTGCAACCCTGAGAAAGTTCCTTATGGTACGGATGATGAAGCAAAGAGAAGGATGGCTGCAGAAAGAGATCTTGGACCAATATATGGTTTTCAGTGGAGACATTGGAATGCGTTTTATGATGGTTATGAGACAGATTATGCTGGAAAAGGAATTGACCAGCTTACCCAAGTTGTTGAAACTTTAAAAACAAGACCTGATGACAGAAGAATGCTTGTGAGTTCCTGGAATCCCTCTCAGATAAATCAAATGGCTCTCCCCCCATGTCATTATAGCTGGCAGGTAACAGTAACAAAGGGAAGACTGAATTTAATGTGGAATCAACGGTCAGTAGATACTGCCTTGGGACTTCCATTTAATATAGCAAGCTATGCTATGCTCTTGCATTTGTTAGCCAGAGAAACCGGTTTGAGAGAGGGAAGATTGGTCGGAGCACTGACTGATGTTCATG
>MFWN01000062.1:5713-6358 GCA_001786395.1 Candidatus Pacearchaeota archaeon RBG_13_36_9
TTAAAAAGACAGCCTCTTCCTTTGCCAGAAATTGAAACCCCTAATTTTACCTCTATTTTTGACTGGAAGTATACAGATACTCAATTAAAGGACTACAAAAGTCACCCCCCAATTAAATTTGAGATAGCGGTATAAGATGGAAAAAGAAAAGGGAATTAGCATTATTGTTGCAATGACTGATGAAGGAGTTATTGGTAATCGGGGCAATTTGCCTTGGAAAATTTCTGAAGATTTAAAGCTGTTTAAACAAATAACTACTGGCAATACAGTTATTATTGGAAGAAAAACTTTCGAGTCTTTTAAAGTTAAGCCGCTTCCTAATAGGAATAATATTGTTTTGTCCCGGGATGAGTTTAGTTTTCCAGGAGTTAGTGTTTGTAGAAGCCTTGAAGAAGGGTTGAATGTAGCGAGATATTATGGGAGAGAGGTATTTATTGCAGGGGGGGCTTCAGTGTATTCTAAGGCGCTGCCATTGGCCGCTAGACTTTACGTTTCTAATATTAATGGAAAGTATGAAGGAGATGCCTGTTTTCCACAGGTTGATTGGAATTGCTGGATAGAAATTCTTGCAAGAAGAAAAGAATTTAAAGATTTTACTTTTAAACTATACGAAAGAAAAATCTGATATTTTACTTAGTCTTTCAT
>MFWN01000062.1:6366-8694 GCA_001786395.1 Candidatus Pacearchaeota archaeon RBG_13_36_9
TTATGTTGATAGAACGAATAAGCAAAACCTAAACGGTTTTTCTTATGGGCTTTTCCCTAGAAGAACTGATTATTGCTGAGCCGCAATAATCTTAGTCTTTCATCTCTATTTTTATGTTGATAGAACGGGGAATTGAAAGGCGCATAATTGAGTGAAGAACTCTATCGTTAGTTGGCATGTCTATAAGCCTTTTGTGAATTCGCATTTCAAACCTGTCAAAAGAGGCTTTGCCGTCTCCGCACGGGCTTTTTCTTGTTGTGACTCTAAGCTTTCTTGTTGGCAGCGGAATTGGGCCCGCAATTGTTATTCCTGCTTGCTTTGCTATGTCATTTATTGTTTCGCATACCCTATTAAGCTCGTCAATATCTGAGCTTTGCAGTTTTATTCTTACTTTTGCCATATTTGCTTAATCAGAAATTCATCTTTTAATCGTTTCTGACATGTTCAGATTAGAAAATAGGCATTTAAAAAGCTATTGGTGGGCAAAGAGCTGTGAAAACATATTTTGGACAACAAAAATCCTTAAAAAGTCAGCAGAATAATAGAGGTTATGAGAAGATATGCGACAGTTGAGGAAAGAGTGAGACAAGTGAAACAGACAGGCGTTCCATATTGGTCATTTTACGGGGTGCCAGAAGCCGAAATGTGTAATGAAGAAGGCGAAATGTGTAATGATATAAGAACCGATGGTTTTTTACATTTAAGCGAGGAATGTTTGACTGTAACTCCAGAAGCTTCTATTTCTAGCTATGACGTTAATAAGGGCAGAATTAAAATCAGTATCGCAAAATTAGACGAGGGATTTATACCTGCTTTGAATAGGGCTGCTGGAAAAAGGTTTTCAAAAGAAAAGTATACTTCCGGATTAGGGCGCATATCTGCCCTGGCATTAAGAGTCCATTTTATTTACGATTCTGTCTCAGATATAACTCATTGTTTTGCTCTTCCAGATATAGAAATGCTTTCTAAAAAATAATTTACTCAATTACATTTTTATAGCTCTGCTTCCTTAGTATTTTATGAAAATAAAGAGGATTTTGGCTTTTATTGCAGTCATAATAATTGTTGTAAACCTTGCGTACTACTACCCCCGGCTGACTGGTAAAGGGGCTTATGAGCCAGAGACTGTAAATATGGCCAGGGCTATTGATGGGGACACATTTGAGACAAAGGCAGGGGATGTTAGATTGCTGTGCATAAATACTCCTGAGAGAAACAAGCCTTTTTATACAGAAGCAAAAATTAAGCTGGCGGAGCTTGATGGAAAAGAGGTGCAAATTTTAAGAGATAGGGATGATCAAGACCAGTATAACAGAAAATTGAGGTTTGTTTTCTATAAAAACAGGTTTATCAATAAAGAGCTTCTTGAAGAAGGCCTTGCCAATTTGTACATGTGTCAAGGGTTAAGGTATGAAGTAGACTTGAAGAAAGCAGAGGAGCAGGCAAGAGAACAGGGAAAGGGCATATGGAAAAAATCAACAAGCAAGTGCGCAGATTGCCTTAAATTAGTTAAGTTAGAGCCGGTTTTGGAATATTTTATCCTAAAAAACAGGTGTGATTTTGGGTGCGAGGCAGATGCAAAAGATGAGGGCAATCATTTTTTTGCAATTGAGCTAGCCGGTGGGGAAGAAAAAGTTTTTGAAAGCAGGGGGAACGTATGGAATGATGGGGGAGATCGGTTTTTTTTAAGAGATGATGATGGGCTATTGCTGTATTATTCTTACTGAATAATATAGCCTTTATGTTCCATTCTTATTGCTTCTACTGCAGTTGGAAAATAAGGGTCTTCTTCTAAAGAAGCAGGAACATAAATTTCAGGATAGTCTCCATTAAAAACAATCTCTTCTCTTTTTAGTCCGGGGTATAAATCTCTGAACTGACATATTGTCGGGTCTAATTTTATTCCGGATCTAAAAGTATCTTTAAAATCCGGCTTTTTCCCTCCGACAACAATTAAGAAATGCCCCCTGTGGTCTTTAACTCTAAAAAAAGCAGAGCTTACTAATTCATCAAATAATTTTGAACCTAATTGGGTATGCAGCATTTCTGCAATAAACCTTCTTGCTTCTCCACATTTTCCTGCGCCTGAAGGATTTTTGTCATTTATATAGCTATCTCTAGCTTCTTCTGCTATTCTTACTAAATTATCCCATTTCAATGATTCTAATCCCATGTTTTTTCTTTAATGATATATTATATAAATCTATTGTTGGTTATTACTTATTTATAATTAAAAAAACGGGCTTAATTTATAAACAAAGGAAGCGTATTAATTTAAGGAGGAAAAATAGAAATGCCTGCTAAGAAAAAAGAAAAAACAGAAAAAAT
>MFWN01000062.1:8711-10919 GCA_001786395.1 Candidatus Pacearchaeota archaeon RBG_13_36_9
ACGAGACACCAAAAGTAGTCCAGAAAAGAAGAATAATAATGCCTGTCAGGCTGGATGCGCTGAAATTCGGGATTGCAGGGGGAATTTTGGGAGCTTTGTTTGTTTTGCTGATTACTGTTGCAGCAATGTACGGGCTTTTTGAGAAATCAGCTGGCTTGATAGTTGATATGTATGGAATTTTTGGATATGACTTAAGTGTTTTAGGAATATGTTTAGGAGCAATTTATGGCTTTGTAGACTGCTTCATATTTTTTTGCTTGCTTGCTGGGCTTTACAACTGGCTTACCTAACTTTATTTTACTTTTTTATTTGATTTTTAATTTTACTATTTCCAAAAGAACGAAGGCAACTATGCACAATCCAATTATCTTTGCCCAGTCTATTAAGCCAAGGAAAGTAAATTTAAAGAAGGTATTTAATGGAGTGTATATAATTGCAAGATGAAGAAGTATAGAGATAATTACTGCGTAAATTACATACTTGTTTAATTTGAATTTATAGAAGGGCTTTTTTGTCCTGCAATTGAATACTAAAAACATCTGGAATAAAACAGAGGTAGTTACAGCCATTGTTCTTGCCTTGTCTATGTTATCCATGTAATAATAAAATGCAACAAAACAGATTAAAAATGCAAGTATTCCTGATATTATTATAAATAACATTGAGCCCCTTAGCATAGATTCTTTTGCAGGATTTCTCTTCATAACATCTTCTTCTGCTTCTTCTCTTGATAGCGCAACTGCTGGAAAGCTGTCGGTTATTAGATTGATCCAAAGGATCTGCAATGGCAGAAGAGGAAGCAGTTCAGGTCTTCTAAAGGCAAGCATCACAAACAGTATCAATAAGATTTCATTGGTATTTGCAGAAAGCATGTATTTAATGAATTTTTTTATATTATCGTAGACTCTTCTTCCTTCTCTTACTGCTTTGACAATTGAGGCAAAATTATTGTCTAAAAGTATTATATCAGAAGAGTCTTTTGCAACATCACTCCCCCTCCCCACTGCTATTCCAATATCTGCTTTTTTAAGTGCAAGAGCATCGTTAACTCCATCTCCTGTAACTGCCACTATCTCGCTATTTTTCTTAAGAATTTCAACAATCCTTAATTTATCTTCCGGACTTACTCTTGCAAATATAGCAGTTGTTTTAAGTGATTCGCCCAGCTCTGAATCAGACATTTTTTTTAACTGAGAAGCTTCAATAACTTCTCCTCTTAATCCTATTTCCTTACCTACTGCTTTTGCAGTTACTGCAGAGTCTCCTGTTATCATCACAATTTTTATTCCAGCTTCTTCGCACTGCCTGACTGCTTCTCTAACTTCCGGGCGCGGAGGGTCAATCATTCCTTGCAATCCTACAAATATGAGGTTTCTCTCTGCATTTTCTTCTGTTATTTCTTTTGCCTGCTTCGTGAGTATTTTATAGGAGAAAGCAAGAATTCTCATCCCTTCTGAGGCAAGTTTTTCATATTCTTCCATTAGTTCTTCTTTTCTCTCTTCTCCGATTTTTCTCACTTTTCCATTAATAAATTCAGCTTGGCATCTTTTTATGATTATTTCCGGAGCTCCCTTGACATAGCTTATATAATTCCCTTTGCTGAGCCTTATTTTGGACATCATTTTTCTGTCTGATGAGAATGGAAACTCTTTTACTTTTGGCTGCTTCTCTGTCTCTTCTTTTTTATCTAAGCCGTAGTCCTTTGCTGCAGCAAGAATAGCTTTTTCTGTAGGGTCGCCTATCAAATACTCTTTTCCTTGCTTTTCTTCGACTCTGGCGTTATTGCATAAAATTCCTATTTTGTACAAAAATTCAGCCTGCTTTTCTTCCAGCTTGCTTACCTTACCATTTACAAAGATTCTTCTGACTTTCATTTTTTCTTCGGTAATTGTCCCTGTTTTATCTGTGCAGATGTAGGTTGCTCTTCCAAGGGTTTCTGCTGCAGGCAATTTTCTTATAAGGCTTTTTACTTTCACCATCCTTTGGGTTGCTAGAGCGAGGGAGATAGTTATTACGGCAGGCAGGCCTTCTGGAATTGCAGACACGGCCAGGCTTACTGAAATCAGGAACATCTCTAATGCTTCGAAGCCCATAACGATTCCCAGCAGGGTTACAGCTATTATAAGAAAGATTGCGATAAATCCCAGTGTTTTTGCGAAGTGGTTTATTTTTTCTTTTAGAGGATTTTCTTCTGGCTGTATCTTTTGC
>MFWN01000062.1:10993-13335 GCA_001786395.1 Candidatus Pacearchaeota archaeon RBG_13_36_9
CAAGCTCTCTGGCATCTATTTCTTCTATTTTTTCGTTTCTTATTGCTTTTGCCTTTGGGACAAGCATCTCTTTAAGCTTTTCAATTGCCCTTTCTGCTTTGTATTCCTGATTAAACCCCAGAAAACTGTTTATAGCTATGACTACAAAGATAACGATGGCATCTGTTGCCTCTCCTGCAATTGCCGAGATAATTGCAGCTATAATAAGTATTATAATAAGAAAGGAGGTAAACTGGCTTGCAAGAATTTTGAAGGCATTTAACCTTCTTATTTTTTTGAGCTCGTTGTAACCATAAGTTTCCAGCCTTTTTTCAGCCTCCCCTTCTGTCAAGCCGTTTTTATCTGATTTTAACTGCTTAAACAACTCTTCCTCTTTTATTGCATGGAAATCCATGAAAGAAAAAAGATAAAAGAGTATAAAAAGGTTATTAAAAGTTTGAGAAATAAAATGTTTTAATCAGGGACAAAACTTAATTTAGGTATAGTAGAGAATCCAAAATATTCATAGTCATTAATAACCTCTTTAAATTCTTCTTTTAATTCATCCATAAGTTTTGTTAATTCGTATAAGTCCTTAACAATAACTGACATTTCAAAATCAGCGCCTCCAATCGAGCCCATGATCTGATAAATATTTTTATTATTTCTGCAGTAATTATAAATTTCCTTATTTCTCTTTGTGGAAATTAAATGCAAGTCTACTCTGTAGCCCTCAAAACCTAATGGTTCCAGATTTAAATTTAATTTGTAGCCTTTGATTATCCCATTTTTTTCCATTGCATTGATTCTATATCTGATAGTGTTGAGTGAAAGCCTTAATTTTTCAGCTAATCGTATTAATGGCATTCTCGCATTGTTTGAATATTCTTTTATTATCTTAAAGTCTTTTTCATCGTATCCTGCTTTTTCACCATCGCCATAAATTCTTTCTATTTTCTCTAATTTTTTCTCGCTAAAAAAAGTCCTGTTGAAGTTGGTTACAGGAGCATAAACAGAAACATTGTAGTTCTTTATTATTTTTTTATATCTTAACATCAATTCATCCCAGACATCATGAAATTCTTTTGTTGTCTTGACTCCAATAAAAAAAGCACAGTCCCATTTTCCATATAATTTTGCTATCGACCAGATATTTTCATATTTTTTCAGGAAATCTATAATGCTCTCTTCATCTTTTTTTGTTGTTTGCTGAAACTTAAAATATATTCTGTAGGTGAAAAACCCCAGCTTAGAGGCATCAATTATGACATTATACCCTGTAATTACCCTATTTTCTTCAAGCTTCTTTATCCTGTACTCTACAAACTGCTTGGATTTCTTCATTTTATCAGCTAACTTTGAAATAGATGTATGGGCGTCTTTATCCAACTCATAAAGCAGTTTTTTGTCATATTCATCTAATCTTATTATTTCTGCCATAATTTATACAAGTTTCATTTATTTATAAATATTTCTAATTTTGTCAAAAATATTGATGATTAATTTTAATAATATTCAGGATGTTACAAAGAAGGAGTAAAATGAAAGAAAATGGAAACCACAAGGACTTTAGGAGAAATAAAAACGAATATATTAGGGCAATTTACTAGAGACTGTCCTTATTCTGATACGGAAATATTAGAAAAAGATGGGAGAGTAATGCTTCACAGATTAAGAAGCATAACCAAGCTAGATTTGCTTAAGTTAGATTTAACTATAAGAGATAGCAATTCAATAGATGCTGCTAAAACAAGAGTTGAAACTCAAAAAAGAACAATAGAAGCCGCTAGGCAGCGTTTAGAAGAAGATGAAGATTGTATGCAGGATAATTATCTTATACAGGAAACACTCGAAAATGAAGTTTTGAGAATTGGATTTATAAGAAATCCTAAGATGGGAGGCTATTCGAAAGTAGTCGCTGAATTTTTTTATAATCCCATTCAAAGCTCAGTCTTAGAAGAGACAGTAGGATGGGATGTTCTTGCATTAGATATTCGTACATCTCCAAGACCGGCAGAAAGAAAAATATGTGTTTTAGGCCCTTATGATGGCAATTTCCCTAACATATATATTAAAGATATTATTAAAAACTTTAGGGAAGAAAAAGCAGGTAAATTGCTCCCTTTATACCTTCGATTCGAAAGGGTTCTACAAGATGATGAATCTAAATCAAGAAAATTAGAGGCTATTTACGGGGTATTTTGCTTAAAAGAATCTGCATCTACCCACATAAGAGGCAATATCTGCAGAAGAAGAGATTTTGCTAAGACTGAGATGGATTATACTCATACTAAAAAATTTGTAATGCCCCCTATCAATCTAGTAAAAAATGTTTTACAGGCTCTTAAAACAATTTTTTTGGG
>MFWN01000062.1:13348-20081 GCA_001786395.1 Candidatus Pacearchaeota archaeon RBG_13_36_9
ATAAATCAGGCCGAGGACATTGAATACAAGAGCCTTAACGAATTCTATCCTGAGCTAAGCAGAGAAGCAGGGAGAGGATAAAATGAAAGATAAAAGTAAAGAACAAGCAAGAAAAAGGAAACTGGTTTTAGCAACTCAAGATTCTGATTTTTTTAGGTTTTCCTATTCTTTACTAGAGTATCATGGGTTTCCTAGAGCTTCTATTCCTGAAGAGTATTACTATCTACTTGATTTCCGAGATCATAAAGAGGTAGTTATATTCACAACAGGCGACTATGATCCTAATAGCCCTTGGGAGGAGTACCCAAGGATAAGAACCTTAGGACGAGACAGAAAAAATAAAGAAACAATCTGCATTTCCAATTATAAACCTATTTCTTTGTCTCCTAAGAAAATGGGTAAAACTTCATGTACCAGGGGAGTTTTCCACCGTTCAGTAAGTTTTTCTGTTAAAGGAGTTTCCAAGAATTATAATTCATTAGATAAAAAACTCATAGAGGCGGGTTTGTGATTGGAATCTATTTTTCGCAATTTTCCATAATTTTATAAACTCCCCCTTCTTTTTTCTTTAATATGGCTAAAAAAAAGAAGCAAAAACAATCAATTGCATGGAGGGCGTTTAAGCTGCCGTTTATAGGATTTGGAAAGCTGGCAGCTTATACCTACAGGAGAAGCAGGGAGGGAATGAGAGAGGCAAAGGTTCAAAGAAAACTTGACAGATCTGTTGTTTATCATACAGAGCCGCAGTTTGAGGAGTTTCCGATTGTGAAAGAAATTACTGGAGAGTATTCTTATACTGAAAAAAGGCTGTTTGAAGATAGTCTGATTGTGCTTATCTTTGGCAAGAGGGGAAGCGGGAAAAGCGCGCTTGGCTTTAAACTGCTGGAGAATATACACAGTAAAACAGGAAGAAAGTGCTATGCTTTGGATATTGAGCAGGGAAAAATGCCTGCGTGGATTAAAAGCATAGATGACATAGAAAAAGTGCCTAACGGAGGGGTGATTTTAATTGATGAGGGGGCTATTTCTTTTGGTTCACGCGATTCAATGTCAAGTAAGAACAAGGAATTGAGCAAGCTATTGGCAATTGCAAGGCATAAAAATCTTACTTTAATATTTGTGACTCAAAATACAGGGCTTATTGACAAAAATGTTTTAGCACTTACTGATACCCTGCTGATAAAAGAAGGCAGCCTGCTTCAAATGGAAATGGAGAGAAAAGAAGTAAGGAAGTTTTATGACAAGGCAAATGATTTCCTGAAATTCGTAGAAGGTGATAAGAAAAAGTATTTTTATCTGATTGACTCGGATTTTGAAGGGGTTTTAACACATAATCTTCCAAGCTTCTGGACAACCGGGCTGTCAAAAAACCAGGGATAAAAAAATTTAGTATTTGAAGTTAGAAGAAAAGAAATTGTCTGCTTTCATTCTTTTTTTCAACAAATCTTTTAAGTCCTGGATGGGCGTTGCACTACAATCTATTCTTAAATCAATCCATCTGTCCCCAATGCCAAGCGGACCTTTATTTTTCTTAACAATAAATAAAGATGCAGAACCATAGGGCTTGTTTCTCTTATCCCCACCAACTTTTTCTCCTGCTATTAATGATTTTATCAATCTATCCGCTAAATTTCCTTTTGATTTGATAAAAGTTTTGGAGACAGCATCTAAAACCTCTTTTCCTGCAAGCATATTACCTGCACAAATAAAATCCCTTCCAGAAATGTGCCCTGCAAAGTCTACATTTCCCTTTCCAGTAAAACCTGCAGATTCTCCCCTTGCATTAATAACTATAACTTGCCTCATTTCTTTTCTTTTGTCATTTTTTACAAGCAAATTTATTATTTCTGGGGGTTTGATTCCTTTTTCTAAGAGAGAAATGGCTTTTTCTCTGTAAAGAATATTCGGATAAGACTGTGTTGCTACTCCCCCAACTCCAAATTTTGCAAGAGGGACTATTGCTCCACAGGCAATTGCTTTTGTAGCAGTCGCAACCCCAATTTCACCTGTCTTTTTATCAATTCCTATAATACTAAAGGTCATTATGAATGGTTAAAGATTTATTGATTTAAATTTCTTTTCTTTTCTAACCGGGGCACACTCGCGAGTGTTGTGTAACAAAAGCTTAAATTTTATTTTTTGCTACAAAAAGGGTAGAGAAACCTTTATAAGCCAATATATATTATATAATATATAAAAAAAGGAGGAAAAATGTACTTAAAACCTACTTTGTGGAAAACTATACTTCCCATTGTTATTGGACTGGCTGTTTTCATTTACTTAGTTGGCAGTTTAGGATGCAACCAGGGATGCTCCTATGGCACAGAGTTTAACATAGGGTTCCTTTTAGCAATAGCCATTTATCTTTCAATCAGCCTCTTCCAGAAAAAAAGAATCAGAGAATTGCCAAGAGAAAATAAAAAACAGGTTGGCAAAAGAAAAAGGAAGAAGGTAAAAAAGAGGAAAAGATAAACTATGAGGGTAGCAATTAATGGATTGGGAAGAATAGGGAGGCCTGTATTAAAATTATGCCTGCAGAACAGGATTAAGGTTGTGGCTGTCAATGACCTTGCAACTCCTGAGGTTCTTGCTTACCTTTTGAAGTATGATTCTGTTTATGGCAGATATACTGAAAAAGTAACCTATGGCGAGAATTATATTAAAGTTGGAAAGAGGAAAATAAGAGTCTATTCTGAGACAGACCCTGAAAAACTCCCATGGGGAAGGCTGGGAGTTGATGCAGTTGTTGAGTCAACTGGAAAATTCAGGACAAGAGAGGAAGCTTATAAGCATATTCTTGCTGGGGCAAAAAAAGTTGTTATTTCTGCACCTTCTCCGAATCCTGATGTTACAATTGTGCCAGGAGTAAATGATGAGGATTATAATAAAGTGTATGAGATTTTTTCACTTGGCTCGTGCACAACTAATTGCCTGGCGCCTGTTGCAAAAGTTCTGGACAAGGAGTTTGGAATAACAAAAGGGTTTATGACAACAGTTCATGCTTACACTAACGACCAGAATATTTTGGATTTGGCGCATAAAAAGCTCAGGAGGACAAGGGCAGCTGGCATTAATATTATCCCTACAACAAGCGGGGCTACAGAGTCGGTGGTGGCTGTATTGCCTCAGTTAAAAGGGAGATTGGATGGCTTGGCTTTAAGAGTGCCTGTTGCATGCGGCAGTGTTGTGGACTTTGTCTGCCAGCTTCAAAATCCAGCAACTGTCAAAAGAATAAATAATGCGTTTGAAAGAGCAGCAAACAAAGAAATGAAAGGAATCCTTCAATACAACCAGGAGGAAATAGTCAGTTCAGATATCATAGGAAATCCACACTCTTCTATTTTTGACTCCACATTGACACAGGTAATTGGAGGAGAGGGGCACTTAGTGAAGGTATTTTCCTGGTATGACAACGAATTTGGGTACAGCAACAGGATGGTTGATTTCCTGAAGAAGTTGAGATAAGAAAATCAAAGATTTTCTGTATCTTAAACTCAAAGAGATTTAAGGCAAGAAACAGGGAACATTTATATAATTTACATAAACTACATTCTTATGGATACTTTTGAAAGAAAATATGGTGTTAAAGAAGATGAAAAAACCAGAAGGGTTCATGCAAGCAGAAGAATGTTTTGTATTTATCAAGACCAATTAGTTATTGCAGAGCCCAATTTACCTTATTCTCATGCTGTTTGGTTTGAAAAAAATGGGTGGATGTCTGAACAAGAGGATAGCTTTATGAATGATGCTGTAAGGGGAATTGTGGATAGTGAAGGAGACGTTTATTTTTATATTGGATATGATTTTAGAGTAAACCGCCAAATTGAACCTATTTTTTTCAGGCACTTGGGCGAATTGGTTGAAAAACTTGGATTAATGCCCGATGCCAGAATATTTGGAGGGTCAGTAAAACCAGAATCAGGCAAAAGATGGCTTCCAAGAAAAGAGTATGGGCAGATTAAAGATAATTTGTAAGCACAAACAATAACATTTATAATATCTTATTTGTTCTTTATTTTATAAAAAGGTGAAAAATGCTTTACGATTTGATTATCATTGGGGCAGGGCCTGCTGGAATGACTGCTGGAATTTATGCAGCAAGGCAGAAAATAAAATTTATTATTATAAGCATGGATGTTGGAGGGCAGATGGGCTGGAGTTCTGAAGTGGATAATTATCCAGGAGTTCCTGATAAAAGCGGGATTGCGTTAGTTGACAGATTTCAGAAGCATATGCAGGATTATAAAATAAAAATAAAACAGGAAGAAATCTTAAAATTAGAGAAAAATAAAAACATCTGCGTTGTAAAAACAAAGAAAAATGTTTATGAAAGCAAGGCAGTCATAATTGCTTCTGGAAAAAAGCCAAGGAAGCTTAATGTTCCCGGAGAGGAAAATTTTACGGGATTAGGAGTGAATTATTGCGCTGTATGTGATGCCCCTTTGTATAAGGACAAGGTTTGCGCAGTAGTGGGCGGGGGAAATTCCGGCATGGACGCTGCTTTGTTCCTTTCAAAGTACGCAAAAAAAGTTTATATTTTAGAATATCTCCTTAAGTTAGGAGGGGATAACTTTCTAAGGGAAAAAGTTCTTAATGAGAAGAAGATAACAGTTATTACAGGAGCAAAAATGAAAGAGATTCTTGGAAATAAGTTCGTTGAAAAGTTAAGATATGAGACTGAAGGGGCTATAAAAGAGTTGAGTGTTGATGGTATTTTTGTAGAAATAGGACTAGTAAGCCAGTATGACTTTACAGATGTCCAGAAAAACAAGTGGGGGGAGATAATGATTTACAGAAGCACTATAAGTCATGAAGAGAATATGACTGATATTTCTGGAATTTTTGCAGCAGGCGACTGCACAGATATCCCTTCTAAGCAGATTATAGTTGCAGCAGGTGAAGGTGCTAAAGCTGCCCTGGCTTCTTTTAACTATATTAACAGGTTGAAATAATTTTTCCTTGGCAGCTGTAATTAACTTTAAGAACTAGTAACTGTTCGGATTTTTATTATGGTTATAATACAATGTACTCATCCTTTCTATGAACCTAAAAAATGCGACCAACACCCAAAGAGATTAGCTGCATATTTACATATAAAAGAAAGAGGACCTGAAGAGGCAGCAATTACGGCATTCTTAAATAGAGAAATGCGTCAACCATTTGAGCAATCAAGTTACGAAGCATGCGTTGGAGTAGTTTGTAGCCCTTTCTACGTACAGACCTTTGTTCCGCTTTGCGATTTGATGGATAAAATTAAAGGATTTGATGGTACTGTCTACCCCCTTTCTGGAGATAAACTTGGCTCAAGAAGAAACATTTTTATTCATACCTGGCAACTAGCTTTTACAGAAGGGCAACTAGTTAAAAGTCTAGGTGGCGAATTTAAAGATACTTTTATGGAAGGAATCGATAGTGGTTTTATAAGTTTAGAAGAAGCCTTTCATGCTGCATTTAACGTTTATGCAGCTGGATATGATTTTAATGCTTTTCTTAGAGAAACAAAAGAAGATATAATCCTGCAAAGATTTGAATCAGCATATAATGGCCTGATTAAAGTTTTACAAACTGAAGAAGAGGGGCATCCTGCCTGAAAGCTTTTTAAACATACTTTTATTAGCTATTTATTAAAAAGAGTTGATAAAATGGATTTCACTATATTTTCAGGCTTGACAGAGTATTTAAAAGTTTTAATAACTTTTAATCTGTATATTGGAGCTTTTTTAGCAGCTCTTATAGAGACTATTTTATTCTCATTAGTTCCAGGCGAGGTTGTAATGCCTTTGGCAGGCTATCTGGCATCTTTGAACAATTATGGATATATCGGGCTTCTGGGTGTTACTTTGTGCGCTACATTAGGGGCTACAATTGGGGCAGCGCTTATCTATTATATTTCCTTAAAACTTGGCAGGCTGGTTATTTTAAAATATGGAAAATATTTTTTTATAACTGAAGAGAAGCTTTCTAGTGCAGAAAAATGGTTTGAGAAATATGGCACAAAGGCTGTTTTTTTCGGAAGAATGGCTCCTGCAATCAGAGAGTTAGTTTCTATACCCGCGGGCTTTTCAAAAATGGATTTTAAGAAATATATTTTCTACACTTTTCTCGGAACTTTTATATGGACTCTTTTTTTAATTTCTCTTGGATTTTTTCTTGGAGCCTATGTTGAAACTTTAAATCTATCTGGGATATTTGAAAAAACTGGTGTTTTTATAATTGCAGTTATCGCAGTTTATATTTTCCTTAAGATAATTTTCCCTAGGCTTAAAAAGAAGTAATACAATAGGTTTAAAAGGCATTTTTTCTTAAGCTAATGTAATAAAAAAATGGTGAATAAAGAAACAAATAAGGTATGGAAATTTTTTAAGCCAAGCATATTAAAGGCAGTTATAGCTGCAGTTATATTTTTCTTTTTTGTGCCTTTGGTCAGCATAGATTCTGGGGTAAGGTGTGTTACAGAGCCGTGCGACTCTGAATCCACTGTTTCTCTTCTTATATACTTTATATCAGTGTTTGAAGGTGTCACTGTTTATGACTTTTTTTACTCAAACATTTTATTGGGGATTATTGCCTCTTATGTTTTGGCCTGCCTGGTCTTGGTAATTGTCATTTATCTGAAAAATAAAGCTAAAGACATTTAATATCAAAAAAACCCTTTGTTTATTCAAATGAAAAACATTTATAAATTAGAAAAAAGGAGATGCCTAAATGCTTTTCATTCGCGCGGGGTTTTTAG
>MFWN01000063.1:0-2147 GCA_001786395.1 Candidatus Pacearchaeota archaeon RBG_13_36_9
AAATAAAAAAAGGAGAGGATTTTTTAAGGTATTCTTAAGACTGAAGTCCTACCTTAACATACTTTTCTTGGCGCTTTTGTTTCCTCTGGGTGTTATATCTTTTTGCCTGACTTTTCTAATGCTCTCATTTTCATTAGTCTTGGTTGCAACCCCTATTATTGCTGTTTTTGGGACTCTAAATTTCGGAACACTTCCAATAACTTCTCTTCCTATGAAGCTTTTAGTTTCCCTGATACTCTGCATTATAGGGGTATTTCTGCTGGCTTTAAGCCTGTATGTAATCAACAGCATTGCTTTTCTATACAAAAAAATATTTAGCCTGTTTATGTGATAATTATTCTGTCAAGGATGAGATGTTCTTATCTTTCCAATTGCATTTTCAAGAGGTATTTTTGTATGCTCATATACATAGCAGCCCAGCTCGCATAGCTGCCCTCTCCAATCGTGCCATTTAGGTTTTGTAGGAAAAGGCACTATCTCGTAATCTTTAAGTATCCTCTTGGTATAGGCAAGTGCTCTTGACATATGGCACGAACTTGTTACAATAATAACTCTTTTAGGCGCAAGAGAGTCTATCAGTTCTTTTGAACTCCTGAAATTTTGTTCTGTATTTCTTGATTCCTGCTCCAGCAGCACTCTTTCGCCAGCACCATATCTGGAAAGGTATCTCTTCATAGTTTGCGCTTCAGTCTGCTTCATATAGCTCCCAAGAAATCCTCCTTTCCCTCCAGAAAGAATTATAGGAACATTTTTTTCATATTCTAATGCCCTTCTTACCCTCTGTTCATTCATCCATCCAACTATCCCGGCTCCAAGAACAAGGATAACTTCTTCTGTTCTTCTTTCTAAGGCATCCATACAGTAACAGGAACGCTTGGTTTTTAAGATTTTTGTTTTTAGGAATAGCTTTTTAATAACGTAAATATTTAAATAGAAGAGGGAGCATACAGAATAATGCCTAAAGCTAAGCCCATCCAGATAGAAGCTTACAAATGCCCTAAATGCGGGGTTTTAATTGAGGGAGACTATGAAACAGCCCAGAAACATGTTGATATTCCGGTTGATAAGCCTTTACCTGTAGGTTTAGTGTACTCAGGAAATAAGCAGGTTTGTATCATAAGAAGCAAAGGGAACATAAGCCGAGAGCCATCAATAAACCCTAAAATTGCCCATGTTTATTTGCAGCTTGTTACAGAGTACTTTCCTGAATCAGATTATTATGCTGGTAACCATATTAATTCTAGAACTAAAAGAGAGGATTTCAGAACAGCAAGGGCAACCTTTCTCTCGCCTAACATGTTTAAGGCTATAAAAAAAAGGTTTAGGGGCTACATAGACTTACAAACGGACAAGCCTCTAAGATTCAAAAGAACTGACAAAGCATTAGAAAAACTAGCCAGTTCAGGCTGTTAACAGAAGATTTTATAAATCATCTTTCTCTCTTTATTTTATAAAAATCCTAAGTTTGCACTGCGATTATATAAAGTTCAAGCCAGTGAAAAAAGCAATAAAACAGCCTGAAGAGCTGACAAAAGAGCAGGAAAAAGAAAAAGAGATAAAAGAAGTTTTGGTTATATTCACAGCTGTTGAAAAGCAGGATGAGAACAATAAAAATATTGTCAGTCAGTATATAGAGAATGTTGAAGAATTAGCACAACAGGTTAAGGCAAAAAACATTGTTCTTTATCCTTATGCCCATCTTTCTTCCCAGTTATCTGCTCCGGGTTTTGCCCAGTCATTAATGCAGGATGCTGAAAAAAAGCTCAAAGAAAACAAAAAATACAATATTGAACGGGCGCCTTTCGGCTATTACAAGGAATTTGAGCTTAAATGCAAGGGGCATCCTCTTGCAGAATTATCAAGGCAGATAGGAGAAGGAGAAACCGATGGAAAAGAAAGGGCAGAAACAACAAAAGTTGTTATTGAAGATAAAAATGAGAAAATAGATTATAAGCAGCTTCTTGACCAAATTTCAAGAGCGAAGCTGGACACAAGAATGCTTAAAGACAACGACCATAGAATTTTAGGCAATAGAATGGACCTTTTTTCATTCAATGATGTTGCTCCTGGCATGGTTTTCTGGCACAACAATGGCTTGATAATAAAAAATGAGCTTATAAAATTCTGGAGAGAAGAGCATGAAAAAG
>MFWN01000063.1:2315-3056 GCA_001786395.1 Candidatus Pacearchaeota archaeon RBG_13_36_9
TGACAAGTTTTACACTAAATTTAATCTTCAATATCATGTTGAATTGTCTACTCGTCCGGAAAAAAGGATAGGCGCGGATGCAGTATGGGACAAGGCTGAAAAAGTGTTAGAGAATGTTTTAAAAAAGAAAAAAATGAAATATAAAATCAATAAAGGAGATGGTGCATTTTACGGGCCAAAAATAGATTTTCACGTTAAAGATTCTTTGGGAAGAACCTGGCAACTTGCTACTATCCAGCTGGATTTTGCAATGCCTGAAAGATTTGATTTAAAATACACAACAGAAAAAAACACCCTAGAAAGGCCAGTAATGCTTCATAGAGTTATATATGGGGCATTAGAAAGATTTATAGGCATACTGCTTGAGCACACCAATGGCAACCTTCCATTATGGCTTTCTCCAATACAGGCACGAGTCTTAAGTTTTACAGACAGGAATGTAAAAGCAGCTGAGAAATTCCTGCAAAAGCTGAAAGAAGCAGGAATAAGGGCAGATTCTGATTTTAATTCAACAACTGTCAATGACAAAGTAAGGACAGCTGAATTATCTAAGATACCGATAATGATAACAATTGGCGACAAGGAAGAAGAAAAAGGAACAATTGCAGTAAGAGCCAGAGGAGAAAAGCTGAAATTTAATGTTGCTCCTGATAATTTCATAAAAGAACTTGAAGAAAAAATTGAAAAAAGAGAATGAACCTTTCAGAAAATAGGTAACCTTATTAAACTAGTTTTATTTTA
>MFWN01000063.1:3075-4937 GCA_001786395.1 Candidatus Pacearchaeota archaeon RBG_13_36_9
CAAGCAGATGAATCAGAAAAAAAAGAAAGCTTAAAAATAGCAGCAGAATTGAACAAATGGTTCACTCCAGAGGGTTTAAAAAATATAGGGGGGGATTTTAATATGAATTCTGTAATTGTAGCTGTAGACAAATCAAAAGTTGTTGGGTTTTTATGTTACACTTCCTTTTCAGGAAAAATGTTACTATTATGGATGGCTGTTGCAAAAGATTATCATAGAAAAGGAATCGGGGAGAAGCTATTATCTTACTTAGAAGACTTATCCAGGAAGTTAAAAATTTATTCGATAGAGGTTGAGACTCTCCCTGATGAAGACCCCTATGAACCCTACAAACAAACGAGAAATTTTTATTATAAGAATGGATTTAAAAGAGTACTTTACAAAAAAGCGAGAGTCAAAGGTTGGGACGATCAGATTGTCCTAGAAAAAGTATTATAATTATCCGATTTTAACAAATAATAGAGGTAAAAAAGAGAATAATGAAAAAACAAAAAACCATGAATGATATTTATGGAGATGGCTCAAATCACCCTGTTTGTAATAAATGCGGCTTCTGTGTAACTTGCGGAGACTGTAAAACTTCCGGCTGTGGAAAAAATATAAAGAGTGAGATTGAAAAAACATAAATTTATATAGATTCTTAGTTAGATTACCGTATGGAATTAAGCGCTATCATAAGAAAAGGAGAAAAGCAATATGTAGCTTTATGTCCTGAATTAGATGTTGTAAGCCAGGGCCATACAATAGAAGAGGCTTTAGCTAATCTCCAAGAGGCAGTTGAGCTTTACATAGAAGAGATGGGCATGCCTGAAGGAATAAAGGGCAATACTGCGATATTTGCAAGATTTGAGGTGAAAGAGAATGGCAAAACTTCCGAGATTATCCGGGCGTGAAGTAATAGGTGCTCTTTCTAAAATAGGTTTTAAGCCAGCAAGGCAAAAAGGCTTTCATATTATACTTATCAGAGAAAATCAAGAGGGCAAAAAAGCAGTTGTTGTTCCAAATCATCAGGAAATAGACAAAGGAACGCTGTTGGAAATAATACGGCAGGCAGGATTAAAACGCGATGAATTTTTTGAATTACTATAAAATAAATATTTTAAATTAAAAAAAGAGAATAGAAAGCTTTATAAACTTACTTTAACTTACAAGTAAGTGAGGATAAGTTAAATGGAAATTGTTATGAGCGGGCATGCTCTTAAACAAGCAAGGGAAAGGGGGGTCAGTATAAATGAGATAAAAGATGCAATTAAATGCGGGGCAAAATCATTGCAAAATGGGAAAATTATCTCAGCATATAGGCACGTTAAAATAGTCTTTAAAAAACAAGAAGATAAATTTTTTATTATAACTGTTATGATAAGGAGCGAAAAAAATGGAAAATAAATGTGTTTTGTGCGAAGGAGAGCTAAAAGAAAAGACAGTAGACTATGAAGTCTATGGAAAAAGTCTTGGAAAATTTCCTGCAAAAGTCTGCGAGAAATGCAACGAGCAGTGGTTTGATGAAAAAACATCTAGGAAAATAGAAGAAGCAGAGAAAAAAGCAGGATTATTCGGGCTTTCAAGAGAAGGCAAGATTGGCTATAGTGGGAATTCCTTAATTATAAGAATCCCTAAGGAAATTGCCAAATTTATGAATCTCAAGAAAGAAGCTCCTATTGTTATCTACCCAGAAGACAAGAACAAAATAGCAGTCAGCATAAGATAAATATTCTAAAAATTGATTGAAAGGAGGTAAAAAATAGAAAAAATGCCAAAAACAATAATAAAACAAAAAGTTTGCAGTACTGGGTGCGGTTGTGGATGCGGGGCTTGCGGCGGCGCAGTCTATGGCTTGGGCTTTATCGGAGCTGTAGTTTACT
>MFWN01000063.1:4959-12970 GCA_001786395.1 Candidatus Pacearchaeota archaeon RBG_13_36_9
TTGGATGGGAGTTTTAGGAGTGCTTAAAGCTATTGTCTGGCCTGCATTTCTGGTATACGGGCTGCTTAAGTCTCTAGGGATGTAAATATTTTCCGCAAGAACCCGAGGAAAATTGAAAAAGATAGGATTTTTTGTAATTGATTAGTGAAAAATTAGATTTATATATGGGGCACTTGTAGGCTATTAATGGAAAATAAAAATTTGAGGTCGGTTGACCAGACAAAGCCCCTTATAGAATATATCGAAAAAAACGTTAAAAAGGGATACAAGCTCGAGGATTTAAAATGGGCATTAATCTCGCAGGGGTACTCCAGAACTGCAGTACAGAAGGCAGTTGATTACATTCAAAAAAACAAAAAAACTGAAGAGCCAAGACCAGTTAAAGTTGAGGCTCCAAAAGAAGAGTCAATTCCAATGAACATAGAAATGCCTGAACCCTCTTTATGGGAGAAATTCAAGGGATTTTTCAGCTAAGTTTATAAACAATTAACCCTTTCTTTATTTATGAATTTTACATCCACACTGGAGCAGATAGAAAAAAGCGAAGCTTTTTCCAAGTTCAAGAAGAAGAATGAAAAAGCTTTTTTATGCGCAGGGTTTTTTGTTATTGATTATGAATCCGGGGGAGAACAGCAGCAGCTCGACTATTGCATAGGGGAAAATGAGATTTATACTTTTGTTCTTGAATCAGCCATATCCATAAAAAAGGCAGAAACCATAGAAGGGCAGAAAACCAACATGCCGCCAATAGAAAAAAACATGGATGTAGATTTGGATGATGCTGAGAAAATTTTAGGTGAAAAAGTTAAAGAGGAAAAAATTGACAAGAAAATTGCTAAGATTATTGCAGTCTTGCAAGTTTATGAAAATCATCAAATTTGGAACCTTAACTGCGTCCTTGAAGGACTGGAGATTTTAAGGTGCCATATTGACTGCAAAACCGGGGAAGTATTGAAATTCGAAAGAAAAAACATGATGGACTTCGTAAAAAGAGTGAAGTGATTATTTCTGATATTTGTTTGCATAATAATGGGAAATATTGTCAGCTTGCTTTCCAAGACGTACAAAACCTGAAAAATGATTTCCAGGAGAAACCATATCCTGTCCTTTAGGAGTTAAACGATATCTTCTATAATCTCTTCCATCACTAACTTTGCCGGTTATTGTAACAAGACCTAATTTTTCAGCTTTTTCAAACAATTCAGAGAGCTTGTCTTTCTCTACTGCAATCCCACGCCCTTCTCTTAACTCTTTTGCAAGACCGCTAATAGTAATCCTTCTTTTTCTTGTACCTTCCGAACTTGCAAATACATAATTAAGATAACTTAGAGCAATCTTTAATTCACTAGTACCTCCGTTTCCAAAGGTAGGAAGTCCATTATTTCTAGGGTTTTCCACTACTTCGGCATCCATCTTAAGAAGTTATAAAAACCAGGATTTTTAAATATTTTGGTTTGGCTTTCTTACCCTGACGACAATGCTTTTTCCTGGGTGTCCTATTTTCTCTTCAGCCTGCTCTCTTTTGTCAAGAACCTTCTGTTCTTTTTTTGGTTCTTGATCACTGTCAAGGTTCTCACTCCTGAACCTTGAAGTTTCAAAAATCTCTTCAATCTTAAATCCTACTAAATTCAATAAGTCAAGAATCTCTTTTTTATCGTATAAGTAATAATACCTGCTGCATACTTTCTCATTAATCTTCCATTTTACATGAATTTCCTTCTCTTTATCTTTAAATTCTTCCTGCTCTTTATTCCATACGCTTATCATTGCCTCGCACCCGGGCTTTAAAACCCTAAAGAGTTCATGAAGAGATTTTTCTCTTGCTTCCTTACTTTCAATGCAATGCAGGGCATCAATAAAAACAGCTGCATCAAAGAAGCCAGCAGGAAAAGGCAGCTTATCTGCTTCTGTTTTCTGGATAAAAGCTTCTATTCCCAGCTTGTCTGCTTTTTCCTTGGCGTATTTTAGCATCTCTTCAGAAAAGTCCACTCCATAAAAATTTCCATCAATTTTTATAAAGTTTCTCCCAGAGCCGCAGCACAAATCCAGTATTTTGCCTTTTTTATTCCTAAGAAAATTAACTACTTCATCTACAGGATGACATCTGTATCCTTTCCAAACCTTTGCTATTTCATCCCAAACCTGCTCTTGATTCATGTATATTCTAATATAATAAGCTTTAAATTTATTTGCTAAACTATAATAACATGCCAGCTGTGCTTGAAGAAGTTCCAATAAATGACTCTCCTTTAGTTTTAGGTGTGCCCGGTCATTATTATTCTTTTTTTGGAGGCCCTCTTTTCCTCGGAATCCACGATGATAAGTTGAGGGAGCATTACGAAAAAATCAAAATTCCCTTAAACATTCTGAGAGATGATGAAAAAAGGAGAAATCTAGCTGAACTTCTATCTTCTCTAAATCCAAAACCCGGGCTTTTTAGTGGAGAGTCAGACCTTGAGGAACTTTTCCCATTAATTCTTGAGCAAAAACATCTCTATCAGATATGGAAACAAAAAGTAAATGGAAAAGAAAGAAGTTTTTATGTTCCGCAAAAAGCATTTAAAACCTTACTAACAAATTATGTTTTACCGTTTGTTAAAGCAGTTCCAGCACATCCAAGCTGTCACGGTGGAGAAAAAGGCTGGACTGTTAAGAAGAGTTTGGAATCTCACTTGCCTGTTGTTTCTTCCTTAACTTTTGATATGTCTGCTGCATATCACCAGGCAACAATGAATTATGTTTTTGAATTTTTTTATGATTCTTTGGAAGGCAGATGCAAGACAGAAGAACAAAGAAGAGATGCTGCAGTATTCTTATCTGCAGTGTGCACTATAAGAAAAGACTACGATGAGCGCAGAGAAGAATGTTTTGAGGCAAGTCTTCCAGAAGGCTCTGCTGTCAGTTCAGCTGTATTCAACAGAATGCTGCTTCCTATTGACGAAGAATTTTCCAGATTTGCTGAAAAAAAAGGCATAAAATACAGCAGATGGATTGATGATTTTGTGTTTACTTCACCTAAAAAAAGGAAGTTTAATCATTTTGAATATGTGATGAGGAAAGCTCAGGAAAGTTTTACTCTTGCTCCCCGTAAAGTTTTTTTCACATATGAAGGTGTTTCATATCTCTTAGGGCATAAAATAGCATATAATGAAATTGAAAAAATATCCAGAGAAGAATTTGAAAAACAAAGAGGAGAGCCATATACCGGAGGCATGCTTTCAGACACACATCCATGGGATTGTATGTATGAAGGATATGAAGAACCAACATGTGATGGAAACGACATACCTTTTTAAGCCTGAGAACTATGATTTTTTATGAAAAAACCTTCCAGGAATGAAATAAGAAAGCCCACAAAAACTCTTGCAGGAGTGACTCCTGTAGCTGTTATAATTGAGCCAAGAAAATGCAGGCACGGAACTTGCTTGTTCTGCCCTACTTTAGATGTCCCTCAATCTTATACTCCAAAATCTCCTGCAATAATGAGAGCACGGCTTCTTGATTATAATCCTTACAGGCAGGTTGAAGCAAGAATAAAAGCATACCAGGTTATGCATCATCCAACAGATAAAATTGAGCTTATTATTATGGGAGGAACTTTTCTTGATTATCCAATTAAATACCGGTATGATTTTATTAAAGCATGTTATGATGCACTAAATAACAAAATAAGTAGCAGTCTTGAACAGGCTAAAACATTAAATGAAAAAGCAAAGCATAGGTGTGTTGCACTATGTATTGAAACACGTCCAGACGTTTGCGGAGACAGTGAGATAAGGAGAATGCTTGAATTTGGGTGCACAAGAGTTGAGCTGGGAGTCCAGATGCCTGATAATGGCATTTATAACATTTGCAAAAGAGGGCATACTGTTCAGGACGTTATTGATTCGACAAAAGGATTAAGAGAGGCTGGATTTAAAATAGGCTATCATATAATGCCCGGAATTCCAGGAAGCAATAAGAAAAAAGACCTGCATTTATTCAAGCTTATTTTCTCAAATGAAAATTACAAGCCAGACCAGTTGAAACTCTACCCTTGCCAGGTAATAAAAGGCGCCGAGCTGGAGAGTTTGTACTACAAAAGGAAATATCTCCCTTATACAGAAAAAGAGCTCAAAGAACTCCTAATAAAACTTATTTTTTTAACTCCAAGATACTGCAGGATTATGAGAATAATGAGGGAGATTCCCCCAGACTATCTTGTTGCAGGAACAACCCATATTGATTTAAGAAAAGACATTGAACAGGAATTAAGAAAGAATAATTCTGATATAAAAGAAATAAGGTTTAGGGAAGTTGGAATGAAAAGCAGATATCAGGATATTGATAATAAAAATTTAGAATTAAAAATAACCCAATACAAAGCTTCGGGCGGAGAGGAATATTTTTTAGAAACAGTTAATAAAGAGGATATTTTATTTGCTCTGTGCAGATTGCACATTTCTAATGGCAAGGCGATTGTAAGAGAGCTTCATGTTTATGGGCAAGCATTAAACATAGGTAAAAGAGAAAAAAAAGCAACCCAGCATCAGGGCCTTGGAAAAAAACTTCTTCAGGAAGCTGAGAATATAGCAAGAAAAAACAAAATTAAGAAACTCAAGATAATTTCTGGAGTTGGGGTAAGACCCTACTATAAGAAGCTGGGATATAAATTAGATAAACAAAAAGTGTATATGGAAAAAGAGATGAGGTAATTTATCTAAACTCCTTATAATCCACCCAATCTCCTTCCTGTCTTAAAGGTTCTATTCTGTCATGCACAATTTCAGGCAGAAGTTCCTTAAGCCTTTCAGTTCCTTTTATCACATCGCTTTGGCCTTTTGCCCCTGCAAACCTCATGGCAACAATTCCTTTTAATGCCCTCTCCAAAAACGCAGGATTAGCTGCTTGGGCATACTCTTCTCCAAAAGGAGTGAAATCCTTTCTAAGCAAAGCATAAGCAACTAAAAAATCGCTGTTTACTCTTGTTGGATAAAACATCCCCTCTTTATCCATGGTCTCAGCCTGAAAATCACAAAAACATGCCTTGTCTTTCCATAAATGCTCTTCATCATGCAAGCCAGGCCAGTAAAGCCACCTTGCAATAACAATATCAGATAACAGCAGAGGCTCTCTTATGCCAGTTGTATGCCCAACCCCATTACCTCCATTCACTTCTGCATAATTCCTTGTGTCTAGAATTCTTAAAATTTCTCCCAGCGCCCGGTTCTTTTGTTTTCTGTCTAAATAAGGATAAACCGTGCCTACTGCATTGTAAACTGCCCACGGAACAGCTTCATGCGGCCCGCCAGCCATTGCCTGAACAAATGCCCTGTTATTCACTCCCCTTTCATTTGTATAGGCATCATTCAATGCCTGATTGTAGGTTTTTACAATTAAGTCAATCCCCTTGTCAGGAGCATCCATAAGAGTATCAGCGAGTGAAGATACATAGGCAAAAGCAGCAGCTTCATGGGTATCAAATGCTCTTTGAACCTCTTTTTGTATTCTTTCTATATCTCCCTTGTCCATAAAAACTCCAATCAATAAAAAAATATAAACTTTTGAGGTAATCTTCATCACCTCTCTTCTTTATAATCCAAAGCATTTTTTTCCTAGTATGGAAAAAACCCCCCAGTTTATTTGTTGGGTTTTTAGTATGCTCGAAAATGGAGTCGGGCATAAACATTTTCGACATGGAAAAAAAGAGATTATATTTTGCAGCCCCAATGTTCAACCTGGCTGATACTTACTTTAATGCTGCTCTTACAGAAGAACTTGAAAATTATTTTACTGTTGAACTGCCTCAAAGAGATGGCTTTGAGTTTTCCAAGCTTCATGATGTTCTCGAAACAATTGTTGCAAAAGAAAAAGTTGAGAACATAGCAAATCATTTGATTTATTATTTAGATATAGGATTTCTTCTTACTCAGAGTGATTTTTGCCTTGCCCGTTTAGATGAGCCATCAGACCCGGGTGTTGACATTGAAGTTATGGCAGCAAAAGAACTAAAGATTCCAAGAATTGGCTACAGGACAGATGTAAGAACACCTTATGGCTCTTGCGGAAATGAAGTCAGGGGAGCTCATTTCTTTACCCAGTATAATTGCGATGTTTTGATTAATTTTACAGGAAGCAAAACAGGAAAGACCAAAGAAGATATAGGGAAACTCGCTCACTTAATTTATAAGTCCTCAAGAGAAATAATTTCAAAATACAGAGGAAATCTTCCTCATAAGAATGTGAATCTAACAGCAGGAACTCAGTATGTAGGGCATGCCTTATTCCGGGGAATTGATGATTTGCATTCAGAAACCGGATTAAGAGAGGTAGTCAGAAGATATACAAAATTAAAAGAGGCTTTTGGAAGCATGAGGCCGGGAGAGATAGGGATTGTTAATTGTTAAATTGGATTATTCCCCTTCAAACTTAACAATAGAATAAACTTCCCACTTGTTTAATTTTTCCCTGCCTTTTAATTCCGGCAGCTCAATTACAAATGCAATTTCCTCCACAATGCCACCGAGTTTTTCAATCAGGTTTGCAGCTGCTTTCATTGTCCCCCCGGTTGCAACCAGGTCGTCTATGATAAGAACTTTCTGCCCAGGGGATATTGCATCTTTGTGTATTTCAATCGCATCTTTTCCATATTCCAAATCGTACTCTTCTCTTTCAACTTCATAGGGTAATTTTCCTTTTTTTCTGATTGGCACAAATCCCAATCCGAGCTTATGAGCCAGCACGCTTCCTACAATAAATCCCCTGCTTTCAATGCCTGCTATTACATCGATATCCCTGTTTTTATACCTGTTTTCCATTACATCCACCACCCTCTTGAACCCTTCGTTGTCTTTTAACAAAGTTGTTATGTCCCTGAACATCACCCCTGGCCTGGGCCAGTTGGGCACTGTGCGAATTCTGCTTTTGATGAACTCTTCATCCTCTCTGCCTATTTTTTTTATTGCCCCAACTAAAAGCTTTTTCATTTTTTCTGCATTTTCACCAAAAATTCTCATTATCTCCTCCCAGGAAACAGGTTTTTCTTCGGTTTTCCAGCAGTCATAGTCAGTTGACATGGCTATTGCACTATACTCCAGACCAGATTCTCTTGCCAGCGTTGCTTCAGGAGCAATCGACATGTTAACAACGTCTGCTCCCCATGAGCGAAACATCATGCTTTCTGCGCGTGTTGAAAATCTCGGCCCTTCTATTGTAACAACAGTCCCTTTTTTATGGAATTTAACCCCGAGTTCCTGGCATGCTCCAATTATTTTTTCCCTTAAGAAATCAGAAAACGGCTCAGCAACACTTACATGAACCGGCTCTTTCTCAAATTTATCGTAAAAAGTTATCTGCCTGTGCCTTGTAAAGTCAATAAATTGGTCAAGGACAACAAAATCCCCTCTTTTTATCTCTTCTCTTAAAGAGCCGCAGGCAGTTGTGGCTATTACATAGCTGCATCCAAGTTTTCTTAAGGCATATATATTAGCCCTGTAATTCACCTGTGTGGGAGGAATTTCGTGCTTTTTACCGTGCCTGGAAAGAATGCACACCTCCATGTCCCCTATTTTTCCGCACGATATCGCAGAAGAAGGCTTTCCATAGGGAGTTTCAACTTCAATCTCTTTGTGCTCTTTTAATAATTCCGGGTTGTCCAGTCCGCTCCCGCCTATTATGCCTAGCTTTACCATAAATCATGCCAGCTTATAAGTTATAAATACATTTGTATAGTTTTTTATATATGTCCATAACTTGACTTTCTGAGAATAATTTGTAAATAAAGTTGGTTTCACTTGAATATGCTGCTTCGTTTGTTCAGCGTTCAAAACAAAAAGCATTTTAGTAATAGTACAAATAATATTGAAAGATGCTTTTTGTTTTCGCAAACCCGCACTTCTCTGTTTAGAAACAACGGTAACTATAATATCAAGGCAGTGTATTTTCAGGTAAGTAAGAGTGAAAATAGGGCATTTGCATTTAAGTTACTTGAAAAATAGTATAGGAATGCAAGTTTTATAATGCTTTAGATTTC
>MFWN01000064.1 GCA_001786395.1 Candidatus Pacearchaeota archaeon RBG_13_36_9
AGTTTTCCAACAGATGAAGGAGCTAATAATAAATTTGGAAATAGAATATTGACTTTCCAGGAATATATTCCTGATGCTAATGAGCCAAATGCTCCAGCCTCAAATGCTCCAAATGTCCCAGTTCCAAATTTCCTAGACCCAAATGCTGAAACATATCCTGTTTATCTTATTAGAGAGCTAATTGAAGATGGTAACGGGCTCGGGGTAGTTTTATTGCCTGACTTGGCAAGAAGGGTTTATGCAGGAATATGGCACAATTTTATATTGAGGACAGATGCTCTTTCAAAAGAGCTGGCAATGGGAGATTTTGACAGAAACGGAAGGGTGGATGTTAATGACTGCAATGCTCTTGAGGCAGCTGTTGGGCATACTGGAGATTCAGTTTATGACATTGCAAGTTGCGACCCAAATGTTCCTGACCCAAATGACCCAAACAGCCCTTTTTTATACATTGGAATAAGGCCTGATGGGATAGTTGATGAAAATGATGTAAGGGCAATCTATCAGCTGATGGATAAGGATGCAAAAAGAAGAGAAAATATTGTCCCGGTAATGAGAGAAGATATTTATAAGAAAATGGATGACTTACTGCTTAAGGCTGTGAAAGAGACTTATGATAAGATTGATGGGGAATAAAAAATAATCTTTCTTTTTGAAAAACACTTACAGATAACACTTGCTTCACTTCTCTAAACTCTATTAAAAATGTTGTTATGATTTTCAAAGGAGCTAAAAGCTTTGCGTGCCAATGGCTGCAAAGCTTTAGGAAGTTTCTAAGAAGAATTTCCAGGCGGGAATTAATTTTATTGTGCCGCCTTCAAATTTCATTTCTTTTTCTTCGTTTTTTGTTATCATAAATAATTTTATTTTGAATTTTTTTCGGAATTTATTGAAAAAATGCTTTAATCCTGAAATCTCATCTTTTTTTATTTTTTCTTTGTATTTAATTTCAAATGCTGATAATTCCTTGTTTTTTTCAATTTTTATAAAGTCTACTTCTTTTGAATGTTTTCTGTAAAAATAATCTGCCCCCAAAAAAATTGCGGGAACAGTTTCTGTAAGTTTTGAATTATCCGCCTCAAAAAAATAAGAGAATGCAGTAGAGGCAGGATAGAACTTTTTTGCTTTTTTTTCACTGGTTAGGAGGTTGGGGCTAAAATTATACAACTTTTTAATTAAAAACGCCTTTTCAAGATAAAATAAATATGCTGCAATTGTTTTCCGATTCCTGCCTAGGTCATCCGCTAGATTATTAAAATCCAAAACTGCTCCGGGGTTTGAAGAGATTATATTCATAATTTTTATGAGCAATTCTGGTTCTTCTATTTTAAACACTTGAGGTATGTCAATATAAATAAGCCGATCAATAATTGACTCTTTTATATATGCTTTTATTTTTTCGTCGCTTTTTATGTTAATCAGTTCAGGAAACCCCCCTATTTTGAGGTATTCCTCAAATAAGCTCCCTAGTTCTTTTTTCCAATGGTTAATGTTACTTCCAGTTTCAAATCCTTTAAACAAAAGGAATTCCTTGAAAGATAATGGTGATAACTGAAAACTAAAGGTTCTGCCTGCAAGGCTCTCTTTTGTTTTCTTTTCTATAAACAGGCTTGCAGAGCCGCTTATAAAAAATTTGATCTTTGTATTTAAATCGTAGATAAGTTTTAATTTATTATTCCAGCCCTGGAGCTTTTGTATCTCGTCAAGAAAGACAAATGTTTTGCTCTCTTTTAAGTTAATTTTTGTTTCTTCTTCAAACTTATTTAATAACTCTTCTATTTCTATTGTGCCCATATCAAAATTATAGTACAAAATGTTTTCTCTTCCAATCCCTGTTTTTAGAAGATGACTTATTAACTGGTGAATCTGTGTTGTTTTTCCAGTTCTTCTTAATCCCACTATGGAGATTATCTGCCTCTCTTCTTTGAATCCGAGAATTTTTTTAAGAAGAGGCCTTTCTATCCCTTTCTCATACTCTTCTTCAATTTTTCCATTTTTCCACCACGGATTAAGATCAATTAATTCCATAAGTAGATTAGAATAGCCACATTTATAAACTTTTTGGTTATCGTAACGGTCAAGTTTGTAAATGGGTTTTAAGTATCTAAATATTGTTTATGCTGGAACACTTCACAGTTTTATATTAAGGACAGACAGCCCTTCAAGGGAAGTTGCTGTCGGGGATTTTAATAAAGATGGCAGGGTGGATGTTAATGACTGCAATGCTCTTGAAATGGCAATGGCATATACTATAAATACCGGGCATACTGGAAATTCTGTTTATGACATTGCAAGCGTTGATCCAAACGCTGCAGACCCTAATGACCCAAACAGCCCCCTTTTATACATTGGAATAAGGCCTGATGGTGTTGTGGATGGAACTGATGTAAGGGCAATTTATCAGCTAATGGATAAGGATAAAGAAAGAAGAGAAGCTATTGCCCCGGTAATGAGAGGAGATATTTATAAAAAAATGGATGGCTTACTGATTAAGGCTGTGAAACGAACTTATGATGAGATTGATGGGAATTGATTAATGCCCTTTTCCTTCCACTGCCCCTAACCCCTCTTTAAAATGTTGTTCTGATTTTCAAATGAGTTAAGAGATTTGCGTGCCAGAGGCTGCAAAGCTTTAGGAATCGAAAGGTTTATAAAGATAACCCCCATTATTATAACTATGGTTATCATAAAACGCAAGGAATCCAAGTTCATAGATGAAAGCAGGAAATGGGTCATATTATATGGCAGAAGAAAAACAGGAAAAACTTTCTTGGTAAAGAATTTTATAAAATTTGACGAATATTTTTTTGTAAAAAGAGACAGAACAATAATAGACAAAAAAACATTAAGCTATGAGACATTTATGGAGCTTCTCAAAGAGTATGTAAAAAACAACAAAACTGTTGTGGTGGACGAATTCCACAGACTTGGGGATGACTTTCTTGATTTTCTTCATTCTTTAGGAAGGGGCGGCAAAATTATCCTACTGTCATCCACCCTCCACCTCAGTAAAAAAATTTTGTCAAGTAAATCTCCCCTGTTGGGGCTTGTTTCTGAAGTCTCTCTTGACTTAATTCCCTTAAGCTCTTGTATAGGAGAGATTCGCAAACTAGGATTTAGCAAAAAAGACGCCTTAGAGCTTTCTATATTCTGCAGGGAGCCAATAGTTATAGAGAGTATAGAAAAAGGAAAAGAAGCGAAGGAAATAATAGCAGAGGTTATGCTTGCCACAAAGCATACAGTTCCTGCGTTGATTGGAGAAATTTTTGTTGAAGAAGACAGACAAATCTCAAGAGTTTATGAAGGAATTTTGAGGGCAGTTGCAATTGGAAAAAATAAAGCAGGAGAGATAGCTAACTATCTTTTTTCAAAGCAGCTTATTAAAAAAGAGAGCTCGACTATAATTCAGCAATATCTAAAAAATTTAATAGAGTTTGGGATTCTCAAAAGAGTATTGATATTTAATAAGAATGATTATCGTTATGAGCTGGTTTCGCCATTAATGAAACTCTATTTTTATGCAGATGAGAAATACAATTTTAGTGAAGAAGCAAGCCAGGAAAAAGCAAGGCTTATCCTATCTGAGCTAATCCCAAGGCTTGTTGAGTCTAATGTAAGAGAGGCTCTTGCAGAGAAGTATGGGTTTAGAGAGAGTGTTATTGAAACAAAAGACTTTGATATTGACGGCTGTTTATTAAGATTCAAAAAACCAGCAATTGCCTTAGAAGTAAAATGGGGAGATTTGGGCAAAATAGACCTTGATAAAATTAAAGAGACTCTTGGAAAAGCAGACGCCCCAAGAAAAATTTTATTTGTCCAGGACAAGAAAAATCTTGATTCTGTACCTGATTTAGAGATAATAGACATTTCCGATTTATAAAAGTGGATGGAACAGATAAAAAGGCAATTTATATGTTAATGAAAACAGATATAAAAAGAAGGGAAGAAACTGCAAATATGAACAAGGAAACAATTTATAGAAAAATGGATAGAGATTTGATTGAGGCTGTAAAAAAAACTTATGATAAGATTGATGGGAATTGATTAATGCTTTGCCTCCCTGCCCG
Source organism: Candidatus Pacearchaeota archaeon RBG_13_36_9 (assembly GCA_001786395.1). Lineage (GTDB taxonomy): Archaea > Nanobdellota > Nanobdellia > Pacearchaeales > GW2011-AR1 > MFWN01. Next base: position 4,068 of record MFWN01000064.1, read on the forward strand.
CACACCCAACCTCTCTTAAAAATGTTATTCTACTTTCCAAATGAGTCAAAAAGCTTTGCGTGCCAAAGGCTGCAAAACTGAAGCATGGAAAAGTTATAAAGATAAACTCCGTTATCATAACCCTGGTTATTGCCCTTTTTTCCTGAGAATTTTTCCAATATCTTTCAAGTCAAAGCAGTGAACTTTCTTGTTTTCAAACTTTTTTATTTTCTTTTTGAAAGATTTTGCAAAAACTGCAAAATGCTCTTTTCTTTCTTCATTGTGCCAGCTTACATGTCCGGATTTTTCCATCAGCTCTTTTATTATTTTTTCTGCGTCAATCTTTTCCTGCCATTTGCACTCGCAGAACAGAATATCTTTTGTATTGTCATTTAATGCAACAAGGTCTATTTCATATGTATTTTTGCCTTTTTCTCCCTTAAATTTTCCCCATTGCCTGCCTGCTTTTTGTATTTGCATTATCCCTGCTTTTTTCAAGACCTCTCTTTTAATCAGCCCCTCAAATTTTCTTCCTATAAAAGAGTCAAACCCCTTTTTGAATTTCTCTTCTGCATTTTTAAGCTCTCTAATCTCCAAGTCAGATTTATAGGGCTCTGAGAATAAAAAGCAGAAGTTAAAAAGATTGTCCTTAATTGAATAAAGGCTTTTTTTGCTTTTAACTTCTGTGAGCGGTATCTCTTTTTTTATAATGCCTAACTTAATTAACACTTTTAGGTATTTATCCAAATCCTGAACCTTTATTCCTGACTTATTTGCTATTTCTACCACTTTTGTTTTTCCAGAAGCAATCGCGTCCAGGATGGTCTTATAGACATCCGGCTCTCTTAGCTCTTCTCTCAGCAAAAAGTCTATTTCTTCATACAGTCTCCCTTCCTTGCTCCAAATCTGTTCTTTTATATTTTCTAAGGTAGCTTTTTTATCAGAGAAGGTTTCTAAATAAGAAGGAATGCCATCAAGGATAGAGTAAAATTCAATATTTTTTTCTAGGCTGTTTAAGGGAAAAAATTTATTGAAGTGCTTAAAATGGATAGGGGTTAACTTAATATGGGCTGTTTTCCTCCCATAGAGGGGGCTTTTGGAGCTTAAAACTCCTTTTTCCATCATGCTTATAGAAGAGCCGCAAAGTATCAGAAAAATGTCTTTATTTTTCAGCAGCTCATCACAGACTACCTGAAATAAAGAAGGGACAGCAGGGTCTTTTTCTGCAAGATAAGAAAATTCGTCAAATACAACTATTACCTTTTTTCCAGCTCTTTTAATTAAATAAGAAAAAACTTCTTCCAAATCATTTGTTGCTATAATTGGTTCTCCAAGAAACTCAGAGACTTTTTTCTTAAACCTGTAAACATTTTTTTTAGTGCCACTTTTATCGCAAAGAAGATAAATGTGCAGCTTGTTTCTTATAAAGTGCTTAATCAGTTCGGTTTTCCCAACTCTTCTTCTCCCGTAAATAACAAAAAACTCAAATTTTTTATTTTTGTGCCGCTCTTCCAAAAATTCCAGCTCTCCTTTCCGGTTTATAAATTCTCGTATCATAATGATTAGGATTATAATCCTATATATTTAAATCTTTCGGTTTTTATACTAAAAACAGACCTTCCAACAAAAGAGCGGGCAATGGGGGATTTTGACAGAAACGGAAGGGTGGATGTTAATGACTG
>MFWN01000065.1:0-4750 GCA_001786395.1 Candidatus Pacearchaeota archaeon RBG_13_36_9
CCAATAATTTTAAATATGCCTTATACTTAATGATTACATGAAAGTTCAAAGGCAGTTTGTTAATAAGCGAGGGGATAAAAGTTATTATAAATATGTAATTGTTGTTCCTCCAGAACTTATCAAAGAAGCTGGTTTTAAAGAAGGAGACAAGCTTGAAGCTGAGGCAAAGAAAGGGGAGATAAAGTTAAAGCGAAAAATATAAATACTATTTCAGATAGCCGTTAAAAAAAAGAATGGTATAGTAATCAAAATTGTTTAGAGAGCAGTTTGAGTTGGCTTTTTGTAATTAAGTTACAAATACAAGATAAAAAAATTAAAAAAGGTAATTACTAATAATATGAGTATGAATGAAGAAAGTATATTTATTGAAATAAAACCAGAGATTCTTAAGTGGGCTATCAATGGTGCCGGCTTTAAGAATGAGGAAATATCAAAAAAGATAAGTGGAAAAGAAAGTATTGTAGATGAGTGGTTATCAGGCAAAGCCAAACCTACATTAAAACAACTGGAGAAGTTAGCTTTCTATGTTAGAAGACCTATTGCTTCTTTTTTTCTGCCGAATGTTCCAGAAGAAAAGCCTTTGCCAAAAGATTTTAGGGTTATTCCAAATAGAAAAGGAAATTGAACAAGAAATAAAGATGATGAACTTAAAGGACTATGACTCTCAAGAGTATAGGGGCTTTTTTAATAAATTAAAAGATTTCTTGACTAAACTTGATTTCTCAGAGTTATGGAAATACTTTTCTTATTATAAATATGTTGTAGCTATTCCAGAAGAAAAAATCAAAGAAGCAGGATTTAAGGAAGGCGACTCGCTTGAAGCTGAAAGCAAAAAAGGGGAGATAAGGCTGAGAAGAAAATGAATATATTGGGCAATATTACTTGATTTTTTTCATCTTAAACAAAATTTTTGCTTAAGATTCTTTAATGTTTCTGAAACCCTTTTCTTGGCATCAGTTTTATTTTTTATTTCAGCCATTATAATATCTCCCTAAGAGAAAGCCTAAAGGCTCTCTCTTTTTTAGTTAAATCTGCAATTTCTTTATCAATATTTCCCTTAATAATTGCTGAATTAAGTCCCATATAATTCAGCATAGAGAATTTATCATAAAGTCCATGTTTTCTTATTAATTCTATAATTGGGGATTTATCCTCTGGATAAATTACTTTTTCATACTCTTTTATGGAGCATTTTTTATGTGTTCCAAATAAAATATCTGTATTTTTCTGCTGGGCAAGCGCAATAATTCTTTCTTTTAATTCAGCTTCTTTCTCTTCTATTTCTTTCTTCTGCATTTGCAGCTTTTCAAATTCGTCAACTAATCCATTATCATTGCTCATTTTTGCCTTCTTGGCTTTCTGGGTCTCTCCAGAATTTATAAAATTTATTCTGCTCTGTGAGCATGCTGTCTAAAGGATCATAATTTCCTGTTTGGGCACATTTATCTTCTATTTTTCCAAAATCTTCCCAGGTTAAACCTTTATAAATTGCAGCCATACAATATCTTATTCCCTGGTTGTCCCACGGGTTCATGTCTAAAAGCATTTTAAATAATTTTTTGGCTTCTTCTATTTCATACTCTCTCCAAAGTATTAATGCTAATCCTTGTATCGCCCTCATATAAGGCCTATTTTCCCAAATCCCCCATTCTAACTTTAGAGGCCAACGCCCGCCCAGCTTTTTTTTGCTTAACTCGAAAGATTTCTTATAATACTCTTCAGCTTTATCAATATCTTTATAAAAATAAATCGACCCTAATTCTTCTATTGCTTCTATATAATTTTCATCAAAAGTTAATGCTTTATTTAGATATTCTATGGCTTTTTCTTCTTCATCTTGCTCTAAGTAATCCATTGCTTCATCAAAGTAGTCTTCTTTAGTTTTACTTTGCTTATTTATGGATTGTGGTGTTAGTCCCAGCATCTCTTTTGGCACAATAAAACCAGATTGCGTCATAACAAATTTATCAAAGGGATTATCTTTCATAACACTCTGCTTACAAAATCTTTCATCCCATAAACCTATTTTTAAAGACTTCATGATTTTAGAAGCAACTGCCCCCACTGTTTTTGAGTTTACATTAAATAATCCAGACAGGCCCTGCAGCGACCATTCTTTATCTCCTTCCCAAAGAAAGTTGGATTTTGAATAAACCCATAAAAATGCAGCAGCCATTGTATCTGTGGCTGAATTTGAAATATCTTTCTTTTTTCTGTAATATGTTCCAACAAGAGTACTAATCAAAAAAAGGTCTTCATTAGAAGGGTTTAATGAACTAATCTTACTACTAATTATTGAATTAATCATGCTATTTTTATCTTTCTTTTTCATTTGTTTTGAGTTTTTCTCTAAACCGAAACTTTTATATATCCTCATGCTTTGCATATTTTGTAAGCGAACCGATTCCGTAAAATGCTTGATTATTCAGGCTGGCCAGGTTTTATGCCATGATTGGTTGGGAAGATCGCTAATCGCTTACATTTATTTTTTTCCTAATTCTTCCCAATATTTCTTAATTATTTTAAAAGTTATTTCTATAACGTGGAGTTCTTTGCCTTTTGACCATCTTTTTGGCTTTAATGCCTTTTTTCTGTAGATATTCGCATAATTATCTGCAAGGGAACCAATATTTCTTCCAAGCCGTTGTCTAAACTCGCTTATACTTATTATCTCAAAATGGGGTTTGATTAGCTTTGAAAGAACCTGTTTCACAACATCGAAATCTTCATCATTACAGATGATTAGTAAATTAATATTATTCACGACTTCTTTTACAAGTAAAGAAATACAAATACCATAGAGTTTTGCAGAGTCTTCATAAATATTTTTCTTGAATAATTTTTTCTTTACTAATTTAACGAGATTTCCCTTTAAAGCACATCCATAATTAATTTTTGTCTCTGTTCCCACAATTGCAATGCCTATAGTCCTTTCTTCATATATCCTGCCGCTCATATCCACATGAAAGCTATCTTTCTTCATTTCTACCACTCCCCTTTAATTTCTTTCAAGATTTCCTGGCTTCTCTTTAGATTGGTTTCAATCTTTTCTATTATTTCTTCTTTGCAAACTTCGCATGAGTAAACCATTAATTAAACAAGTAGGTGGGATTATTTAGATTTTGCTATTCCTCATATTATCTCCTTCTATAATCCTCAAATGGTCAAGGAAGCAGGCTTTAAAGAAGGAGATAAGCTTGAGGCTGAAAGCAAGAAAGGGGAGATAAAACTGAAAAAGCGATAATTCTAAATAACTCTCTTGCGTGAAGGGACCATGAAATTCAAAAACTTCGTTAAAACAAACAAAGAGTAGCTTGTTTATTTCAATCTCTTCTTAAAGTGCCAGAACTTCACACCTATATTCTTTTGCAGGACATTGTTTCTCCACCATGCAACAAGAACAAAGATGCCTGCAACTATGAGCCCAAAACCTAATAGCCAGCTCCAAGCCAAGCCTTCTGCCCATCTAAACTAATCTACAAATATAACAACAGAAAATCTGAATGTTAAAATTCCAGCGACAAGAAGTATAATGCCTGTAAATATCTGGGAGGGAGCTTTAATTTTTCTTTTTCCTAAAAATTAGAATTAAAATTATTGCTGCTATCAAAATTGCAGCCCCAATAATCCAATAAATCAGGGTTGAAGAATTTGTTTTATCTTCTTGATTATTGGTAATTACATCTTCTTGAATTCCGTATTCTTTTTGAGGAAGAACAATAGTAGAAATTTTTTCCCCACCAATTCCAGCAGTAGGACAAGTTTCATACCACCCTTTCTCTAAATCTTCTGGATTATGATGGATATGCCCGCTATATTCCTCAAAGCTTTCATATCCCATTCGGTTCATTTCTTCTGTGATGTTTATTGCAACACAGGTAATTCCAACTTGAACCCAGTTTCCGTTTAGTTTTTGGATACTTTTGCTTGCACTTGATAACGAGGATATACTATCTATTTCTTCATCAGATATTGCTATGACTTTTAATTCTTTAAGATGTTCCAAGTCTGATTTGATTGAAGTTTTCCAATCATACTCTGTAGGAGAAATAGTGGTAGTTCTTGCTTGACAATTAATATAACCCACCCCTTCCATAAATTCACAATCCATTTCTTCATCAAAATCATAAGGCAATGAGATAGTCATAGTCAAGTAGGAATTTTCCTCGACTCCGCTTACAAACCGGGCGTGGTATTCAAAAATCAATGCAACTCTTTTATCATAGTGTGATTGTATAGTAATAGTCTTAATTCTTTCGGAGATAAATCCTGCCGGATTATAGTATTCCTTACCATCAATTATACAACTTTCCTGTATACATAATTTAACCATTTGTGAAATAGTTAAATTTGGGTTAATCTGAAAATCATAAAGGGTCATACCAAACTCAGACGATGGAGTGTAATATAGTGCAGAAACCAAATTTATAAAACTAAATAATAAAAAAGTTCCAACCAGTAAACTTAATGCTATGTTTCTCATCCTCTTTTCAACTTCAACCTCTTTTTAAATACAGTTTAAACTTCAAGGTTAATTGAAGTTATAATGATTAATGAAGTATACTTTTTAAACGTTCTTATAGATTTTCTTTTATGGATGACTTTTTGATTTTATGGATAAAAAAGCATTTTGTGGATGGTGTTTCAGGCTATAAAAACATCTTAGGAGAAAATGAACCTAAAATGCTTTTTTTATGCAGAGATATAAGTGCGGGAGATGCGGGAAGATAAAGAAGAAGGTGAGGTAAAG
>MFWN01000065.1:4766-10142 GCA_001786395.1 Candidatus Pacearchaeota archaeon RBG_13_36_9
ACATCTTTAATGTATGAAAAAAAGAATATTTGTCTGTCCAAAATGTGGAAGCACGGATTCAAAAGTGCCCTTAATGGCAGAGGGCGTTTTTTTTCTGGAACCAATATCAAGAAATGCGGAAACTGTGGGTATGAAGGAGTATTTTTAGAAGTAGACGCGAACAAGCTGAAAGAAGTACAGGAAAAAATAAAATATAAAAAATGAACAGAGTATTTGAATATTTTGCAACATTATGGAAAGTTACTAACGAAAAAGGGCCTGGAGGAGATTATATCTGGGGAAGGAGTCTTGTAATTTTTCCATGGCTTATGGTCATTATACTAATTCCGGCAGTTATTGTTACATGGTTTGATAAATGGGTCTTCTTCGGATTGATTGCAGTTACAATAGTAGCATACTATATTGGGTGTTGGGTTATAAAAAGAGAAAAGAATCTTTATTCTTTCAAAGCATCTTCATAATACCTCGTTGTTTCCTCTATTTCAGGAAGACCTCCTAGGATTTCTTTTGCGCAATTGCAGTATTCTAATGCTTTTTTGTATTTATCTGGAATGAATTTCATAACATTTGCCAGATTATAAATGGCTCTTGCAGCCTGCTCTTTATGTAAAAAAATTCCTTTTTCCAAAAGCCTATGATATATTTTTATAGCTGCCTGAGAAGGAATAACTAAATCGTCTAGAAGATCATTGTTTTTAAAGACACTATTAATGTCGCTTTCAGATAATCCCCTGAAAAAAAACTCTCTTTTATAAGAGACTGCCTTCTCAATCTCCATGGTAGTTTCATAAAATCTCATATTCTCCGGCAATTTAGTTTCTATGAAAAGTTTCCGTGCATTGCTAAAATTATCTCTTGCCCTAACATGTGTATCTAAGATTATTTTTCTGATACCTTTATTAGGGCTTGTATACCTCAAAGAATCTTCTGTGTCTCTTAATCCGTGTATATAATTTTTTCCAATCAAAAAGAAATACTCAAAAAATGGGTCTTCTTGAATTATCTGGCCCATCATTTGTGCGTAATCATTTGCCATTGGCATTTGCCTTTCAATTCCGAAATGGTGTATTTGCATCTCAAAATACTGAGCCATATTAAAGAAGTCAAAAGCATCTACATGCTGTCCGTTTGGAGCTATTAAACTTTTGCCTTTTAATTTTTCCGCCCTTCCAAAAACCAGCTCTCTTATGGATTTTAATGATTCCTCTTTCTCAGATCCATCTAGCACTTTAACTTCAAAATCTGACAGCTTTATATTTTTCATTTTATATCAAGAACTCTTTCCTTAGGGTATTTTTACATAGAAATTGTGGTTTTTAAAGTTATTTCTTTAGAAGAGATAAAACTTATTTTCTTGCTGCGACAAAAACATCAACAAAAATTTTATCTTCAAGATACTTGCTATATTGTGTTTTTTCTAGAATTTCTGAAAATCCTGCTAATTTAAAAGAAAAACTAAGTTTATCCTGATAGACCTCTCCATAACCCTCTGAAACAGGCAAGCTTACAACTGCAGTGCCTCCTTTCTTTAAAACCATAGCAATTTGTTTAGTCCTGTCTCCTATAGCATAATTATAAGCAATATCTGAATCTCTACCGTAAAATTCCCCATCTGTTATTATACTGTTTAAGGAAGTAACAAAATCAAAATAATTCTTTGGAAATTTTAGATTATCTCTGTCTCCTATAATTGCTTTTGTATTTTTAAGGCCTCTTCTTTTTATTCTTTTTTCAGCTTCAGTTAACAGCTTTTTATTAATATCTATCCCAATGACTTCCTGTCCTCCGAGTTCTCCAAATAAACATATCTCTAAACCATTTCCACAGCCAATATCAAGAACCTTTCCTCGAATGCCCTTCTCAACTGTTTTCCCTAACATCCACTCAAGAAAATCCCTAGAGCGTCCTTTTAATAAATCATAAATTGGAGCGTTTCCTGCAAATTCAAGCATTTTATTATAAAATTCTTGCTCACTCCTACATCCATCATAACCTTCTCCCAGGGAATCTCTAAGTTTTTCTCGGTCTCCTCCAGCAGCTCTAGCTATATCTAAGATTTCATCAAATTTCCTGCAAATAACGCCTTCACTATCTAAATAATCTTTTATTTTTTGGTTATTTTCCATTTTAAATTATCAAGAACTCTCTTTCCTTTCAGGTTTAAATTACAGAATTTTGGGGTTTTTAAGGGTTTCTCATCCCAATACCCCCCCCCAAGATTGATTTCTACCTATTCTTCCCCTTATAAACCCATGCCCCTTTTATGTTATCATATTGTCGGAAAAAATGAAGAATAGCTACCCTGGTTCTTATTGGATTCCCTTTATGAAAAACCCTATTAACTTCTTGTGTAATTTTTATATTATCTCTCCTAGTTTCTGTTCTTCGGCCTCTATGATATTCTGGATTTTGAGATAGTTGATATGCAAAATCTCTTTCTTCATCACTCCAAAGAATATGCCCTAAAGAAAGATTTGCTTTTCTTGATGCTTCTTTACGTTCTTCAGAAGTCATTCCAAAAAGCCCGGTCTCCCTCTTCTTTGTTTCTTTTCCACCATCCCTACTAAACGCACTTCGGTCTTCATCACTAAGACCGTGTATCCCAGTTTTTTCTCTATAAGCTTTTTTCCCAAGCCTCTTTAATTTATTAAGAACAGCAGGACTTTTATCCCTTCCTTTATGTTCTTTACTTAATCTTTTTAATTCAGAATAGTCTTCAATAAGCCCCCCATATTTTTCAGACCTATATGCTCCATTATTTCCACCTAAGGCGCAGCTTATGGAGACTATGGCTATCTTTTCATTAATATTGTAAATTTTTGAAAGCCTATGCTTCTCAGCTATTTGCAGTCCTGTAAAGCCATTTCTATAATCTTCTGCTATCCCTGGAAAATCCCTTTGCAGAAGTTTTCCTACTCTAGCTGCTTCTTTAATAGCCCCTATTTGTGCATCAGTTGTTTTCATTTTAATATATCAAGAACTCTTTCCCTAGGGTATTTTTACATAGAAATTGTGGTTTTTAAAGTTATTTCTTTAGAAGAGATAAAGCTTAAAAACATATAACAATTCTTAAGATCATGGCGGAGTATAAACCCACAAAATCTGAGAAGAAAAAATATGTTCTTAAAGAAAAAAGGGATTTAGAGATTCTTGGAAAATGCAAGGCATTGGAGAAGAAGAAATTATCTAAGAGTGATAAGATACTTGTGAAGTTAATTAAAACACAACTGGAAGATGACTGGAGAAATCCTTTATTGAAAGCTGTAAATAAATTAGTTAAGAAGTATGAAAAATGAAGATTCAAAAGCAATTATCTAAAAAAAGGGGAGATAAAACCTACTATAAGTACGTTATTGTTATTCCAGAAGAAAAAATTAAAGAGGCTGGTTTTAAAGAGGGGGACAAGCTTGAGGCGGAAAGTAAGAAAGGAGAGATAAGGCTTAAAAAGCGATAAAGATAAGTTTATAAATAAATTGAGCCTTATTATCAAATGACCCGTCAGGAATTAGAATTAATGCAAAGATTTGAAAGAGACAGCCATTGGTTTCATGAAAATATTCAGGTATTAAGGAAGGATTTTACTTGGAAGATTGTTGCGGTAAAGGAGGGAAAAGTTATCGCTTCTGGAAAAAACATGGAAGAAGTGATGGTAATATTAACGGAGAAAAAAGAGAAACCAGAACTCATATTCATGGAAGTTGTTTATCCAGAGGGATATACTCTGCTTCTTTAAATGCTAGTCCCCTTGCAGGTATACGATTTTGCAGGAGGACTGAGAATTATGGCCCATTTATTTTTGAAAGCCCAAGAGCCCCATATATTTGGCCCGATTAGAGCAATTGTGGACACCGGCAGCCCAGCTACAATAATTGGAAATGGGGATGCAGAAAGAATGAGAATCTCAAAGATTCAGTTAAAAAATCTTGATACTCATAAAAATCCAGTAGCAATTGGCGGAGGCAGGATGGTAACTAAAGTTGTTAAAAATGCAGAGATTCAAATAGGTGCAGATTTTAAAAGCCAGTTAATGGATCTATTGGTCCCTTTTCAAAGTGAGGAGGGGAGCAGTTGCCAGCCAACTATTCTTGGAGTGGATTTCATGGAAAAGAACCGACTGAAATTATTTTTTGATCCCATAAATAAGCAATCTTATTTTGAAACTATTGAATAACCCCCTCACAACACTTATATTACCCCTTCTCTCTTCCCGCCCTTTCCCCCCCTAATAAACATATAATTTTATAATTTCAAATATAACTCAGCCAGAAAACCAAGCGAAAGCAGGTTTTCTGAAGTAATATTTTTGGTTTTGAATGGTTAGCTGAAAGCAAGAAAGGCGAGATAAAACTTAAAAAACGATAATTCTAAATAACTCTCTTGCATGAAGAGAGTATGAAATTCAAAAAGAAAAACTTCAAGAGATCTTTTGATGGGAGGATATTTCTGGATATTAAAAAGTCCTGGCAAGAAAATGAGCTGGAAATTCTTAACAAGATGAGGCAAATTTCTGGGATTGATATAAGCTCTGACAAAATAACCTGCTACATAGACCATTCAACCTCGCATGGATACTATGGCAGCAGAACAATCTTTTTAGGAATCAAGAATGGAACAAAGAATAGAATAAAGATGGACGATGCTTTAATGGTGATATCTCATGAGCTTTTTCATATTTATTATTGGAGAGAGCTTAAGAAAATGGGGCTGACAAAAAGCGTGCCTGGAACTGAATCTAAAGAGGAATGGAAACTTGCTGAGACTGCTGCTTTTTTATTGACTTGCGAACCTTCTTTGAAAAAGATCTGGCCATCTGCAGAGGTTTATCTTTATCCAGAGATTAAAGGGGTTTACAATAAAGTTAAGAAATTCTGGAAAAAGGGAGACCTTGATTATTTTCTTGTTAACTCATATAAAAAAATAAAAAAGGAGAGATAAGGCTGAAAAAGCGATAAAGATAAGTTTATAAATAAAAAGTGCCATATTCTAATATGTTAAGTGATTTGGAATTATTGGATGTTTCTGAGAAAAATTTTAGATGGTTTCAGGAGAGATCTGGTCAGATTAGAGAAGAATTTGAGAATCAAATTATTGCAATAAAGGACCAGAAAATTGTTGCAAGCGCCAAGACATATAAAGAATTACTGGCTTTATTAGAGCAAAAGGGAATAGATTCTTCTGAAGTATTAATAGAGTCTATTTCATCTAAAAACGAGATAACTATACTATAAGATACCTATTCTTTATGATGAAAATCAAAGTATTTTATGATAAGGATCTTAAGGTTCTGAATATACCGGTTGTTTTGAAAACCCCTCATTCTAGGATACCTTCTAATCTGGTTGTTGATACCGGGTCTCCGCACACTATAATAAATTA
>MFWN01000065.1:10257-18576 GCA_001786395.1 Candidatus Pacearchaeota archaeon RBG_13_36_9
TAATCTGGATAAATTTCCTAATCTTTTAGGCATGGACTTTCTTGAAAGAGGGTATAAGTTTTATTGTGACCTTGGCAAAGGAGAGATCAGTTTTGAAAAAGAAGAGCAAAAAGAGAGATAATGCTTAAAAGAAAATAATTTCTCCTTGAGTTTGAATAACCTGCCCCTGCTTATATCCCCCCTCTCCACTCTCTCCACGCCCATATCCCACGCCCTTCCACCCCCGATATTAAAAATATAATTTTTCTAAATTCAAATGTAAATTAAAGAGAAAACTGAATGGATGCAGGTTTTCTGGAGTAATATTTTTGGTTTCTAAAAGTTTTGTTGATGTTTGGCTGAAAAGCACAGAAGGAAACTTAAGCGAAAAGCTTAAATATAACTAAAAAGATATAAGATTATATCTAAATAGTTATTATGGAACAAATTAAGATGCTGACAAAAACACAAGAAAAAATACTGGGAGTATTTGCATCAAAAATAAACTGCAAATTCAGCATAAATGAAATATCTACGCTGCTAAAAAAACCGTATCCATTGATCCATCGCTCGATGCAGGAGCTTATCGGGAAGAATTTTGTGATTGTTGATGATAAGAAGCTTTTATCGGTCAATTACCGGGAAAATCTTGCAGAGCTTTCATATATAGAGTCTGAGAGATTAAGGGATTCCCTGGAAAAAGAAAAGTCTGTGAAGCTGTTAATCAAGGATTGCATGAGGGGCATTAGAGAAGATTTCTTTATTTTCCTTATATTTGGCTCTTTTGTAGAAAAAAAGAAGTTCAATGACCTGGATATAATAATCATTCTAGAAAACAATGAGAAGATTGAACCAATTGAAAAGGCTATCCAGAATATTGCTTCAAACTTTTCATTTAAGGTTGATTCGCATGTTATAAGCAGGGAAAGCGCGCATGAGATGTTTTCAAAAAGAGAAGATATTAATATATTGAATGAATCTTTAAACAAACATCTGATAGTTTTCGGAGGAGAAAACTATTACAGAATACTGTCAAATGCTAGAAGATAAAAGGATAGAAGAGGCAAAGAATAATGCAATCAAAGGCATAAACGCAGGGATAATCATAAAAACTAAAGAATCCAGATATACTGATTTTTTTATCAAAAATTCCAAAGACTCTATTGACTCTGCAAAAGTTTTGTTTGACATATCTTCCGATAATAAGAAAAAAGAGTCCATGGGCATGCCTGACTTTAATGGATTTTTATGGGTTATAAATGCTAGTTATTACTCTATGTTTTATATGGCAAGAGCGCTACTTGAAAGCAGCGGAGTAAAGATAAAAAATGATGAATCTATCCACTTTTTGGTCTTTAACGCACTCATCTACTACTTTTATTCTAATGGAAAACTGGAAAAGCATTTTATTGAAGATTTTCAAGATGCCTAGGGAGAATCTGCGCAGATACTGGGAAAGGAAAAAGCAAAAGAAATGGTAAGTGATTACTCCAGCGAAAAAGAAAAAAGAGCGAGGTTTACTTATGAACTTGGTGAAGTTGCTATGAAGAACAAGGCAGAAACTTCACTAAGCCGTGCAAAGAAATTCAATGAAGAAGCCAGAAGAATATTAGGGAACTAAAAGCAAAAAAAAGGGAGACAAAACTGAAGAGAAAATAACTTCTCCTTGAGTTTGAATAACCTGCCTTTATTTATGTTAACCCTCCCCCTCTCCACGCCCCCTCCTGTACACCCTCCCTCAATAATAAAAATATACTTTTTCTAAATTCAAATTTAGATTAGTCAGAAAACCGAACAAGTGCAGGTTTTCTAGGAATAAGTTTATATTCTGATAGCTCTTTTATGTTAAAGGGGCACTAAAAAATGAAAAAGAAAAATGGTGCGGAGTTTGGTGAATCAGAAATACAAATCTTACAGGAAAGCCGGGAATTAGGGGAGTTAAAATACAAAATTCACGAGCTTCTTAAGAAATTAATTGTAAAAACAGAGCTTGGAGAGCTCGAGGAAGGATGGGCTGATGATATAAATTTTGATATTGGCGCATGCACCATTTATTCTTGCGGATACTACTCTCAACTGACTTTGACAGATGAGGACGGCGAAGAACATGAATTGGATAGAGACTTGGGAGCAGTTAGGGAATTATATAGAGAGCTTAAAAGAAGAGCCGAAGAATTTGATTATCTGATTCAAAATCGGAGTTTGAAAACTGCAGTCAAAGTATTTGAAAAGCCCTTTCACATTAAATTAGAGAATTTAGCAAGAAAATGAAAACTGAGATAATAAAGGTTAATGGAGAGGATTATCAGGTAAGAATAATAATTGAGGACAGGATTGATTCTAAGGTATCTGTTAATCAGAAAATAATCAGTATGCACCTTCCAGATTGTTTGTCCAGAGAAGAATTATTCCGGGAATTGCTGAAAATGAAATTGTGGGCAAGACAGAAAATTCTTGAAAATCCTGGAAAGTTTCAGCGAAGGCCTTTAAAAGAGTATAAGGATGGGCATGAAATTGTTGTTGGAAGCGAGAAGTATACGTTAAGAATACAGCATTTTGACAAATCAAGCAGCTCTGCAAGAATGGACGGAAATACTCTTTTTTTGAGCATTTCTTCTAATCTAACTGAAATGCAAAAAAGCAAGCATATTTCTACTTTGATAAGCAGATGCATTGCAAGAAAAAAACTCCCCGAAGTTAAAAAAAGAGTCGAAGAGCTTAACAGACTTTATTTTCAAAAAGATATAAAAAAAGTATTTCTTAAACACAATCAATCCAACTGGGGCAGTTGTTCTGAGAAAGGCAATATTAACTTTTCTACCCGGCTGCTCTTTGCGCCACCGGATGTTTTTGATTATCTTTGCATTCATGAGCTGGCACACCTTAGTGAACAAAATCATTCAAAACAATTTTGGGCATTGGTAGAAAAGGCTATGCCTGACTACAAGGAAAAAGAAAAATGGATTAAAGAAAATGGAGCTAGCTGTAATTTTTAATTGGAGTTTTAATGGCTGAAAAATGCAAAACTTGCCATAAAGAATTTAATTCAGGCATTTGGATAGCTCCTCAATTTGCAGATGAAGAAGTTTTATTGTTTTGCTCTGAGAAATGCAGGAAAGAATATAAGAAAATGAAACTAAAAAGGATAAAGTCCGGCTATTCTGGATATCATAAGAAACTCATTGAGTCGATTAAGAAGGGTAGGAGCATAAATCCATTTTTCTCCAAAGAAGATTTAGATGAGAGAGGAGAATAAAAAATAAAACTAGCCTGCTTTAATTGCATTCCTTGGTTGTATTTTTTGATTGTAAATAGTCCTTAATAGCTTTTAAAAATAAGCTGCCAAAATCTTTTAATTTTTGCTGCCCGACTCCCTTTATCCTTGAAAACTTCTGAAAGTTATCTGGCATATACTGAGCCATCTCGCGCAGAGACACGTCCCCGAATATTATGAAAGGAGGCACGTTTCTCTCATTGGCAAGCTCTCTTCTTAATGCTCTCAGCTTTTCAAACAGCTCCTTATCATATTCTGCTGCTTTTTTAATAGGCTCTATGGTTAGCTGCTTTTCTTTTTCTTCTTTAATTCCGGAAAGCTTTAGGCAGACATCGCAGCCATTGCAGTTTTCCTCTAAAAAATCTTCTCCGAAATACTTAAGGATGTGCTTTCTCCTGCAGGAGCTGCCTTCACAGTAATCCATTACATTTGATAATTTGGACCTTGCGCCGTTCCTAATTATGCTGTCTGCAATTTGGTTAATAAAATATTCGTGCTTCCTTTTGTCTCCTCTGGAATAAAATAAAACACAGTCGCTGGAGAGCCCGTCACGGCCTGCCCTTCCTATTTCCTGATAATAGCCCTCAATTGTTTTTGGGAACGTGTGATGGATAATCAGCCTTATATCTGGCTTGTCAATCCCCATGCCAAAGGCTATTGTAGCTACAATAATATTTGCCTTGTCCTTAATAAACAGCTCCTGATTGCGCTTTCTTGTCTCACTATCAAGGCCTGCATGGTAAGGAAGGGCCCTAAACCCATGGAGCCTTAATTTTTCAGCAAGCCTGTCCGAGTCTTTACGGGAGAAACAGTAGATTATTATAGACTCATTTTCATATTCTCTAATCATCTGCAAAATCTTTTCAAGCGTTTTCTTTTTTTGGATGACAACCAGGTTTAGATTTTTTCTGTTGAAGCTGGAAATAAATATTTTTGGCTCTTTTAAGGAAAGCTGGCTTATTATATCCTGCCTTACTTTTTCTGTGGCTGTAGCAGTCAGGGCGATTAGCGGAACTTCCGGGAACAATATTTTAAGCGCTTTTAGATTTCTGTATTCTGGCCGAAAATTATGCCCCCATTCAGAAATGCAATGCGCTTCGTCCACGGCAATCAGGCTTATCTTCAAGGATATTAAAAAATCCCGAAAGCTTTCCAAGGCCAGCCTTTCAGGAGCCAGATAAAGAATTTTTATTTCTTTGCTTTGAATCTTTTCCTGAATTTTGGCAATTTCTTCGAAGGAAAGAGAGGAGTTAATATATTCCGCATTAATTCCGTTGGTTTTCAGATTATCCACTTGGTCTTTCATTAGAGAGATTAGGGGAGAGATAACAAGCGTTAATCCATCAAATTTGAGCGCAGGAATCTGGTAGCAAAGAGACTTTCCTCCGCCAGTAAGCATAACTGCAAGCAAGTCTTTTTTTTTCAGGACAGTATTTATGATATCCAGTTGCATTGGCCTAAAATCATCATAGCCAAAATATTTTTTTAAAAGGCCCTTCATATATTTTGATAGAATTAGCTTATTTAAAAGCCTGCTCCTTTCTAATCTTTCTTTTTCTTCTTTAATACAATTTTTCCTTTTTCTGCGGTTATTTCAAGGTCTTCTCCATATTCCAGGCCTGATTCTTTCAGGACCATTGGGGGAATGTTTACCATGTACTTGTAATAGTCTTTATCTTTGTATTTTCTTAAGAATCTTTTTTGTACTTTCATGAAGATATTAGGCCTGTTTCATATATAAATCTTTAGGCGCCACAAAGTTTAAATAGTTGAGGCGCCTAAATAATTGATGGCAGAGGGCATTAAGCTTAAATTTTCTGGAATAGGATGGGAATCAAAGATTCTGCTTAAAAGAGCCACTTTTTACCTTTCAATAAATAAACTTGTTGCAGAAGGATGTTCTCTAGAAAAAGGAGAAAAGCTTTACTCTTACCTGGCAGAAGATAAGGCAGGAAGAAAAATGATTGTTATTTATCTTGATGGGAAGAAAAAAGAAAGATGAAAAATGCAGCATAAAATAAAAGGAATAAAGGGATAGGTTTATATATAACCTACTATTAGTATCAATTGATACTAAATATAGTATAATTATAAATGGTTATAAGGTTTACAAGAACCCAAGAGCAGATTTTGATTTTTTTATTGGAAAATCCAGAAGAAAAGAACACTATAAGAGGAATCTCCAGAAAATTGAAGAAATCTTATACTCTTGTTTATAATAATATTCGAGATTTGGAGAAAAAAGAGACAGTTAAAAAACAGCTTGTTCCTCCAGCGCAAATTGTTACTTTAAATGAACATGCTCCTTTGGAGACCTTTATTGATTTGGAGTTTAAAAGAAAAGATAATTTTCTTAAAAAACATCCCTGGGCAAAGGTGATGCTTGCTGATATCCTGAAAAATATTAATGGCCCTTTTTTTATACTGGCGGTTTTTGGAAGTTATGCTAAAGGACTTCAAAATGAAAAGTCAGACTTAGACTTACTAATGATTGTTAATCACAAAAAAGAAATAAAAGACGCAGAAAATGCCGTCCAAAAAGCATACGCAAAAGTAAAAAAGAGCCTTAATGTCGTGGATATTTGCGACTTTAAAGAGATGATAAAAAATACAAAAAATCTAAATATAGGTAATGAAGCAAAAACGCATCACATTCTCCTTTATGGGATAGAGGGATATTATCATCTCATACGCTAAAGCGCGTGGTTTCAATCATTTTAAAATGAAAAAAGAGAATATAATAAAAAAGAAGATTGCAGAGGCAGAAAAAAGTATTTTGGGGCTTATAGATTCTGGGGATTTGAAGAATCTTAATGAAAATGAAAAATATAAGATTAGCGAATTTTATGAGGAAAAGAGTAAAAATAGACTGGAGAGCGCAAAACTGATTTATAATGCTTCCAGAGAGAGCGGCAAATTTGGCTTGCATAAGGGTTACAGGGATTATTCAGAAGTTGTGTCTGCAGCTTATTATTCTATGTATTATATAGTTCATGCCTTTATTGCGTTAGCTTATAAAAGAAAATTAAGAGAAGGGCTAAGGGGAGTTCACGCAATAACTGAACATTTGATCTTGTATTATATGGTCAAGACTGGAAAATTGGCTAAGCACCTGTATGAGAATTATTTGGAAACTCTAAAAATAACTGCAGAAGTCCAAAATATTTCTATAAAATATTTTGAAGAAAAAGCCTACGATTATGCCAAGAAATACGATGAAACCAGAACAAATAGGGAAATTTTCACATATAATGTTACTGAAAGCGCAGAAGAATATCGTGCAAAGCAAGCAATAGATACCGCTGAAGATTTTATCAATACTGTAAGACAGCTGATGATTTAGAGAAGTTTTTGAGTACTTAAAAACTTACGTTAGGGTTATTTAAGCGGGGGATTTCTTTGAGATACATTAAATTTTATGCATAGATAAAAAAATGAGCGAGAGCCAATCAAGATACAGCATTGTTGAAAGATTAACCCAGAAAAAACTGGATATTATCTCTGAAATTTTGGAGCTGGATGAAGAGGTTAAGACAAAAGAGCTTAAATTAGAGCAGCTGAAAAAAGACTTTTCTGATTGGAAAAGCGATATAAACACAATAGTGGAGAGAGAAAAAAGGATGAAGCAAAGAGAGATAGAAAAAGCTGAAGGTTCCAGTGAGAATGCAAAACAAAGGAAAGCAGCAAAAGAAAACTCACTTAAGGAAAAAATAGCTGCAATTGAAAAGGCCTTGGAAAGGATAGAAGAGATTAGCAAAACCTCTCCAACAAACCAACCATAAAAATAATTGAAACAATGAGAAAATCAGGAGATAAATTAAAATTACTTGTTATGGGCTCGAACAAAACAAAAAGGCCATGTGCCTGAGCTTCAAAATGAAAGAAAATATGCAATGCCATGCTGCTGCATCCCGCAAGGGTTAACTTTTGTATAAATTAGGGGGCTTGCTAGCCCTCTACTCATTTCTATTAAAATGGAACAAATAAAAGTCAGAGATATGGAGAAGATAGAATGCTCATTTGTAAGGAAGCTTATGCCTAATGGAGATTATATCGTTACTGACGAAATTGCTCCTGGATACGAATGGGTTTTTGAAGATGAAAATGTAATGGCAATTGAAAAATTAGATGGAACCAATGTATCAATTTTGATTCAAGATGGAATAATTGTAAGTGTTTGGAACAGGACTGAAAGGATACCTTTTTTTAATAAATCAAAAAGTCATATTATTGAAGGGTTAATTGAAAGTTATAAGCGGGGATACATGGAATTTTTAGCAGACGGGCAGCATTTTGGAGAGCTAATTGGAGAAAAAGTCAATGGAAATCCATACAAAATAGAAGGGCATTTGTGGATTCCTTTTTCAACATTCTGCCAGAAACATTTGAGATACAAAAGCTGGGGGAAATATCCTAAAAATTTTGAAACAATTTCGAATTGGTTTAAAGATGAGCTAATGCCTCTATACTGGGCAATGAAACACGGCTTGGAAAAAGATAAAGATGGGCATTACTTAGGATTTGTCGAGGGAATTGTTTTTACTCATCCAGACGGAAGAATGGCTAAGATTAGAAAAGATATGTTTGAATGGTTTAGCGGGAGAAGGCATAAAGAAGATAGCTAAATGGATTGAATTAACTTGAAGGATATGGAAGGAAAAATCAGGTATAAAATCGTGAATGGGAAAAGAAGACCTTTATGTGATTACAAGGGGAAATGCAGAAATCTAGCTTTCAAAGAAGTTTATCCCTGCATGCTTAAAGGGAAATATAAAAATATGGGATGGAGCTATTTATGCAAAAAACATTTTGCTCAGGAGAAAAAAAGATTCAAAGAAAAACTGCCTTATTATTCAGTTGATTAATGCTTTTCCACCCAACTCTACTCGCTTTCTTTGGAGTCTCACAATTCTTGTTTTCCTACGCCGCCTCTTTAATTGCTCTCAGTAAGTTATATTCAAAATCCTGGTATTTATGGGACTTTCCATCCTCGCCCACTTCGAAGATGTCTTCTCCATATGTCCAGATAACCTTTATTCCCATTTTTTCGTAGGTCTTTCTTTTCC
>MFWN01000066.1:0-250 GCA_001786395.1 Candidatus Pacearchaeota archaeon RBG_13_36_9
GGCTTAGTTACCCTTTATTTTGGAATGAATACACTTAAAACAAAAACAATATATGAGTTTTCACTAGAAAACTCCGGGGATGCTTACACTGGAGGTTTCAACATTCCAAACGATGTGCCTTTAGATAACAAGGATTATTCATTCTTCATAGACATAAAATATTCTTCAAACTCTCGCGGGATAAGCTCAACCTCCTACTATGAAGTGGAATTTATTTCTCCAACTGATTCGCACAATTCAAGTTTCTCTA
>MFWN01000066.1:292-4030 GCA_001786395.1 Candidatus Pacearchaeota archaeon RBG_13_36_9
GAATAGATGTCAATTATAAGTTTGCCCCATCTCCAGGAGACTATACAATTAAGATTGCTCCAACAGATAAAAATCTCCAAATCATTGTCAGCTCAATCAAGATACAAATAAGAGTTCAAAAGTAGAACTAATTAACCATTTTTACAACTTAAATTAAACTAGTGTTAGTTGTGTTGCCTATCCACCCTATTTCTACAAGTTTTACAAAATGCTATCTCGTTAATCCAGAGTTCAAATCTCCTAAGCTAAAAAACAAAACATTTAAATACCTATAGCGAGTTATATACTCACTATGGATACAACAATTCAAGTAAGCAGAGAGCTTCTGGAGAAGCTTGCGATAATGAAAATGCATGAAAAAGAAAGTTACGAGAATGTTATCTGGGATTTGGTGGAAGATAGGATGGAATTTTCTGAAGCGACAAAAAGAAATATAGAACAATCTGAAAAAGAAATAAAAGAGGGAAAAACAATTTCTCTTGAAAAGATTAAGAAGAAATTGGCTGCATAAGATGTACTCTATTGAGTTCTCGCAATCAGCAGAAAAACAGCTGTATAAACTGGAGAAAGAGGTTCAATTAAGGGTGTTAAGTGTTCTTGAAAGAATTAAAATAAGGCCTTTTCATTTTATAAAAAGGAAACAGGGAACTCCTTATTTTATCCTAAGAATCGGAGAATATAGGGCAATTTTAGATGTTAGACCAGAAAAATCCATTATCTTTGTAGTAGAATTGGGTCATAGAAAAAATATTTATGATTGATTCTCTAGCTTTTTGACCTTGTTTTCTCACTAAATGTTATCTCGTTAGTTCCATGTTCAAATCTCTGGCAGAGCACTTTTTATTCTTATTTTTCCGAAATGGTTTTAAAGCCAGGATTATTTCCATTATGACTAGAGATGCACATAAAAGAAATTGTTGGGGGCTTGCTGAAGGACAGGAGTTATTTAGACTGGTGGTCAGCAGTTCATTTTATTTTCGGGGTTCTTTTTGGGCTCATATTGAAAAATATCGGGCTTATTTTTATAACTTCGGTATTTGTAACACTGTCTCTTTTTACTTTTTGGGAAATTATAGAACCAATGATTTTTAAGCATATAATTGGCAAGAGGTTTAAAGAGATTCCAATAAATCAGATAATGGATATAATTTATGGTTTTGCAGGATTTCTTGTTTATTGGTTTTTTATAGTATAAAAAATTATTTTCTAATGCAGTAATTATTATAAACCTCGGGTCCCTGTTAATAATAGATAAGTCTGCAGAGAGAAGGGTGACAAAATATTTTTGTAACTACTATAGAGATAGAACTTGTGCAAAGATTTATAAATGCTACATTTAAGTAAGTAATATAAAGGATTTTATTTTTGAAATGAGAAGTGGACAATTCTACGTTGCCAATATAAGTACTTTTCCACCCAGAAGATGTGGTGTAGGCAGTTTTGCTAAGGATATGATTGAGAGTTTTTTAAATGATCCAAGAGGGAGAGTGGGGGAGTGGTTGACTTATCCTATTGTTCATGAGGCAGGAAAAACCGTTTACCCCGCTAGGTACCGGATGCATATTGCCCAGGAAATTGTTCAGGACAATCCTTCTTCGTACGAAGATGCAGCAAGATCAATTGTTATGCTTGCTAAAGAACTAAGAAGCCAGGGGTCAGATATGGGGGTATTTTTAAATCACGAATACGGAATTTTTGCAGAATACCATACACAAGATAATGCGGTTAGACTGTTAGAAATTTTGAAAGAAGGAGATGTTGCTTCTGTTATTGTTGGTCATACAGTTCTTACAAATGATTCTAGAGAAGATTGGGAACAGAAAAGAGATGTTATGGTTAGAATGATACAAAACTCAGACAAGTTTATTTGTATTACCCCTTCTGCAAGGAAAGCTTTAATGAATCCAGATTTATATTTCAGAGTGAGGGGGGGAGTTAAGGAAATTATTCCAAGAGGAAAATTAATTGATATTGCCCATGGAATTCCTGAAGTTGATTTTGATAAGGACAGGAATGAATTAAAAAGAAAGTATGGGTTTGTTAAAAAGGATGGAACTCCTAGAAAGTTAGCTACTTCTGTTGGTTTTTTATCTCCCAGTAAGGGAATAGAGTACATTCTAAATGGTTTGTCAGGAGTATTAAAAACAAGGAAAGATAGGGACAATATTCTTTATCTAGTTGCGGGAGCAACTCACGAGGAGATATTGAAACAAGAGGGGGAAAGCTATAGGGAATCTCTTATTAAATTGGCTAAAGAAAAGAATATCAGGGGAGCGGTAATTACAAGAAAGAAAGTCGCGGATAGGACTGTAGATGAAATTACAGACCTTTATGGAAATAAGTTAGAGGATTTAACTAACGTTAATCTGGTTTTTTTAAATGCGCATTTAGATGACAGAGAATTACTTGGCATAATGAAGATGAGTGATTATGGTGTTATAGGAAATTTAGCAGAAGAACAAATTTCAAGCGGACCAGGAACTTATTGGATTGGGACAGGAAGGATAACTATTGCAACAGAATCCCTTTTTTTTAAGGATATGGAGGACCAGGGCATAGGATTATTAGTTCCGTTTAAAAAGGGGAAAGCATTTTATGATAGGCTCAATTATGTTCTCGATTTGTCTCCAAAAGACAGAGAAGAATTAGAGCATATTGCTTCTGATTTTGGTTCAGCTAATACATGGAATATAAATGGGCAGAAGTATCTTAATGTTTTAAATAAAATAATGATTCATAAGGCAGGAAAAAGACTCTAAATTCTTCTCCTGTAGCCTCTTTCTACTGCAAGAAGTATTGCCGCACCTACAACAACTAGTATAAAAACCCAAACAATAGTATTGTTTCTCAGTGAGCCATAAATGGTTTGGTCTCCTCTTGGCCCACTTGTAATGGGGCCGGGTTCTCCTCTGTTAGGGTCTAGAATTCCAATGACATTTCCTGATATTCCTGTTAACTGCACACCTGCCTGCGAGAGGGTAGTTTTGCCGTCTGTGACTTTTACTGAGTAAGTTCCATCTGGCGCGACTAGCCTGAAACTTGTTTCTTCCCCAATATCAAGTTCAATATCCTGCTGGGTGTAAGATTCTCCTATTACTATATCAATAGTATTGGAATATCTTTTGTTGCCCACATTCCTTATGATTAATTCATCCCCAACAATATCAAATTTTACTTCTTGGTTTGCTTTAATTTCAAAGAACTCTTTTGTTACAGGCATGTCTTGGTATATTGCGCTTATGGACCAGTAGCCTGCCCGGGGATTGTCAATAACAACGCTTGCCGCCTCTCCTGAATTCACGGTTTTTTCAATTACAGTCCCTGTTTCCGGATCTTCTATCTCTACCTTAACTTCCCCGTTTATTATATTATTTTGAGAGTCAAAAATATTTACCTTAAAGGTTATTGGGTCGCCAGCCTGGAAACTTTCCTGGAGATCTATGCCTAGTTTGTATTCTTGGGCAAGAATACATGGCAAAACAAAAACTGCTATTAGCAAGATTAAACTCTTTTTTATCATTAATCCTTAAAAGACACATTATATTTAAAGATATCGCTTGGGCGTTGTCTTATATAAGGTAAGCTTTATACTTCTTTATAATTATATGTATTTACTCGTATTTAATGAGAAAGTTTATAAATGTTGTTTTCTTATAAAGGGTATGCAAAAAAAGGTGACTTTAAGTTTTGATAGTAAGGTTTACGATAAATTTAAACAGTTCTGCAGAGAAAATGCTA
>MFWN01000066.1:4056-4367 GCA_001786395.1 Candidatus Pacearchaeota archaeon RBG_13_36_9
GAGATGATTAAGATGATGGAAGATGAAAAAGGGAGGCAAAAATGAGTAAAAGAGGAATATTGTTAATCTGGGTTTTGTTAGCTGTACTTTTGCCAGGAGTTATGGCAATTGAAAGAGGAGATTATTGGAATAGAATTGATAAGGGCCTTGGGAGGTATGAGCTTGAGGTTTATAGCAATGTTATCAATACTCTTAATGGTTCAGATTATATTCCTATAAATACAACATTGATTCATAATCAAACAATAATGTATGGTGCGACTTACGATTATTATAGGGATTTAAATTTATACGAGGCTTATTTTAAAAAT
>MFWN01000066.1:4417-6804 GCA_001786395.1 Candidatus Pacearchaeota archaeon RBG_13_36_9
TAATTATACTATTACAATCGCTCCTCAAAGCTTAAAATTTACAGGACAAGCAAGTCCGCATATGCAACAATCAGTTGCTGTAGTAGATGGGGGAACAATAAACTATCAAGACCAATTTCAGAATATAGATTTAAAATATAATTATGGTTCTGTGAGCTTAAAAGAGGAATTAATTATTGACAGCCTTGCCGATTTATTGGGCATAAAAGCAAGCCCTTCTGAAACGGATAATTTGATTTTAAAATTTAAAATCAGAAGCTATGATGTTGATTCAAATAATAATACAAATATGAAGATAAATGGGCAAAAAATAGATTTTGATGATTTAATAACTACAGATACTTCTGAGGAAATTTATTTTTTAGATGAAAACAATGAAACAATTTATTATTTTACAAAGCCAATTGCCTATGATTCTAATGGAAGCCAGCTTAATCTAAGTTATTCTTTGGACTATAATTTATTTGGCAATTTAGTTGTTGAAATCTTTACTCCTTACACTTGGCTCAATGCAACAGAAAGAGTTTATCCAATATATATCGACCCTACTATAAAAATAAACAGCACTGTGGGAGGGGGAGACAGCTATGTTGCTGATGCTGGAGATGCGAATAAAAACTTTGGGACATCTGCAATTCTTAAAACTGGAAGTGGTGCAAGGAGTTATCTCAGCTTTAATATTTCCTTAATACCTGAAAACCAGCAAATAGACAGTGCTGAAATGTGCTTATATCTTACAACAGGCAAAAACCAATTAATTAATGTGAGCCAGGTTTATGCGGATTTTGATGAATCGATACTAACCTGGAACAACCAGCCCTGCGGGTTAAATCTGGATAACTCTTCGGCGTGCAATCTGACTCCTGAATCTTGGGTAAGAATGAATGCAACTTATGATTCAACCTGGAGATGCTTTAGTGTTAAAAATGGGGTTCAAAAAGCATATGATGATGGTATGGATTTTAGGTCGGTTTTATACACATCAGATGCAGATATCAATACATATAATTCTAAAGAGTATTCTGATTCAAGTTTATGGCCCTATCTGAACATAACCTATTCTTTATCAGATATTTTTTACCCTGAATTTTCTAGTTACCAGGAGAGCCCTGCTAATGGCTCGTCTTACAGCCCCGGGCAATTTTATCAGTTTAACGTAACCTTAAATGAAAGCAATTTAGATGAGATTGGAATAGAGTTTAATGGAATTAATTATACGTCTTTATCTAATTTGTCAGATGTTTACATATTTAATAGAACAAACTTAGCTGCAGGAACTTATAGTTATTATTGGTGGGCTAAGGATATTGTTGGCAATTATAATACTTCCTTATTAAAGTATTATACTGTATCTAAAGCAAGTCCTTCAATAAATTTGTTGTTAAACTCTGCATCAGAAAACCTAACTCTGGCGTATCTTCAGAATTTAAACGCAACAACATCGACAAACGGGGGAACATTTCATCTGTACAGGGATGGAACAAACATCGATTCGGAAAATTCAGCGAACAAGATTTTAGGGGTAGGCTATTATACTTACAAGGCAAATGTAACTGGGAATCAGAATTATACTGATTCTTCTGGAGTTATTTTGTATGCAAACATAACAAAAGCATCCCCTACAGGTAACATGCAGATTGTTATAACGCCTTCTAATAGTGTGAGTTATGGGACACAAACAAGCGCAACTGCCGGTGAAGCTAATACCGGAGACCAGGACTTGGCTTATAATTTATTCAGGAACAATATCCCCATAGCCAATCCAAATACTGAAACATTAAACGCGGCAACATATGTTTATGAATACAATACAACAGGCGGGCAGAATTATACTGCCGGAAGCGTAAACGCAACCTTAACTGTAAATAAGCTGGGCAATGCAGTTAGCTTGTTATTGAATGGAATTGCCAATAACCTGACTTTAAATTATTTGCAGCAATTAAATGCATCCGCGCGTTCTGATTCTGGAACAATAAACCTCTATAGAAATGGGGTTAATGCAGATTCTGAAAACTCAGTAAACAAAGTCCTTGCAGCGGGGAATTACGAATATTTTGTGAACTCTTCTGGCAGCTTAAATTATCTTGAAAATTCAACTGGCGTCAAACTTTATGTTACTGTTAACAAGGCAGTTCCTTCTGCTTCCCTGATAAACAATGAATCTTGGACAATAAATTACGGAACTTTGGTCACAATAGGTTATTCTGAAAGCAATACCGGAGATGGGGATGTTGTTTATAAGGTTTACAGGAACGGAGAGGATAAGGGGGCTGGAGAAACTGTTATTCTTGGGGCTGGAGAGTATAATTATTCTATTAATACAGCTGGCGGGCAGAATTATTCAGCAGCAAGCAATCTTGATGAAAAAACAATTATAGTAAATAGGA
>MFWN01000066.1:6830-6972 GCA_001786395.1 Candidatus Pacearchaeota archaeon RBG_13_36_9
GATAAAACTTCTCCACAAAGTTATGGCACTGAAATTAATGCATCGTGCAGTTCGAGCAACACAGAAGGAAACATAAAATTATACAGGAATAATTTGGACGTTACTGCGAGCGAGAATGGCCAGGGGGTCATATTGCCTGTAG
>MFWN01000066.1:6980-9672 GCA_001786395.1 Candidatus Pacearchaeota archaeon RBG_13_36_9
AATTATGTTTGTAATGTAACCGAGAGTCAAAATTATACAAGCGCGAGTTCTGCCGGTAATTTTAGTATTGAGAAAGCAGCAGGGGATATAAAGCTTTATTTAAATGGGATTGAAAATGATTTGGAAATTGTTTATCCGCAGCAGTATAACTTAACTGCAACGACTTTGTATGGAAATGTCACTATTTATTTTAATGGCGCTGATGTTACGCTGGATAATGGGTTGAATAGAAATCCTGATATGGATAATGCATATTATAATGTAACTGCTGTTTCAAGCGGAGATGAGAACCACTCTTCTGCTACTGTAACGAGATGGTTAAATGTAACTCTTGATGCAATCCCGCCTTCATTATTGCTTATTTCCCCTGATGGAGCTTACGGGTACAATGAATCTATTGCCTTAGAATTTTTTGTTTCTGACTGGAACTTGGAGAGCTGCTGGTACAGCATTAATAATGGAGAGAACGTAAGCCTTCTGGATTGTCAAAACGCTTCTTTTAATGTTTCAGGGGATGGAGCGTATAATATAAGTTTATTTGCAAACGATAGTATGGGAAATACTGCCTTGGATACAGGAGAGTTTTCAGTTAATATAGGAGCGCCTAATATAATCCTTAAATCCCCTGTTAATTCCTACCTTAATGTTCATGACATTGTTTTTAGATACACTCCCTCTGACATAGACTTAGAAAGTTGTGAACTTTGGGGAGATTTTGATGGTGGTTTTAAATACAACCTGACTGATTTTTCTCCTTTAAATGGCAGCGATAACTTCTTTAACTTGACTCTGCCGGATGGAAATTATACCTGGAATATTAAATGCAATGATACCCAAGGGCACGAGGCATTTAATGGAAATAGAATGTTCTACATTGATACTTTAAATCCCAGAGTTACTTTATCGCAGCCTTCTGGAAAGAAAACTTCAAGAAGTGTGGTAGCTGAGTGGGCTATTTTAGATAGCAGCCCTGTCACCTGCTGGTATAATGCTTACAAAGGGGCCAGTCCAGAAATAGCTAACACTACAGTAAACTGCACTCCTTCAACAACCAGCTTTTCAGTAAGCAGCGATGGAAATTTTGTGTTCAATTTTTATGTCAATGACTCTGCTGGGAATATGAATTTTACCAATTCCAGCTTTATTGTAGACACTTCCACTACACCAGTTTCGCCGCCTTCAGGAGGCGGGGGTGGAGGTGGAGGGGGCGCTCCTGTAATTCTTAAAGTTTACGGTCTTGAGGTGAGCGGCCTTCCAAATATTGTTGTTGACCCAGGGCAGAACAAAAAACTGGTTTTAAAGGCAAAAAATAACGGGACTTTATTCTTAAACGAGTGCAAGCTTCTTGGAGCAGGCCAAAATGCCGGATGGATAAGCTCTTCTGGAATCAAGGGATTAAGTGCGGGGGAGGAGTACGAGTTTGCTTTTAATCTGAAAGTTCCAGATAAATTAGAATCCAGCTCTTATTTAATAGAACTTTTTTTAGGCTGCCTGGAATCTAATGCTTCTGCTGCCTTTAATGCAGATATAATTGAGAAGAAACTGGCAGTAAGCTTGGTTAAAATAGAGAAAGATAAGGAGGGCAGGGTTAAAGTTATTTACTCTCTTGAAGAGCTCTCAAATGTAACTCAGCAGGTTCAGATTGATATCTCTTTGCTAAACAAAACAAACGAGAAAGTTGCAGAATTTAAAGATTCAAAAACAATAAATGCAGCTTCAAGGCAGGAATTTGAGGCAGTTTTGAGTTCAGATGAAGAATTAAGCGGGACCTTTAACTTATTGATTAATGCGTTGTCAGATACTTCTTCTGCATTTGTGCAGGAAGAGGTGGTTTTAGGAGAATCAAAGGTAAGCGGAATGGCTATTTTAGATGAATCGCAGAAGAACCTTATTTTCAGCATAATTTTAATTGCAGTTTTTCTTGTTTTTGCCGGGATTATTGCATTCAGGATGATTAAATTCAGGGGCTTTAAGAGAAGAACCAACATAAAAAGCGTGCTTTTAGACAAAGATGTAGGGAAATTGAATGCACAGGGAATACCAATAGGCAGCATAGCAGCAATTAAGAAACCTTTTTAAACAGCTTTTATCTATAATTAATTATGAAAAAGTGGTTAATTTTTTTAGTTTTAGGAATTTTAGTTTTAGGGATAGATGGGATGGTATTTGCTAAATCAGTAAATGCGCAAAACAACAACACTGGAAACGCAACTGATGGCAACAACCAGACAGGAAACGGCAATGCAACTGAGGATGACAATGAGACAGAAGATAATAATGAAACAGGCGACAATGGAAAGACAATTGTCAATCAAACAAAAACAAGGATTCAGAACAGGACTAACCTGACTTTCATTCCATGGCAGAAAAGGAACGAATCAGAGTGCATGGAAGGATGCAGTTGCCAGGGAGCAGTTGTTTCCTGCATAACAGAAAATGGAAGAATGATGACAATACAGGCAGGAAGGTCTGGGAACATTATTGTAATCACAATAGAGAGGGTGAATGTTTCTACAGAACTTGAAGTTGAACTGGAGAACGAGTCAGGAAGGAATACCGCAAGGTTAATGGCTAAGTTAGGTAATGGAGAAAGAAAAGAAGTAAAGATATTGCCTGATGAAGCAGCAGAGAAGGCAAGAGAAAGGCTGAGAATCAGGGAATGCAGTTCAGACAATAATTGCAGCTTTGAGCT
>MFWN01000066.1:9751-9940 GCA_001786395.1 Candidatus Pacearchaeota archaeon RBG_13_36_9
ATGCAGGTAAAAACTACAGTTGATGCAGAGACAGGAGAAGTTACTAACATAGCAAAACCCTGGTGGGCATTCATTGCAACAGAACCAAGAGAATGAATTCCTAAATAAATTGAGATAAACTGAGAGGTTGTTATTTTTTCTTTTTTAGAAACTGGGACAGGATTGATTTATCATAACCTAAGGAGGTTA
>MFWN01000067.1:0-1701 GCA_001786395.1 Candidatus Pacearchaeota archaeon RBG_13_36_9
GGAAAATGTGAAATAAAGTATAATTCAACAACTAATTTATGTCGGGCTTCTGGTGGAGATTGTGATATTGCAGAGTATTGTTCAGGAAGTAATGCAGATTGCCCTGCCAATGGGTTCAGGCCAAATACATATACATGCAGGGCTTCTGGTGGAGAGTGTGATATAGCTGAACTTTGTACAGGAACTTCTGTAGCTTGCCCTGCCAATGGGTTCAGGCCAAATACATATACATGCAGGGCTTCTGGTGGAGAATGTGATATAGCTGAACTTTGTACAGGAACTTCTACGTTGTGTCCAAGTAATGGGTTCAGGCCAAATACATATACATGCAGGGCTTCTGGTGGAGAGTGTGATATAGCTGAACTTTGTACAGGAACTTCTGTAGCTTGCCCTAATGATGTTTTTAGGCCAGATGAAACTGCTTGTTCAACAGGAGTTTGCAGACTAGGAGTGTGTGTTGGATGCATTGTAGATGGAGATTGCGATGCAGGGGAGAGTTGTCAAAATGGAGTATGTTTATCTAATCCTTGTTATGGGGCTAGCTGCTCTAATTATCTCACTCAATCAACCTGTGAAAATAATATTTGTTTAGCTTGTGACTGGAATTCTGGTTTAGGGGTTTGCCAGCCAGCTTCTACACCAACAACAAACCAAATTAGCCAGTTTGGAATAACCTGGACTTTTGACAGGCAATATCCATACGGGCAGTTTGCAAACGGAGATTACTGGGTTGTCGGGCCTGTCAAAATAATAGGAATAACCCCTATATCCAGAGACGATGGAACAGGAAGAATTGTTCATGGCTCTATGCTTAATCCTTCTCCAAGGTTAGTTTATGTTCAAGGATATGACAGCGAAATTTATGGCAACGTTATGCAACCAAAATATTACAATCCAAGCCTTAATGTTGCCCGCCCTAACAACCAGCAGCTTTCATCAAGCAATCCTTTGACAATTCAAACCGGCTCTTTAGTTTCCAGTATAAGCGTTATTCCTTACGACCCTAATGCTAGGACGCTTTTACAAACAGCAGCAATATTGACTGTTTTAAGCAGTCCTGCTCCTGCAGGAAGTTTCAGGCCTCCTTATACCAATGTTCCTAAAGATATCAAGTTTAATAAAAATCAATTAGATTACTCTTATCTTAAAAGACTTGCTCCTGTAGCCAGTACTCCAAGACTGGTTCAACAGGCAGGAGATGCTCAATCAGATTCAGTTGAAAGAATGTTTGAAAGGCCCTGGGTTGACCATATTCCTGACTCACTTGGTCGTATGTCTCACCCAGTCGACAATATGATACATTACGATATCGCTTCAGCTGATCAAATTGGCATAGCTGCATTGATGCTGAACCTTGATTTCTCAAATCAGCAAAAAGAGACACTATTGGTTCGTTTTGTCCAGTTAGGTATTGATCATTATGGTGTTATTCAGGATGGGGGACAAGAAGCCTATTCTTCAAATACTGGCCGCAAATTTTCGATTTTATTTGCTGGGCTTATCCTTAATGATAACAATATGAAAAATATAGGGCAAAAATCAGGAGATTATGCACACACTTATCCATATGGCCCTGGCAACCCTCCACCTGACCTAATCCAATTTGAAGAAGATGATTTCACGTTTTATGTTTCTCAAAGGGATGTAGATATGACTCACAGTGCTGCCTGGAATCCAGATACAAGGTCTGCTCAGCTGATT
>MFWN01000067.1:1756-5173 GCA_001786395.1 Candidatus Pacearchaeota archaeon RBG_13_36_9
ATGTGGAACACTTACAGAGATGATTATGGATGTGTATGGACGCGAAACAATCCTAATGACATTTATTCTCAGGGAAGCAATGGTTGTGTTAATGTTGCTAAGCCAGAAAATTTTGTAGATAAAGTAATTAACTGGTTTAAAGGGCTGTTTTAATAAGAATATCTTAGATTTATTTCTCAATCTCGCTTGTCCTCTTAATTTCTAAGCCTGCCCTTTTAATTACTTCCAAAACTCTTTCCCTTTCCTCGCTTTTACCGCAGCCTTTCCAGTCAATTATTGCTACATTGATAGTTTCCTCGGTTTTTCCCAGAGCTTCTTTTAAAATAGAATCAGTTAACGGAAGAGAGTATTCTGGGATTATGTGAGAAATTGCATATTCTGAATTAAGCTGGATTTTGTTAAAATTGGGACAGTAGTGAGGGCCTCCAATTCCTATTGCGGGCTTATAATTAGGCTTTTCATAGTGCTGCAGGCCTATTATGGTCTTGGCTATTACTTTGGCAGCTTCTTTGTCAGGCCATTGCTTTTCTGATGAGCCGAGCTCAATAAAACAGCAGGGCTTGGCTATTGCTGGGCCGTGGTGAGTTACCTCTAAAGTCACCTGATAGTCTTTTAATCCTGCTTCTTGTGCATTTTTATTCAACTGCTGGAACAAATACTTCAGGACAAAAGCAGAGGTCGGCGCTACTTTTCCTTCTTTTCCCCCAAAATCATTGCCTCTCCAGTTTCCAGGGGCGTGAAGCGATAAAGAAGGGTTGCCTTTTTCAGAGCGATGCTTGGAGGCAAACACAACAAAATCAACATTCTTAATCCAAAGATGTTTTTCTAAGTTATCTGAATAAATTGTTTCTTTTTTCAGATTGATTATTGGAACCTGTGGCAAGAATCCTGTTTCCCTAATCCTTTCAACTATATTAACCCCTGCGGGGTCTTTTAATGAATAAACTATTGCAAAGCGCATAATGTTTTTAAAGCACCTTGTTTTAAATATCTTGTCAAAATGGTGATTTTGTATGTAATAGCCCTGGCGCTTGCATTTCCTGCAGGCTATCTTCTTGCTTACTTGGCAAGAGACGAATTAAAAGCTGGGAAAAGATGGTTTATGCTCTTGGCAGTTTTAAGCCTAATCTCTTCTATTGTATTGTCTTTTACTGACTTTTCTCTTAAATTTCCAGCAGTTCTTACCCTTTTTTTTATAGCTATAATAAGCCTGATGGCTCTCTGGAAGAGCAGCGATAAAAAATGGACAAAATGAAAGATAAAAAAACAGTATTTTTGTGCACCCCCCATAAACTAGGGGACTTAAATTACGAGCTGATTAAGAGAATAGAATCTCTTGGTTTTAATGTACTTTGCGCAGTAACTCACTCCCCCAAAAATGTCCCTTACAACGAGAGATTTAAAAAAAATGTAGAGTTAATCAGAAAGGCTGACATTTTTATAGCAGTTCTTAAGGATTATGGAAAAGACTTAACTGCTGAAGTTGGCATGGCTTATGCATGGGATATGCCAAGGATAGGAATAAACTATAATGCTGAAGAAAAAGACGTAATGTGCTATTATGCGCTGCAAAAAATAATCGAACCAGGGCAGCTAGAAGAAGTCCTTTCTGAGATGATTGCTCTTCAATGAGCCTTGCAGTAGTAATAATGTTGCCTATAAGCCTTGTAAATCTGCTCTCTTTCCATTATCTCTTATTTTAAATGCGCATATAAGAATATTTTTATAATGCAGAATGTATTATTATTTATGAAACCAAACGAAGGAAAGCTGCAGACAGGAGAGCATATTCTCGCTAAGATAATTGAAGATAAATTTCCTGGAACAAAGGTAATAATTGTAAGGTTTGAAGAAGAAAAAGGGAGATTGGATGTTTCTAGCGAAAATGATTTGAGGGCAGTTTCCCTAAAAGAACTGGAAAAAGAAACTAACCAGATTATTGAGAAAGGGCTAGAAGTCAGGAAAACAATTTTTAAAAGAGAGGAAGTTGAAAAAGAGTTTGATTTATCAAAAATACCAGAAAGTGTAAAAGAAATTAGAATTGTGGATATTGTTGGATTTGATAAAAGACCGTGCAGAGACCCTCATGTAAAGAATACGAGAGAGATTGGATACTTTAAAATTCTAAAAGTAGAGAGAAAAGGAAAAGATAGGTATAGGTTTGAGTTTGAAGTCGATTAAATTTTTTGATTCCAGTCAATTTTTGTTCCGTTTCTTTTGGCATCTTCTATTGTAAAACCTTGCGGATATCTTTTTTTAAGCTTCTCTATGTTCTCCTCTAAAAGCTCCTGCATATCCCAGCCAAAGAAGTTGCAAATCATTGCGGCATACCATAAAGAATCCCCAATATTTTCCTTAATTCCTGCTCTCTGGTCGTTATCATGGGCAAAAGTCTTTTTTATGCATGAAGCAACATCCCCTGCCTCTCCTGCAATGCCCAACCCCCAGGTTAAAATCTCTTTTTCCTGCGTATCAAACTTTTTTGCTGTTGCCTTGCACAATTCTTGATACTCTTTTAGCGTATTCATAAAAATTTTAAGAAAAAGAGATTAATAATCTTTTCTATTTTGCAGTGCTATAATTGCTTACTGTAGAATCAGCTGCGGCCTTATTGTTACTGTTATTGTTATTGCCACTATTATAACTGCATTCATCTTCTAAAAGAACTGCTGTTGCAATTGCTGTTGTCCATAAGCCATCTTTGTTTCCCTCAGCTGACTGGCAGATGTTGGTTGTCTTGAAAATGTTTCCAGATGCCTTGTAAATCTGCTCTCTTTCTTCCCATGCAGTGTCTGGATTGAACTCTATCCCCAAAGTAGTAGCCAGCATTGTTGCAGCTAAATCTTCTGCATAATCTCCTGATTTTTTAGCTGTTTCTCCAAAAGCATGATGCTCTGAAAGATATCCGTAATGATTGCCATCTTTAGGCACTGCTATCCCAATTGAAGAGGAAACCAAGCGATTGGGCTCGTCAGTATCGTTTCTTGCCATGACGCAGAAAGTAATTTGTCCTGGCTTTAGGTATTTCAACCCTTCTTCTTTCTGTATAATTTTGCAATTGGGAGGGAGTATTGAAGAAACATAAACCAGATTACATTTTTCAATTCCTGCATTCCTTAAAGCTAGCTCAAAGGACTGGAGCCTGTTTTTATGAACTCCCACCCCCTTGGTTAAGAACAGTTTAGCTGGCACCATCTTGAAGTTATTTATTATTTTAATATAAAACCTGTTTTTAAATCTTTTTATAGTAAAAATTTTATCGAAGATAATCTTAGAATTTTTTAAAAAAAATTTGGTAAAAAATAGAAATATATAACAAAATTACTATATTTTTTTAAAACCCATATTAATTTTCTAATGTATGTACGAGCCAAGATTAGTTGTTGGAGCTTTTTTCGAGCAGAAGCTAATTGAAAT
>MFWN01000067.1:5222-6126 GCA_001786395.1 Candidatus Pacearchaeota archaeon RBG_13_36_9
CTAGTTTCTTCAAAAGGTTTTGTTGTGGAAGTAAAAGCGTCTGCATACGATAATGGATGCGTGATTAAAAGAACGCAGTTATATAAATTTGACAGGAATGCCAGAACAAGCAGGTTTTATGCACTTGCCTATCACTCAATAAACCGGCTTGTGCCGATGGCGAGAATGTACCCTACAGAAGAAAAGCTAAGAGAAGCCCTGGATTTGAGATCGGTGTATTTATTTCCATTCAGCATTGTAAAGGCACATTTTGAAAATTCTAAAAAAAGGACTAATCCCAGGCATGACGATTTCGTGCAGATAAGGGAATCCCTTGCTAGAAAAATTTTTGATTCGGATGAAAGAACATGGGAGCACTTGGGTTTGCCAGTAGGGAACTATAAAATGGCCCTTCCTCATGACAAAATTCATATTATTACAAAAGAGGGCTATCTTGAAAAAGAGATTTTAGGCTCTTTGAAACTAGAAAAGGTATGAAGCAAGCAGCTCGAATCTAGAAAACTATTTAAATAAGCATTGATTAATTCTTTTATGGCAAGAAGAACTAGAAAAGAAAAACGGAAAAGTAATAGCGACTCGGAGCTATGGGTTGCAGGAGTAGCCGGCATTGTGGGCTTGATAGGGGGAATGCTCTTTTTATCCCCTAATATAACAGGCAATGCAGTTGGAGTAAATGAACTGGCCTCTAATATATTTGGGACAGTCCTGCTTGTTACAGGTTTAATTGGAAGCTTTTTTTGGCTTAGAAGCCATTAAAAATTTTTAGTTAGCTTTATTAACTGAATTTTTCTTTTTATTTTATGTTATACTTAATAGGATTAGGACTGAACGAACGTGGGATTTCAAAGGAAGGGCTTCTTGCGCTGGAAAACTGCAAGAAAGTCTACTTGGAAGAGTACACGGT
>MFWN01000067.1:6186-7789 GCA_001786395.1 Candidatus Pacearchaeota archaeon RBG_13_36_9
CAGGCTGGATGTTGAATCAAACATGCTTATCAAAGAAGCAAAAAGCATAAATGTTGCCTTGCTGGTCTACGGCTCTCCGCTTTTTGCAACTACCCATATTTCTTTAATTTTGGATGCTGAAAAAGAAAATGTAAGATGCAAGGTAATTTATTCTGCTTCTGTTTTTGATGCAATTGCCGAAACTGGCCTTCAGTTATATAAATTCGGGAAAATAACTTCAATGCCCAAATGGGGCACTAATTTTGAGCCAGATTTCATGCACTATGTCAAGCAAAATCAGGGGATAAATGCCCATTCGCTTATTCTTGTGGATATAGGGATGGAGTTTGAAAGGGCATTAATACAATTAAGAGAGAATGGAAAAGAAAACAAGGTAAAAATGGAAAAAATAGCTTTATGCTCTGCCCTTGGAACCGAGCACCAACATATATTTTATGGCTCTATTGAGCAATTGAAAAAACTAAGAGGAGTGCCAAAGCCTTTTTGCTTTGTAATTCCAGAAGACATGCACTTTATAGAGAAAGAGGCAATTGAAAGATTTTCTATGAAATAATTAAGATGAATAAAAAAGAATTAGAAGCAAAATATGGAAAGAAGTTGATAAAGAAAATATTCTCTGAAGGACATTTAGACGGATGCACAATTGCCTTAAATAAAGATGGTAGCAAGGACATACCTGAGAGCGATATAAGGAGAGCAATAAGAGAGATTAACAATGAGGAGATAGGTATATTTGATTGGGATTAATAGATAAAAGAAACTATTTAAGGTAAGACAAAATTTTATAAATGGAAAAGTCTTGCTCTATTGTACGGTAGCTATAAAAAGAATAAAATCCTAGAAAGAAGCAACAGAGCCATTTAGAGAAGCAGCTAAAAAATCGGGATTTACAGAAGAAGATTTAGATAAAATAACAGAAAGAGAAAGATTTTCACTCGCATAAATTCTCATAGTCCATATTTCTCTCATCTTTCCAATCTATTGGATGCTGTATTAATGCTCCAGGAACAGGCACCTGGTCAACAATTTCTCCATCACTGCAGGTAATTTTATAATCCTGACAGAAGTTAGTTTCATTACAGATAGCAACTGTCTTTATGTTTGCATTCGGGCTTAAAGAGCTTAGTGCAGCTAGCTCTTCTGTTAAATTAGCAGTTGGTTGCGAAGGCTTAAAAGAAGGCAGGAAATAACCTATTGAGACAAGTGCTATAATCAAAATTGAGGCGCATATTAGGAAAGTAAGCCGTTTCATTGGCTCATAAAAACATTTTAATATATAAACTTATTCTTGAATATATGGTAATAACCCGCGAACAGGCATTGGAATGGCTAAAAAGCATGCCGCAGAAAGAATCAGATATGAACCACTACTTAGAATCAGAGGCTATAATGAGGAAGCTTGCTGAGAAATTCGGAGAAGACATTGAATACTGGGGCATGCTCGGGCTTTTACATGATGTAGACTGGGCCTTGACAAGAGATAACTGGCAGGAACATTGTGTTAAGGCAGAGGAGATGCTAAAAGAAAAAGGGTTTAATTCTGTTTTTATACAAATATTACAGTCGCATGCTTATGGGTATAAGGAGATACCTGCTTTTATTG
>MFWN01000067.1:7800-12505 GCA_001786395.1 Candidatus Pacearchaeota archaeon RBG_13_36_9
ACGCAAAAAATAGAACATTGCCTGGCGGCAGCTGAAACAGCGACTGGCTTAATATACGCTTATGCGCTTATGAGGGGAAAGAAAATAAGCGACATGGAAGCTGCCGGCTTAAAAAAGAAGTTTAAGGATAAAAGGTTTGCAGAGAACTGCAACAGGGGGATTATAAAAGAAATAGAAGAATTCATGAATTTGGATGAATTTTTTCAGCTTTCAATAAAAGCAATGCAGGAAATCAAAGATCAAATAGGGCTGAATTAAATTTATAAATACAAGTTCTATAGTATAGATATGAAAAAAGAGGATTTAAGCGAGAAAGAGGGCATACAGCTAGTTTTGGATTCGTATGAAGATATTTTTTCGGACTTTGATCCAAGAGCCCATTCTGAAAAAGCATTATCTGATGATTTCCTTCAAGAATGCAAAAAAGCAGCAGTGGATAAAAAAGATGGGCTGGAATTAAAATTTTTAATGTCCAAACGCAAAAGAGACAAAGCACTTGAGCTTACTATTAAAAAAAGGCTCAGGGCTCATTTTTTAAGGCACTTTAATATAAAGAAAAAAGATATCGGAAGGATAAGGAAGATTGGATTCATGTGGTTTTTTATAGGGGTTATAATCTCTATAATCTCTGTTTATTTTCTGCATGAAAACACTGGATTTTTCCTTAAATTTCTCTCAATTATGGCAGAACCAGCAAGCTGGTTCTTGTTTTGGGAGGGGCTAGGAAAGATATTTATTGAAGCAAGAAAAGAAATGCCAGATTATGGATTCTACAAGAAAATGGTGCATGCATATATTTATTTTGCAGACTATTAATTAATCTGCTTTCGTGCTCTTTTAATTATTTTGCCATCTTTTCTTTGTATGTATAAAATTTTTCGCCCTCTTGACGAATGCTTTCTACAAACCTTGTTTAAAAGTCCATCAAGCGCAGTTTTCATAGCTTCATAAGGAGTTCTTCCAATTGCCAGACCAAAATAATTCTCCCACCTGGTGCTTACACTATCATCGAGATATTTCTTTTTTCCATTTACTACATAACCTTGACCATAAGTACATTTCATTATGTCCAAAAAATAGTATTCGTCCTCTTCCCTTGCTTCTACCCCACCTTTAACTTCAACGTCATTCTCTCCATGATACAAAACAAACAGGATTGCATTTATTGGTTTTCCAAATAATCTTCTACGGTAGCTTCCAACAATATCTTTAAGACTTTTTCTTCTATTATTTTCATTTTCCATATTTCTTCTATAGTTTTTTTAATTCCTTTTTAACATTCGCCAAAACTTCATCGTATAACTGTACGGGAATAGAATATCCGTCCTTTACACATCTATTATTAAATAAGGGACCAAGAGCATAATTTTTACTTTGAGTCCAAATTTCCCGTAAATTTTTTTTCCTTACGTCTTCAAATAAGGTAAACGGCTCTCCATCATTACCCGGACAACATTGAACAACTCCATCTTTTCTAATGTACATCCCACAGGACAATTGGTTACATGGCATAATTCCAGCATATGAAGAAACTCCTTCTTGTTCAAGTTGATTCAGATTCATAATTCCACGTTTAATTAAATGAACATAAATATCCGAATAGAGCCCAATTAATTCTTTTTGAAACTCTGAGCCTTTTGTTTCTGAAACAAAATTCCTGCCTTTTCCGCTGACCATTGTAGGAGTCACGCAAACAGGCATATTTCTCTCAACACCCCATATAAAGATTTCTAAAACATCCCCAATGTTCTCCAGGGTAACTGGATTAGTTTGCAAGGACATTCTTTGACAGAATAAATCTGAATTCATACCGTTCTCAACAAGAAGTTCAATTGCATGATTTCTCGCTCGTGAATAATCCCCTGATAGACTGTGGACCAGCATATTTGTTTTTCTGGCATCAAAAGTTCTGCAATCTATCAAGATTCTAGTGACGTCATAATTACAAACTTTTCTTGTAAGTTCCTCAGAGCTCATTTGTTGATATCTTCTTGATAATTTATCATCCCCCAGGGTCTCTCCTTTGGTAAAAATTCCAATTTTTATTTTATTTTCCTGAAAATAATCTAAAATTCCAAATAAATTGGGGTTAGTAAATATCTCCCCCGGGCCTAAAAATTTAACAGATTCCAAACCAAGGCCTCTTGCTTCGTTTAGTACTTTTTTAACTTCTTCCCAACTTAGTAAATTATGTTTAATATCTCCTTTTTCAAAACATCCTGTACAATTATTCGGGCATATCTGATTATAAAAGTGATTTACCCGGTCCTGTAATCCCTTTAGATTTCCAGTATTAACTGCTTCAACAAAACTGTCAGGGGAGATACTTATGTCCAAGGTTAATAGCTTTCTTGTTCCATCAGCTAGTTTTTCCATCAGCTTGCCTTTTGGGAAAGACCAGCCATCTACCCCTAATCTATAATTTTCCGGAACTTCTCTTGGCAATATTGGTTTGACATCTGGTTTCATTTTACTACTCCATAGTTAATATTCAATGTATCAAAGCTATATTAAACTTTCTTTATATTTTTGAGCATAAACAATTAAATTTAAATATATAATATTATTTATGCTAATTATGGTTGAAATTAATAGTCAAATACTAGATAAAGCAGATAAGAAGCTTATGTATGAATTAGATAAAAACTGCAGGGCTCCTTCAACACAATTAGCTAAAAAAATCGGTAAATCAAGGCAGGCAACAGAATACAGAATTAATAGCTTAGTTAAAAAAGGAGTAATAACCAGCTTTCAAACAGCAATCAATCCCCATAAAATAGGCTGCCGCATCCATAAAATATACTTGAAATTAAAAAATATTCCAGAAGAAAAGACAAGATTATTTGAGTATCTGAGATCCTCTGAAAAAGTATACTGGATGGGGGAATGCTCTGGGAACTGGGATTTAATTTTTGCTTTTTATGCTAAGAATGATTACGAATTTTTCGAATTAAAGAACGACTTAATTTCAAAGTTTAACATGATAATAATAGAAGAAGACGGGCAAATTCTTCTTGATGTAAAGCAATATCCCAAAATGTATTTTACAAGCCAAATCTCTGAGCCAACAATGTTTGCCGGAGAGGTTGTTATAAATAAACTCGATAAGCTTGATTATGAAATTTTAAAAGAAATTGTAAATAATGCAAGAATCTCCCTTGTTGATCTTGCTAGAAAAATAAAATCTACTGAAATAGTAATCAAAAACAGATTAAAAAAGCTGAAAGAAAGAGAAGTAATAATCCAATACCGAATTGGGGTTAATCTAAACAAACTGGGTCTTGAATTATACAAGGCAATAATAAAATTGGACAGGTACACAAAAGAAGATGAAAAAAAATTATTAGATTATATGTCAAATATCCCTAATATTCAGTACTTTATAAGAAATTTATGGACCATTGAACCCGAGTTAGTTGTAAACAATTATCAGGAATATTATAAGATTATTGAAGACTTGAAAAAAGAATTTCCTAATGTTATAAGAACAGTTGATTCTGTCTTGATGATAACTGATGAATGGACCCCCGGATTTAAAAGAATATTAAATGTCAACTATTAAAAGATAATTCTTACTATCAAAAAAAGAAGAATTAATGTCATAACAATCCAAAAAAGGGTATCCCAAAACTTGCTTACCATCGTTTTAATTAAGCTTAACAAGTATTTAATTTTTGCGGCAAGACAAAAACACAGTATTTTCTAAAAGTTTTCGAGGACAATCACCAAAAATCCACAAGGTTTAAAAACCCTCTTTCCTGAGTAATACTTCATGACTAAGGAAAATAGATATTGCAAAGAATATTTTCAAGGATACATTCCTAGTCAAAACTTTCTAATTTAAAATTTTCAAGACTTTTTGTCTTGAAGGATACTTTATGCCCTTAGATGAAAATATAACCTATGAAAGAAGGGAAATTCTCCTAGATGATATCTCAAGACAATTAACTGAAGCTGGGAAGAGGTATCTTGACAGAAAATTCCCAAAATGGATGGCAGAAGGAAAGGCAAATGAAAAATATAAGAGAATGGATCTGATTGCCAGAGCCTATGTTGATTCTAGATTTCATTGGTATGATTTACTCCTTCATTCAGGAGGAAAAAACAATGAACAAACAATTGAATGGAAAGAGGGGAGAGTAGAGATTCCTAAAATTGGCTATAATGCAGGGGGGACATATACAAATTATACTCCTGAAAAACTTCTAGAGACTCTTGAGTTTTTATATTCTAAGATTAATGAAAGAGATTTCACAGAAGTTAGGGATGAAATGAGAGAAGAGATGCATCCAAAAAGGCTTTTGAGAATTGCGGCAAAAGCCGCTATTGAAGAGGATGGTAACGGGCTGCTTGAAGACATTCAGCCTCTTCTTAAATTAATGAACATAAAGCTGTAAGAAAATTCCTCTGTGATAAGAAAAAGGTTTAAAAACAGGTTCTTATTAATTTGATTATGGTTATAGATAATAAGTCTAACCAAATAAGTTCTTCAATCATAGCCAAAACTATACTTATTATTATAAACTAGAGCAAGACTGATTTTCTAGTCTTACAGTAATTTTAAATTAAATTTAAAAACATAAGAAAACAAATAAAATAAAGAAAATGTACAATCCGCAAGAAACTGAAAATCAAATACTAGAGTTCTGGAGCAGGAACAAGATATTTGAAAAAAGTAAAAAGAAAAATGCAGGGGGAAAGCCAT
>MFWN01000067.1:12526-15916 GCA_001786395.1 Candidatus Pacearchaeota archaeon RBG_13_36_9
CATATGCAACAGGGCATATACATATGGGCACTGCATTAAACAAAATCCTAAAAGACATTTCTATGCGCATATTCAGGCTTCAGGGTTACGATGTTTTTGACAGGGCAGGATATGATACGCATGGAGTTCCTATTGAATTTCAGATAGAAAAAGAGATAGGAAGCAAAAGCAAAAAAGACATTGAAAAATACGGGGTGAAAAAGTTTATTGAAAGATGCAAGGAATTTGCAACTGAATTTATAGGCGTTATGAATGAAGAATTCAAAAATCTAGGGGTTTGGATGGACTTTGAGAATCCTTATCTGACTTTAAACGATGAATATGTTGAAACAATATGGGACACTTTTAAAGTGGCTGACCAAAAAAAACTTTTGTACCTTGGAAAATACCCAATACACATATGCCCGAGATGCGAAACAGCTGTTGCCTATAACGAGATAGAGTACAGCAAACAGGAAGATACTTCTGTTTTTGTTAAGTTTCCATTGAAAGGAAAGGAAAACACATTCTTGATAATCTGGACAACAACCCCCTGGACACTTCCGGGAAATACAGGATTGATGGTCAATCCAAACTTTGTTTATCAGGAAGTTGAGCTTTCAAGTCAAGAAAGATGGATAATGGCAAAAGAGCTTGTTCCAAAAATAATGTCAGAGCTTGAAATGGGATACACCCCAAAAAAAGAATACAAGGGAGAAGATATGAAAGACTGGAAATATGAAAATCCCCTTTCCAAAAACCTTAAATTAAAGATAAAAGATGCTTATAGGGTAGTGCTATCTGGAAGATATGTAAACTTGGAAGAAGGAACTGGGCTGGTTCATTGCGCTCCAGGGCATGGGAAAGAAGATTATGAAGTTGGGAAAGAAGCAGGAATCGATGCTGTTTCTCCTGTTGATATTAACGGACTTTTGACTAAAGAAGCTGGAAAATATTCCGGGAAAAAAGCAAGAATTGTTGACGAGGAAATAATAAAAGACTTGGGGGATGGGGGATTTTTAGTTCATAAATTAAAATACAGCCACGATTATCCTTTATGCTGGAGGTGCAAAAGCCCGCTATTGATGATTTCACAGCCTCAATGGTTCCTGAAAATTTCAGAGATACATTCAAAGCTCTTAAAAGAAAACGAAGAAACCACTTGGATTCCCGATTGGATGAAAACAAGAATGAAAGCCTGGCTGGAAGGAATTTCTGACTGGCCCGTCTCAAGAAAAAGATACTGGGGAACGCCGCTTCCAATATGGATATGCGAGAAGTGCAATGAAAAAAAAGTTATTGGAAGCAAAAAAGAGCTGGAAAAGCTTGGGGGAAATGTTAGGGGGGTTCATAAGCCAGAGATAGATAAGGTTAAAATCAAGTGCAAATGCGGGGGGGAAATGAAAAGAGTCGAGGAAGTCCTGGATGTCTGGTTTGATTCCGGAGTCTCAAGCTGGGCCGCCCTAAACAAAAAAGAGTTTGGAAAGTTCTGGCCTGCGGACTTAAATTTAGAGGGAAAAGACCAAGTAAGAGGATGGTGGAACTCAGAATTAATACTCTCTCAAATAAAATTTGACAAAAAACCCTTTAAAAATATCCTTGTCCATGGGATGGTTTTGGACCTTGGCAAGAAAAAAATGTCAAAATCTTTGGGGAATATAATCTCTCCAAAAAGTATAATAGAAAAATACGGAAGAGACTATCTAAGATATTACTTTGCGAAAACTTCAAAAGGAGAGGACTTTGCATTTGATGAAGCTGTTTTTAAAGATATTCATGCTGCGTTTCGGGTTTTGACAAATGTCAACACTTTTGTAAGTCAATTAGAAAAAACAAAAACAGCATTAAACATCGAGGATAAATGGATTTTAAGCAGGTATAATTCCATGTTAAAAGATGCTATGGATAAATTTAACAATTTCAAGTATCCAGAAGCAGTGGAAACAATTGAAAGATTTCTTGTTTTAGACATCTCTAAAACTTATATTCATATGATAAGGGAAAGGTCTGATGAGGCCTGTGAAATATTAAATGAAATCAGGCTTGGTCTGTTAAAAATGCTGGCTCCTATTATCCCTTTTATAACAGAGTCCATCTGGCAGGAATTAAAGGAAAAGAAAGTTGTGAAAGAAGAGTCTATTCACCTGACAAAATGGCCAAAAACTGATGAGGAAAAAATCGACAAAAAGCTAGAGGAGGAATTTGAAAGGGCATTGGAGATTATCGAGATGGGACTTGCTGCTAGGGATAAAGAGCAGATAG
Organism: Candidatus Pacearchaeota archaeon RBG_13_36_9; assembly: GCA_001786395.1. GTDB lineage: Archaea > Nanobdellota > Nanobdellia > Pacearchaeales > GW2011-AR1 > MFWN01. The sequence goes on from MFWN01000067.1 coordinate 14,768, forward strand.
GATTAAAATGGCCGCTTTCGAGAGCTATAATAAACTCTGACAAAGAGATAGGAAAAGAGTTTCAAGAAATAATTATGAGACAGCTTAACGTTAAAAAGCTGGAGACTGCAAAAGGCAAATTACAAATTAAATTGGATAAAAAAATGACTCCTGAACTTGAAGAAGAGGGTTATGCCCGAGAAACAGCAAGAAGAGTTCAGGCAGCAAGAAAAAATGCAGGGCTTAATAAAGGGGACAAAATTGAACTTGCAATTGCTACAGAAATCAAACTTGAGAACCAAAAAGGTTACATCAAAGAAAGAACAGACGCCAAAACAATAAAAATAGCAAGAGAGATTGATGAAAGAGGATACAAGAGTGGAGAAGAATGCGAGATAAAAGGCAAAAAAATTAAGATTTTTTTCAATAAAATCTGATTTTTTATCTCAAGGCGATAGTAAAAAAAATAAAATTTTTAGAGCCTGAATATATCAAAAAAAAGAAAACATTTAAATAGTGCGGCTTCTTATTTTTTTCGGAACTAAGGGGAAATTCTTAATTCCACAGTACTATCATTTTGATAGTAATTAAAAAAGGGTTAAAATAAAATGATCGTAAAAGAAGAGTTTTTAAGCAGACTCAGAAAAATTTTTGACTTGAACCTTTACGAGGTAAAAGTGTGGACAGCTCTGCTTTCCAGAGGGGTTTCTACTGCCGGCGAGTTAAGCAATATAAGTGATGTACCAAGAAGCAGGACCTACGACATTCTCGAATCCTTAGAGAAAAAAGGATTCATAGTGATGAAACTCGGAAAACCGATAAAGTTTGTTGCACTTAAGCCAGAAGAGGTTATTGAAAGAGTCAAAAAGAATTTACTTGTTGACGCCCAGACAAAAAGCAAAAGACTTGAGACCTTAAAAGGAGATGACGTACTGAAAGAGCTTAGCTCACTGTTTACACAAGGAGTTAAGTTTGTACAACCTGCAGATTTGAGCGGAAGCTTAAGAGGAAGGCAAAATCTATATAACCATTTAGACATGATGGTGAGAGAAGCGCAGAAAACAATAACTATTGTCACCACCTCAGATGGATTGAACAGGAAACTTGAGGCATTGCTACCCTCCCTTGAAAAAGCAAGAAAGAGGGGTGTAAAAATAAAAATAGCCGCGC
>MFWN01000067.1:15924-19465 GCA_001786395.1 Candidatus Pacearchaeota archaeon RBG_13_36_9
CCTCAAAACTCGAAGGTTGCGAAAGATTTCAGCAGGATTGCAGACGTAAGGAGTTCAGAAGACAAGATGAAAGCTAGGTTTATGATAATCGATGGGCAGCAGTTGTTGTTTATGCTGATGGATGACGAAAAAGTCCATCCTAACTACGACTTGGGAATTTGGCTAAACACAGATTATTTTGCGCCGGCTATAGAGCAGCTTTTCGAATTAGCTTGGACAGAGATGCCTTCTGCAAGCAAAATTGTCAAGAAGTAAAACTTTATTTATTTTCTTTTTTCTTTTTTTCAAAGAACTAAGATAAAATTAGCTATAATACCAGATTAGAGACCTTAGCTTTGACAATCAAGAACTAACTATTATAACCGCCGCAGCAGGGTATTTTGTTGGAACCGTTATTGACATTTTCGATGTATGAAGTATGAAAACATCGGGGCTGAAATTAACCTAGAAAATTTTTCTAGAGGATTAGAAAAGAGAAACTATAATCTTAATCAAGACCAAGAAACAAGAATACCTGAATAATCACCTCTCTTCCATTACTTTAATCTAATCTTTTAATCAGCTCTTTTTTTACTAATTCCTTTTTTTCTTTGGTTACAGAAAACAAAACTTTTTCTATCATTTTTTCAGAAATAGTGAATATATAATTTATTTTGATTATGCTGTCTATCATTGCTCCTTCTTTTTTTGATAAAGGAACCCCCTTCATATTCAAATTGGAAGTTATCCCCGCGATAACAACATTTCCCATTTCTTCAAACAAAACCAAAGCCGGTCGTTTTTTAATCTCAGAAGTATCAGCAAACTGAACAGTAGCAAGAACAACTTCTCCAAACCTATGCATTCTCCCACACCTCATCCTCTTCGTTGTCCCAAATCTCTTTCATTTTTTCTTGCTGGATTTTGTGCAAGAATTCATCATATTGATTTTTCTGTTTTGCGTCTATAAATAGTTTAACCATCTTTTCTATCAAATTGTTATACGTTTGTCTTGGATGCTCCCTTGCTTTCTTAAGCATTTCGATTAATCTTTTGTCTAACAAAATTGTTGATTGTTCCACCATATTATATAATACCTATATAATGCCTATACTTTGAATATATATAAACCTTTTGATTTTACATTTCTTCCATCACATCAATTCCCATAAGATAAAGGGAATTTTTCATTGTAATCCTAAATGCCTTGACTAAGCCAAGTCTGAAGGTTTCTTGTTTGGAGCCAATAACCGGGCAGGTATGGTAGAATTCATTGAAAGATTGAGCGAGTTGCAAAGAGTAGTTAGCCATCAGGCTTGGATTTAATTGATTTGCTGCTCTTTCTACTGTTTCTGGAAAATCAGCGATTTTCTTTATTAACTGTATTTCTTTTTCTTCAAGGCTTTTTATTGCTATTCTATGCTTTTTAGTTTTTCTTGGCTTTTTTGCTTTCCTTAAAATAGAAGCGGCTCTTGCATAGCTGTACTGAAGATAAGGGCCAGAATCTCCTTCAAAACTTAAAGCAGACTCCCAGTCAAAAGTAATGTTTTTGTTGTTTTCGTTTCTTAAATTAGCATATTTTACGGCACCTATTGCTATTTTTTTGGCATCACCTTTGGTTTTTCTCCTGAAAATTTCCTGCTTGGCTTTTTCTGTTGCTTCTGCTAAAAAATCAGACAAAAGAACTACATCTCCCCTTCTTGTGGACATTTTTCCAGAATCTTTAAGCAGGACAAAAGAGTAGTGAACAACTTCCGGATAGGGCTTCTTTAGCAGAATAAGAGCCTGTTTCAGCTGCTCGAAATAAAGCTTCTGGTCTTCTCCTAAAATAAGAATGTTCCTGCCTTTCTTGCATTTGTCAATTGTATATGCCAAATCTCTTAAAGGATACAATCCTGTTCCATCACTTCTTGTAAGAACAAGAACAGGAGACTTCATGCTTCTCTCCACGCCAGTGTTTTTCTGATCCAGCACATATCTTCCTTCCTCATCTTTAAAAAGTTTGCCTGTTGCTTCAAGCTCTTTGAGGATATTTTTTGAAGATTCGAGATACCTGGATTCGTAATCAAAATAATCAAACTCTATTCCCATGTCAGAAAATATTTGTTTTTGGCCCTTTATCGCGGTATCAACTATTTTTTTAAATAATTCTGTTGTTTTTTTGTCTTTATGCTCAAACTTATGCAAGAGCTCAAAAACACTTTTTTCCAACTCTGGAGTTTCTTTTATTTTGCTGCTTATTTCAACATACTTACCTAATAAGTCCCCAAACTTGTCTTTTGGAGTGAACACGAGGGCAAGCATTGCTATCTGCTTGCTTACATCATTAACATAATAGTGAGTCTCTACTTTATTTCCTGTAAATTCAAGGAGCCTTCTGATAGAATCCCCTATTATGGAATTTCTTGTTCTTCCTACATGCGGAGAAGCGTTAGGATTAACGCTCGTATGCTCCAATAATATTTTATCTTTGCCTTTTTTCCTGCCGTAACTGTCATTTATCCTAATAACAGAATCAGCCATTTTTTTCTTGTTAATCAAAAAATTAATATAAGGGCCAGCAGAATAGATTTTTTCTATCTTGACATTTGTTTCTAACTTGCCTGTCATTTCCTCAGCAATTATTACTGGACTTTTCTTGCAGGTCTTTGCTAATGTGAAGCAGGGAAAAGCGTAATCTCCTAGCTTAGAATCTGAGGGAACTTCAATTAAGTTTTCTATTTCTTTCCTGCTTAATTTAACTTCCTTAGAAAGAAGTTTTATGATTTCCTCTTTGAACATCCGGAAGTAATGAAAGATATATTTATAAAACTTACTGGACTCTATTTACTATGGGGAAAAAGTGCGCTATTTGCAATGAAGATATTGAAGAAGAATTTGGAAAACTGCAAGGTACACTAATTAAAGTAAAAGATGAAAACAATAAAAACCAGCTTATCTACGCTTGTTCTAACTGCCAGAAACAAGAAGGCTGGATAGAAAAGGCAAAGATAAAAAGTGCTTAATGTTTAAGATTAATAATTATACCTCGCCTCCATAGCTCAGTGATAAGGAGGGTTCCTTATGAACCTCGGTCACGGAATAACTTTCATAGACCATGAGATTCATGATTTCGGCTATGCCTCAGTAGCTCAGCCAGCGGAGCAGTGCTTTCGTAAAGCAAAGGTCGCAGGTGCAAATCCTGCCTGAGGCTTTTGCATTATTTTTAATTATGATTAGGCAAAGCTGAAAATAGGTTTTTTATGCATTACTTATGAACATTTTAGCAGGAAAAATTCTAAAAACACAATATTTATATACCTTTAATTATCTATATATTAGTAATAAATATTAGTAATTATCACTAGTATATAGAAAAAAGAGAGGCAATGGCTAAAGTAGACAAGGTTATTGAAGGAATCAGGAGAATTCTTAGAGAAGACGCTAGGGGACTGACTATACAGGAACTTTCTGTAAAGACAAAAGTTTCCAGGATTACAGCTTCAATAGCTTTAGCTAAACTAGAGGGTGGTGGAGAGATTGATGTGAGGGTTATTGGGAACTGCAAATTGCATTACCTTAG
>MFWN01000067.1:19516-20718 GCA_001786395.1 Candidatus Pacearchaeota archaeon RBG_13_36_9
GCAAGAAGAAAAAATTAGTTAATCTAAAAAGTTTAATTTACATTCCTATTGCTTTAATTTTTCTTCTTGCTGTTTTTATACTTGTATTTTACTACAGGCCAATAACCGGAAAAGCTAGCCTAGACATCCAAGAAGATTACATTGCTGGAGAAAATATTTCAGGAGTTTTAAGATTGGGATTAAAAAATGGAGAGCTTGTTCCTGTTGATTCGTTGTTAGTTGTAGAACAAAACACCATTACAAACATTCCTTTAAGTCATTTAGTTAATGCTAATTCTAATGGAACTTTCTATGTGGAAAATATAGAGTTAGGAGGCGAAGGTGAAGGGTATGGGTTTGCTGGAAAAAAAGTCACATACCCCTATGTTTTTTTCAAATTAAAGATAAAGGGCAAAGAAACTGAAGAGGTTGAGGGTGGGGAAAGCGAGGAGATAGAGGAAGTTGAAACAATTGCTGAACCAACTGAGATTGTTGAAGAAAATATAAGCGAAGCAGAAGAAGAAAATGTTACAGGAGAAGAAGGTCCAGAACAACCTGTTGAAGAGCCAGTTGAAGCTTCTATCACAGAACCAGAACCTATTGAAGAACAAGAGACAACAGAACCAACACCAGAGACTACAGAGACAACTGAAACAGAAGAGCCAGCAGAAGAACAAGCTGAAACTACAACAGAACCAATTGTTACAAGCCCTTTAACAGGGGCTGTTGTTCAAGAAACAGAAAATATCGTTGAAGGTAAGTGCAGGAAAGAAGAGCCTTTTATTTATACTTTAAAAGAAAACAAGACAGCAGTAATACTGAAAAACAGCGTGGAGATTGAATTAGAAGAAGATGGCAAGGTGAAAAAAGAAAAAATAAATGCTAGCGAACTGGATTTGGAACTAACTGATAATGAAGCCAGAGTTTCTACTGAGTATTCTTTTGAAGAACCGGGGTTTGGAGAAGAATATTTAGGAGAAGAATACGAATTTTTAGAAATTAACCTTGGAGAACTGGGAATTAAAGCTGAAGAAGGAACATTAACAATCAAGCTGGTCTACGGAGACAAGACAATTACTGAAGCAATCAAAGAAATAAGGGTGGCAGGTGAAGAAACAAACATAACAGAAAAGGAAACACTGGCTGTAATTAACATAACTGAAAAAACAACTTCCAGAATAAAAATAGGCGAGCCGGTAATATGGGTAAAAAAAGTCAAGTTA
>MFWN01000067.1:20727-25901 GCA_001786395.1 Candidatus Pacearchaeota archaeon RBG_13_36_9
GGAACAATCAAAGTGAAGCTTCCAAAAGAAGCTAAAAACATTTCTGTAAACAAGATTAAGGACTTGGAAGAGCCAGAGCCAATAACTGAAACACAGGCTGGTGAAACAGATAACATAACAGGGCCCACTGTCTCTTCTGAGCAAAGCGAACCAGCCAGCTTCACAATAACAGGCATAACAGGACAAGCAATAACAGAGCAACCTGCGTTATTTACAAAGCTCATTTCTTCCTTAACAGGAAAGGCTGTTTTAACAGAAGAGACAGCAAAAGAGATAGAAGTTACAATAGAAGATAATGCATCTGAGTATGAAATAACCTACGAAACTCCTGCTCCAACATCTTCTGAAATAATAATCTCAGAAAAAAAGAAGCAGATAACTATATCGGGGCCAGACAACTTGAACTATACTAATGTGCTTGCTTATACTTACCTTAAAAATGAAGAAAAAGCAGAGAAAATTAAGTTATATCATCTGGAAAATGAAACACGAACTCCTGTTGAAATAACAAAATACGACTTAAATGGAAATGGATTAATAGACTATATAGAATGGAATGTTCTTCATTTAAGCAATCAAACCTACGAGCTAATTTATATAAGCAAGGCAGAGCATCTTGATAAAAACAGGACATTTATAGAAGATATTTATGAAGATGTTAAAGAGAAGGATGACAACTGGACAACCATTCCAGATGAACATTATGCAAGAGTCACATTTGAAAAGCCTCTGGATAATGGAAAAGACATAACAATATATGCAAGAAGCAACGAAACAGCGGAAATTGAAGTTTATACTGAAAATGGCGAGGAACTTATAGCCAAATTTGAAAACATAAGTGAGGAAGGGTGGTATAAAGTTCTTCTTGAAAATTTAACTGAAAGTTATGATGTTTTTGATTTGAGGGTGGTGGGAGGCGGTGAAATTGAATTAGATTATATTTCATCAATTGGTAGCTTAGCAGATAATAGAAAAATAGGTTACGAGCTTATTAATGACACAGTTTATATTTGGAATACTCAAGATAACTATTACTTCAATAAGAGTTCAGGAATACAACTTACCAATCATTACCAAGATTATTGGACTAAAAATATATTTTGTATAGGATATTACTCTGGAGGAACTTGGAATAAAATCAAGTGTGCAGATGAATTAAGTAATTTTAATAAAGATATACAAACAGATAATTTAACTTATGTAAATGCTACACTTTGGAAAGATATTGAATATGCTGGTTATAATTTAAGGTTGGGTGTTCGGTATCATCTTGGTTTAAATGATAAAAATTTATCAGTTACTATTTATGGAAAAAATATTGGAGTAGATATTCCTTTTGATTTAGGTTTTGCTTGGAAAATTGCAGATTGGGATATACCCCCTAATAAAACTGACGACAATATTTTAATTAATAATACTAATTATTTACTTAATGGGACTTATAACTTATTATTTAAGAATATAAATGAAACCTATTTTAAAGGTTATGATAATGATTTTTGGGGTGAAGAATTTTTAAGAGTGGATTGGAATGAAAATTTAAATTATGCTATTAAAATGTACGGTAATGGAAATCAAGAAGATTTTTATATTGCCCTTTTAATTGATGCAGGGCATTTTAATTCTCAACAAGAAAAATCAACTACATTTTATTGGATAGACGCACTAGTGAAAGGAACAAATTGCGGGTTTGTAACAGTTGCACCAACAGATGACCCAGCAGGGAGTAATTTTCAGATTGATAATACTGCTTATGCTTATAAAGTTGTAGCTCCTGCAGGAGCTACAAAAGTGACTGAAATAGGGTGGTGGTGTGATACTGCAACACCAGAAGCTAATTTTGAAGTAGGAATTTATGACCATAATCCTGGAGATAACAATCCTGAGGCAGTTGTGGGAAGTTTAAGCCAGACAAATGCAAAAGGAACTACTACAGGCTGGAAAAAAGCTACTGGGCTAAACATCCCTATTACAGGAGGAAATACTTATTGGATAGCGGTTCAATTAGATGATACAAATCCAAATACAAATTATAACTATGCGACTAATGCTGCAGAGAAAGAAGATGTTAAAACTAGTGAGACAGCTTTAGTGGATCCATGGGGGGCATCAGATGCAACTTATGGAGAAATATCAGGGTTTTATGCGGTCTATACAAGTGATAGTGAATATCCTCTGTTCTCATCATACTGGGACAATAATGCAACTTTAAATTATTCTGGAACAGCCATGTTTAATGTAACAGTAAATTCAACAAACGGAACTGTTCTTCTTGAGATTAATGGCAGTAATTACACCGCGCACAATTTAACTGCAAAAGTGTATAACATGAGCATAGTTTTTGCATCAGGCTCTAATGGAACTTACGCTTATCGCTGGCATTCCTGGGGCAATGGAACATCCAATCTTTATAATAAATCAGGAGAAAGAAGCTACACAATTAACAGAGAAAATACTGCCCCTATAGTAATCTTAAAAGCTCCCTCCAACAATGAAGTAAGCCCCTCTTCAACAATTTATTTTGCAGCTAATTTTACAGATAATGTGGGATTGAAAAATGCCACCCTCTATATCTGGAACTCTTCTGATAAGAACATAAATACAACAACAAAAACAATAACAACTACAGCAAACACAACAAACATTTCTGTGACCTTGCCTTACGAAGGCAATTATACCTGGAACTACTATGCCTGCGATAGCAGTCATAATTGCGCCTGGAATTCTTCAAACTGGACATTTAACTATACTGCTCCAAGAATAGGGCTGGATTTAATTTATCCGACAGACAGCATTTATGTGACTCAAAATCAGTTTTTTAATGTAACTGTAAATGTAAGCTGCAGCAATTATAATTGCGGGGAGGTTAATGTCAGCCTGGACCCTGAAGAAACAACTGAAGAGACAAACAATGAAACTATTGTAACAACACGATATAATATAAAAGTTGGAGAGCCAGTAAAATGGAATAAGAAAATAATACCAAAGAAAAAAGGAATGATAAAAATCAAGATTCCAAAAGAAGCTGGGAATATAACTGTAAATAAGATTGTTTCAGAATCAGTTGAGGAGATATTAGAAGAAAATGAAGAAACCCTCCAAGAAAATGAGACAACAGAAGAAATACCAAAAGAAAAAGCAAATGCAAAAATAACAGGAGGTATAATCGAAGAAACAGAATCTTCAAATTTCATATTAAAAATTCTCAGGAGAATTTTTTCCAGGATAACTGGAAGAGCTATCACAACAGAAGAGGTAGGAGAAATAGAAGTTGTAATAGAAGATAATGCAACAGAATATGAAATCGAATATTATACAGAAGCTCCCACCTCTTCAGAAGAAATCCTGGCAAATGGAAAAAAGATAATAATCTCCGGACCAGATGAACTTGACTATAGGAATGTCTTGGCATTTGCTGAACTGCCAAGAGAAGCCCTTTCTTATAATATAAAACTTTATAATGTAAATGAAACAGACAGGCAGGAAATCAATTTTGTAAGTTATGACTTAAATGAAAACGGGCTGATTGACTACATTGAATGGAATGTTCCTCATTTAAGCGAGCAGGTTTATGAAATAATTTATATAAGCAAGGCAGAGCATCTTGATTCAGAAAGGAATTTTATAGAGGACATTTATCCTGCTGTCTTCCAGAAAGATGACAACTGGACAACTATTCCAGACGATCATTATGCAAGAGTTACTTTTGAAAAGCCCCTGGACAATACAAGAGACATAACAATTTATGCTCGCCCATTAAATAATTCTTCTGAAATTGAAGTTTATACTGAAAATGGAAATGAGTTAATAGCTAAGTTTGGGAATATAAATGAAGAAGGATGGTATAAAGTTTACTTGAATAACTTGGCTGGAACTGAAGAAACATTTGACTTAAAAGTTTTAGGAGAGCTGGAATTAGATTATATTGTTGACCCAACGATAACTTCTCAACAATATGTAACAGACTCTTTGTTAAGTGATGTTGTTGCAGAGACAGGAGAATCAAACTTCACTCACTTAAACATCTCTGCAACTGCTCCCTATGATAAATTAATTGTATACTGGAATTTTGATGGAGACAAGAAGGATACTACTAGTTTCAAGGCTTATGATTTTACTGGAAATAATGACGGAACAGGGGTAGCTAATGCTTTTGTTAATTCAAGTGGTCTTTATAATGATGGTTTGCAGCTAGATGGAAACGGAGATTATCTTTCTGCTGCTACTTCAGCTTCTCTTGATTCAATAGGGGATAATGTCACAATTAGCCTATGGCACTATACTAAAGAGCTTAATGGAAGTATGACCGATATCTATAGAGCTTATTGGTATATGTACAAAAATAATACTAACTGGATAATTGCCAGAAAAACCAATGGCAGTCTTTTTTATATTAGTAATAATATAGATTATATATCAACAAGCGAGGTACTTAGTGGCTGCGACAATATGCCTTATGCCGGACAATGGGTTCATACTGTGTGGGTTTTTAATTCAACTGATGTTGCAGCATACATAAACGGGACTCTCTGCGACACAGACGCACTGGCAAAAAGTTTAAGTAATCTTGATGATGGATTTGAATTTTATATTGGGAATGATGCTGGAGCTAATAGGCAATGGAACGGTTCAATGGACGAAATAATGCTTTTTAATACATCTCTTACAACAGCACAAGTCTCTTCCTTATTCAGCAATCAATCAGCAAGATTCAAAACAACTGGAACACAGGAATTTAACAACCAATCTATACTAAATATTTCATCTGGAAACAACAGAGTTAATGTTACAACTGATTTTGAAGCTAATCTTGGAAGCAAGATTAATTTATCTGTTGGATACTATACTGGAAGCTGGAGTTATACAGACCCGCAAACTTTGACAGCCGGAGCAGTTCACATATTTAATGTCTCCTCCACTACAACCAACTTAACTTTAAATTACACTTTTATTGCAGCGAATTTAACAAATCCTTTTTACTCTCCCATTTTAAACGGAAGCATAACTTATGATGTATGGTACAAAGAACAAGGAATAACAACAAAAGGAGGTTTAGTTAATGCAACAGAAGGTGCAACTCCTTTTTACACTAATGAAAGCAATCCAAGAAATATAAGCTTAAATTACGGAGAAAGCGAGGTTGTTGTGTTTTTTGTTAATGCTACTGGAAGTGT
>MFWN01000067.1:25926-30487 GCA_001786395.1 Candidatus Pacearchaeota archaeon RBG_13_36_9
TATGTCAATAAAACTAGTGATATGTCTATAGGGAATATTACTTCAACATGGACTGTTAACATAACGGATAACATAGCCCCTGCTGTTATGACAACTCCCCAACTATCTCCTTCAACCCCTGGAACAGAAGACGACTTAAACTGCTCGTTCACAGTTTCAGACGTTGATACAGGAGACACATTAACAGCTAATGTAACCTGGTACAAAAATAATGCCAGTCATTATGCGTTCAGCATGGGTGTTACAAGCGGGGTGCTTGCATCAACTATTCTCGAAAGCGAAAATACCTCTTTTGGAGAAACCTGGAAGTGCGGCGTTACTCCTTCTGACCAGAAAACATCTGGGCCGCCAAAAAATTCAAGCGAAGTAAGAATAGAAGATAATATCACTGCAAATATTTCATTTAAAAGCCCAACTCCAAATAATTCAGATATTCAGGGCGCAACTGCCATATTTGTTAATGTTTCAGCAGCAGACGGAGAGAGCAATATTTCTACTTTTATTGACTGGCAAAATAATCTAATTAGCTGGTGGAGAATGGATGATGTTAATTCAAGCGGAGACCCTTATGATTACAAAGGGATTAATAATGGAAGCAGGAAAGGAGATGCTAGCCAAACAACAGCTGGAAAATTAGGGAAAGGGTTTGAGTTTGATGGGGATAGTGATTATTTAAATGTGGGTACTTCAAATACTTTAGATTTATGGGAAGATTTTAGTTTCAGCTCCTGGATATATTACAAAGATGATTCTACACATAATGCCTTATATTCCAGAGAAACAACTTTTTGGATTTTTAGGGAAGAAGCTGGAACATTATACATCCAACAAGGAGCAGAGCCTTGGGAGAGTATTGGTCTTGGCGGTGGAGATGAATTAGCCTTAGATACATGGTATCATGTTGTAGTAACACACAACTCTACTAATTCAAGTAGTATATATATAAATGGTAACTTTAAAACAAGTGGCATTTTAAATCTTTCATCTGACACTTCTGCAACAGCCTATATTGGTTCATGGAGCGGATCTGCTCATTGGTTCAACGGAACAATAGATGATGTAATGATTTTCAACAGAACTTTGTCTGCAGAAGAAATACAAGCATTATATGCAAATCAATCTTCAAGATATTTAGGAGTTAATTTTACAAGTTTAATAGAAGGGAACTATACATTCAAAGCTTATGTGCAAGATATGGGGGGGAATGTAAATTCAACTGAAGAAAGGACAGTGACAGTTGATACGACCAGGCCAGTTATAACAATAGTTTCCCCTGCAAATACAACTTATACGACTACAACTGTAACGTTTAATGTAAGCTTAAATGAGAATAGCTCGTGGTGTGGATTTTCCCTGGATGGTACTGCTAATGTTACAATGACTAGGAAGAACGACACTTATTTTAATTTTACAAATTCAACAATGAGCCAGGGAGGGCATTCTATTGTTTTTGCATGCAATGATACTCAGGGAAACATGAATGCAAGTTCTGTGACAAAAGCATTTTCTATTGATTCTATCCTCCCCGGGATTACAATCGTTTCTCCTTTAAATGCAACTTACAGCACAGCCGGCATTGATTTTAATGTTTCGGGCAATGAAAACCTGAGTTTTTGCAAGTTTACAATTAATAATTGGGTTACAAATTATACTATGACAATAAATGCAAGCAATACAGGAGCTAATTATACAAACACTTCAATTGCAGATGGAAGCTATACAGCAAAATTCTGGTGTAATGACACCTCTAATAATGTAAATAATAGTGAGCAGGTTACTTTCTATAAAAACCAGATTCCTACTGTAACTCTAAGCGGTCCTGCAAACGGAAATATAACTACAAACAGAACTCCTGAATTTTCGTGGACAGGGAGTGACCTTGGAGGAGGGCCTTCTGCTTTAACTTATGAAATAAACATAACCTGCTGGGAAAGCGGAAGCATTGTAACGGCCGGAAGTATTTATGTAAATAAAGCCACCTTGGACACTGCAACCTCTTACACTCCAACTAATTATCTAAAATGCTTAAGCGATAATCAGCAATATTATAACTGGACCGTCAGGGCATGGGACGGGGTTAACTGGAGTGATTGGGCTGATGAAAGAAATATTTCAATACAATCCTTAATTTCTGCAACCATGCCTGTTAATTTAACAAACTTCGGGCAGTTGAATATCTCAAGATATGACAATACAAGCGATGATAGTCCTGCTCCGTTGATACTGGAGAATGATGGAAATGCAGAGACAAATGTTTCTTTTAATTTCACAGACATATTCACTTCAGAAAGCAATCCTAGCTCTTATTATCAATTTAAAATAAGAAACACAAGTGCAGGATGTTTTGCTGCATCTGGAACTCAGACAACCTGGACAGATGCTCCGGCTGCAACAACTAGCGGGATAAACAGGCTGAATTTTACTTCTGGCTATCAAACCGGATGTTCAAACACTTCAATAGATATCCATGTAGAAGTTCCTTCAGATGAGCCCCCTGGAAACAAAACATCTACAGTCACTTTAACTTTGAGCCTAGGAGAGCCTGAAGTAACTTAAAAATGGAAAATTTAAACGAAAAGAAAGGCAAAAGGCATTTTAAAATAATAGCGGCGCAAATAATTTTCCTATTTGCGGTTGTGCTTATTGTATATCTCCTTTATCCTAGAACAGAAGTTAACATCGAAGGAACAGTTGTCAAGTTTAACTCAATAAATGCTAATGTAATCATTATTTCAGAGAATCCAGATTTTTCAAATCCCCGTTATCTGAATTTTGAAGAAAGAAAAAACATCTCCTTCAGCCTGAAGCCCGGGACTTATTATTGGAAGGCAAGCAATGGGTATATAGAAGGGGTGAAAAAAGAATTTACAATCAATTCCGAAGTTGGCATGAAAATAGATGTTGAGGAAAATAACACAAAGCTGGTGAACATAGGAAATGTCAAGCTAAATGTTTCAAAAAACAGCGAGGGAATGATGGTTGGGCATATTATACTTGAGACAGAAGAAGAAAAGGAAATAGACAATTCCGGAGAGTATGTCGGGAGGCAAGATGAAAATCTTTAGAAAAGATTTTATCAAAACAGCTGAAGCTAATGCCAACCATAAGTCCGTTGGCAGGGAAGGCAAGATGAATAATAAATTTATATTTATTGCCGGAATTTTATTACTAGTTCTTTTAGCCCCACCAGTAGTGAACTCTTTAGGGATAACTCCGGGCAGGACAACAATAAATTATGAGCAAGGATTAGAGCGGGAAGTTTCGTTCTCTATCCTTAATAACGAACACAAGAATATGCAGGTGTTATTGATGGTGCAGGGGGAGTTAAATGATTCAGTTACTTTATTTGACAGTCTAATTGAATTCACAGCGAGCGAAGAATCCAAGCAGTTCAAGTATAAAGTTAAACTTCCTGAACAAATTGCAAAAGACCCTGGCCTGCATACTGCTGAGATTACAGCTTTGGAAATTCCTAAAGCAAGCACGGGCGGCACATATGTTGGAGCAGCTATTGCAGTTGTATCTCAGCTATATGTACAGGTGCCGTGCCCTGGAAAATGCATCGAAGCTGACTTGAATGTCCTAGATGCTGAAGAAAATTCAACAGCAACTTTTATTGTTCCAGTAACAAATAGGGGCAAGCTAGGGATTGGGGAGGTAAGAGCTTCTATAGAAGTATACACTCCGCTAAACCAAAAAATAGCCACAGTAGAAACAGATTATTATCCTTTAGGTCCAGGCAAAAGGACTGAACTAACTGGGAAATGGGAAGTAAACGTTCCAAGAGGAGATTACTTAGCAAAGGTCAGTGTATTTTATGATGGAGAGAGCAAGACAATTGAAAAGCAGTTCTCAGTCGGCACACAAATATTAACAATTGAGAGCATTCTTGTGAATAACTTCCAGTTGGGAGAAATAGCAAAATTGCAGATACTTGTGGAAAACAAATGGAACAAAGAACTAAAATCTGTATTCGCCAACCTGCTGGTTTATAATAATGACAACCAGATAATGGCAGATGTCAAGTCTGCTGGAGAAGACATCCCTGCTCTAACGAAAAAAGAGCTGCTAGCGTACTGGGATACTGTAGGGGTAGAAGAGGGAGTGTATGACGGAAAGCTGATGGTAGTGTATGGACAAAAATCTACAGATAAAAACTTAGTATTAAAAGTCAGTGAGAACAGCCTGGATATTACTGGAGTGGGATACGCTATCAGGCCAAAAGGAGGCGAAGGAATTAACATAACAACAATACTTATAGTGCTTGTTATAATTTTACTGGTAGCCAACTTAGCGTGGTTTATATTCTTCTCAAGATTCCTTAAGAACAGGAAAGAGAAAAGAATAGAGGCAGGAAAAGTCATAAGAGCCCGGTAATAAAGTGGGCGAAATGTTTATAAACGGGAAATTCTATAATAAATTATTAAATTTAAAAAAGAGAGATGGAAAAAACACAAAAAATAATCGTTGTACTTTTGATTGTAGCAATTGTCTTTTCAGTGATTTCCACGATTCTTAACCTTTCCCTGATTAATTTTGAGTTTCAGCCAGTGAATGTTAA
>MFWN01000068.1:0-5472 GCA_001786395.1 Candidatus Pacearchaeota archaeon RBG_13_36_9
AAGATAGAATTGATACTGCTTTGTTCTGTAGGGATTTATGGCATAACCTCCTTAGGTTATGATAAATCAATCCTGTCCCAGTTTCTAAAATCTAATTAAATTTATATAACTCTTTTTCCTTGTGTCCATAAATCTAAAACCCTGTTTTTGAGAACTGAGGTTTTAGATTTTGGATCATCCTAAAAACCCCTCTAATCAATTGAAGGGTTTTTTTGATATGGAAAAAGAGGAAAGCGATGAAAAATTTTTCCGAAAAATTTTTAAAGGCACTAGTTTTCAGTAACAGATGGTACATATATTATTTCCAATGGCAGTCAGCTACTAGCTGTGCTTGGATGTACCATTATTTTTCTTTGATTAAGGTTAAGGTTCCAGGTTGGGGCTTTTATCGTGCTAACTAAATCATCTTTTTTAATCATATAAAAACTATGAAAAATAAGAAATTAAGCAAGGTACGCAAGAAGAAAAATCTTGAAAAATACAGGCGGGAGATAGACTTCAAGTACAATCTTAGTGTATACTGGAGTTTTCTTAGGAAATATAAGTTTCTTATTGTAGTCCTGCTTTTAACTACACTGATTTCAAGTGCCACTTATATTATTGAGAAATTTTTATTTAAAGTCATTATTGATAACGGAACATCTTTTTCTGCCGGTACCCTGGCTAAAGAAGCGTTTCTGGGAATTTTGTTTACAGTAGTTTTGGTTTATCTCGGAGCTTTGCTAGTCAGGGCTTTTTTGAATTTTTTTAATGTTCACTTGCTTATACAGGTGAGCGACAAGATGATTCAGGACTTGAAAACAAGGTTCTTTAACCATATTATAGGCTTATCCCACGGTTTTCATACTACTCACAAGACAGGCAGCTTAATATCCAGAATAATGAGGGGAGGGGGAGCAATTGATGCCTTGAACGATGTTATTATATTTGACACTGCTCCATTAGTGTTCCAAATCATAATGGTTTCAGCTTCCCTGATTTATTATGACTTAATGGCTGTTGCAGTCATCTTCCTGACTGTAGTGTTCTTCGTTGGATTCAGTGTTTACATCCAGGATAAGAGCAAGCCCTATGGAGGACTTAAGAACAAGAAAGATGATGCAGAGAAAGCTAACTTAAGCGATTTTTTAACAAACATAGAATCAATCAGGTATTATGGAAAAGAAGATTTGGTTAAGCAGAGGTACAGGAAACTGACTGAAGAATCAAAAAAGGCAGACATAGTCTATTCTAACTTTTTCAGGTCCTTGTCTGCTGGCCAGGTGTTAATACTTGGCATGGGAATTTTCTTCCTGATTTACTTCCCTGCTGTAAAATTTCTGGATGGGCAGCTAACTTTAGGGGATGTGGTGTTCATTTATACTATTTATAGCAATGTGGTCGGGCCGTTATGGGGTTTTGTGCATGGGATAAGGCAGTATTACAGAAGTATGATTGATTTCCAGGATTTGTTTCAGTACGGAAAAATTGAGAATGAAATTAAAGACAGGCCAGGAGCTAAAAAAATGAAAATTAGTGAAGGAGAAGTGGACTTCAAAAATGTTAGCTTTAGTTATGACAAGAGAAAGATATTCCAAAACTTCAGCTTGAAAGTACCCAAGAACAAGAAATTTGCTTTAGTAGGGCATTCGGGATGCGGGAAAACTACTTTAGTCAAGCTGCTTTACAGGCTGTACGATATAAATCAGGGAGAGATTTTAGTGGATGGTGTGGATGTGAGAGACGTGCAGCAGGAATCCTTGAGAAGCGAAATGTCAATTGTGCCGCAGGAATGTGTCTTGTTTGATGACACAATCTACAATAACGTAGCATTTTCAAAACCAAATGCAACAAGGCAGGAAGTTTTCAGAGCCATAAAATTTGCGCAGCTGGATAAAATAATAAAAACTTTCCCTAAGAAAGAAAACACAATTGTTGGGGAGAGGGGAGTGAAGCTTTCAGGAGGAGAGAAGCAGCGAGTTTCCATAGCAAGAGCTATTTTAGCCAACAAGAAAATACTTGTTTTGGATGAAGCAACCTCTTCCTTAGATTCTGAGACAGAGCATGAGATACAGAAAGATTTGGCAAGGTTAATGGAAGGAAGAACAGCCATAATAATAGCGCACAGGCTTTCAACAATAATGCATGCAGACAAAATCGTTGTAATGAAACGAGGCAGAATAGTGCAGATGGGAAGGCATGATGAGCTGATAAGGCAGCAGGGAGAATACAGGCATTTATGGGAGATACAGAAAGGAGGGTATATAGAATGAGCTTTCCACAATTTAGAAACAAGCATTTAGAGGCTGCATTATTTACTCCCCAGGATTTTATCAGGTACAGAGGGTTTAGAAGGAAGTTGCCTAGGAAATGGATACTAACTTACCAAAATTCAGCATTGAGCTATTTTAAGAGACAGTATCATCCTGAAAGATTCAAGTATTCTGGACTTTTGAATTTTTATATTACTAAAAACCTTGGTTTTGTCAGAATATCTGGAATTGGAAGCCCTTTTGCAGTGACTGTTTTAGAGGAGCTTATAGCACTAGGCGGAAAAGAATTTTTGAATATTGGAACTGCAGGAGGGTTGCAGCACGAGGGCATTTTTCTGTGCGATAGGGCATTAAGAGACGAGGGAACTAGCCATCACTACATTTCTAATAGCCGTTATTCTTATCCGAACTTAGGATTAACCAAAAGGTTTGGAGATTCAATAGCAAAACAGGGTTTAGGATATGAAACGGCAGCAACCTGGACAATAGATGCTCCATACAGAGAAACCATATCAGAAATTGAAAGGTACAAAAGACAGGGAATTGCCACAGTTGAGATGGAAGCTTCTGCCTTATTTGCAGTTGCAAAATTAAGAAAAGTAAAAATAGCCTCAGCTTTTGTGGTCAGCGATGTTTTATCAAAGGAATGGGGCCCAAAATTTCATACTTTTAATGTTAGAAGAGCATTAAACAAATTAATTGATGCTGGGGTGGAGTGTTTGAGATGAAACTTGAAACACCAAGATTAATTTTAAGACCTGCAACAATGAAAGATGCAGAAAGATTAGCGGGGCAAATAAACAATCTTAATGTTTCTAGAAACCTTCTTGTAGTGCCTTATCCCTATACTTTGAAAGATGCGAAATGGTTTATTAATCATTGTATTGATAAAAGAAAGAAAAAGCCTATTGATGATTATGAATTTGCAATCGAATTATCTGATGAAAAAAAAGTTATTGGGGGAGCAGGAATAAGTAATGTTAATAAATTCCAGGGAATTGGGGAGCTTGGCTATTGGCTCGCAGAGCCTTATTGGAGAAAAGGATATGGAACAGAAGCTTGTTCGTCTCTTTTAGACCTTGCATTTCATAAACTAAATTTAAGGAAAATAAAAATAACCGTTTTTGCTGAAAATGCAGCTTCAAATGCCCTAGCAAGAAAACTTGGGGGTAAATTGGAAGGGACATTAAGGAAGCATGCGAGGGCAAAATCAACTGGAAAAATACACGATGAAAATATTTATGGGCTATTAAGAGAAGAGTGGGAGAAAGTGAGGAAGAAGTTAAGATGAAAATAGCCCCTTTAATAAAACCAAAGCTAAAAAGCCAAAGATTTATATATAAGTGAACATTTATAAACATGTGTGAACATTATAAAACATAAATTTTGGCTTATTTGTTTAAAATGGCAGTAATAAACAAAAAAACGCAGGACATTATCAGAGTCTTGCTGAATGAGAAAGACAGTAAAATTACCTTAAGGGAATTGGCTAGGAGGGCTAAGGTTTCCCTTGGTATGACAGTCAGGATAGTGAATGCTTTAGAGTCTTCTGGGCACCTGGAGAAAAAAAGGGGTATAAAAGTAGTTAACTGGCAGGGTTTGTTAAAATCCTGGGCATATTCTGTATCTGTAAAAGAAAATCCCCGGCTTGAATTTTTAGGTGCAGAAAGGCCGCAGTATTTAATTAAGAAAATCAGCCAGTTATTGAGGAAAGAAAAATATGCATTTACTTTGTTTTCAGCAACAGAGATAGTTTCTCCTTATGTTGCTCCAAATAAGGCTCATTTGTATATCAAAAAAGGCAGCGAAAAGAAAATATCAGAGATATTTGCAAAAGAGGGAATTATCCCTGCTGAGGAGGGGAATATTGTTTGTTATATTGTTGATGAAAGTTGCTTTTATAGAAGCTATGAGGCAAGAAATGTAAAAATAATTTCCTTGCCGCAATTATACGCAGACCTTATTTCTTATGGGGGGAGAGGAGAAGAGGCTGCTGAGCAGATTTTAAATTTGTTGAAGAAAGAAAATGTATGACCCTGTTGAAACAGATATCTCCCAGGATTATTTATACAAGTTAACTGAAAAACTTGCTGGAATAAAATTTGCTGTAATTGGGGGGTGGGGAGTTTATTTTCACGTAAGCAGGGAGTATCAGAGAGCTTTTGGCAGGGAATATTTAAAATCAAGAGATATTGACGTTTTTGTGAATGCAAAAGATGAAGAAAAATTTCTTGAAATTGTCAAAAAATTAGGATTTGAGGAGAGTGCTTACTATTTTAGGTACGAGCTTATTTATGACAGGGAAGAAAAAAAGATTGTACCTCAAGAAGAAGCTAAAAAAAGGCATATTTTTAATTTAATCTATATTTTCTTAGATGTTTTTTCTAATAAAAAAACCGAAAAGCTGGGAGCTTGGGTTTTGGAAGGGCTAAAGAAAGCAAAGATAGAAACTATTGGAAAATATCCTGTTTTAGATGTTAATTCTTTGTTAAACTTAAAAGTAACTTCTTTTTTCGAAAGGGAAAAATTAGACAAGGAATTAAAAGACGCCTGTGATATCTATGCCTTGCTGGTTTATTCTGGGAAGAAATTTAAACTGAATAAACAGATTAAGAAGGCAATTGAGAAAATTATCTCAAGAGCGGACTTGCAAAATTATATCGCAGAAAATGTTTTGGGAGATGGCTCAAGGGCAAGCTTGGTGGCAAATGTGATGAAGAAATTACCGGAAAATAATGGAAGATGAAACTTGCATCTAAAAACCCAAAATTTATTTTGAGGCATATAAAAATGTCAGATGTACGGGGATATTTTGAATGCTATCAAGGCAAAAATATAAAGCAAGCTTTATTAAAAATTCCTAAAAATTTAGCAGAAGCAAGAAAAGAGTTGAGAAGAAAAGTTGCAGATTTGAAGAAGAAAAAACCATTTGGAGAGTGTTTTGCAATAGAAGTTGATGGAGAGTTTGCAGGTTATGTTGAACTGCACAATCTCAATATGGAATACAGCCAACACAAAGGAGAGATAGGATATGCAATTCATCCAAAATTCAGGGGAAGAGGATTGGCAACAAAATCAGTTAAACTCCTAACTGATTATGGATTTAAAAAATATAAATTAAAAAGAATTAGTGCAATGGGGAGAGCAAAGAACAAGGCATCTGCAAAAGTATTGGAGAAAGCAGGATATAAATGTGAGGGAATTTTAAGAAAAAATAAAT
>MFWN01000068.1:5513-9935 GCA_001786395.1 Candidatus Pacearchaeota archaeon RBG_13_36_9
GTGAGATGAAAAGATATATAAACTCTAGTTTATACATATAAACTATGGTAAATATATATAAACCCAAGTTTAGCTTATTGCAACAGGAAATTCTAAGCTATTTAATGGCTCATGCAGGGAAGTCTTTTAATGCTAGAGGGTTGGCCTGTCCTCTGAGCAGAACTCAGGCAGGAATCATAAAGGCTATACCTGAATTAGAAAAAAGTGGATTGGTAAAGGTAAGCAAAGATAAAGATTCTGGAAGATGGGCAATTGAGTTTAATAGAGACAATCCGAAAGCTATAGAATTAAAGAGAATCGAAAATTTGAGGCTTATTTATGATTCTGAAATAGTCAAATTTTTAGAAGAGAATTTTCCAGGAACAACAGTTATCCTTTTTGGGAGTTATTCTTATGGTGAAGACACAATAAGGTCTGACATAGATTTTGCAATAATCGGCTGCAAAGAGAAAAAAGTAGAATTGAATAAATTTGAAAAGTTATTTGAAAAAGAGATTAGAATAAATTTTTACAATAATTTTGAAGATATAAACAATAATCTAAAAAGCAATATTTTTAACGGGATAATCTTGGCCGGGAGGATAGGCCTATGAAAGAGTTTAATGATTTTTTAATAGAAGGAGTGGCAAAGAAGCAGTATCCAGACAAGCAAAGAGCAAGGGATTTGATAGACGGCTCTGAGAAGAAATTTAAAAATCTAATAAGGACCATAGAGAAGATCGGAATTGATGCCCAGAATTCCGAAGATATAATAGAAGATTGCCACAATATCATTTTAGGCATTATTAGGGCAAGAATGCTGCTAAGCGGATTTAGCGCATCCGGACAGGGGGCGCATGAAGCAGAAGTAGCCTACTTAGGAGAATTAGATTTTAGCGAACAAGAAATCGAATTTGTTAACCAGTTGAGATATTTCAGAAACGGAATCCTTTATTATGGAAAAAAATTTGACAAAGAATATGCAAAAAAGGTTTTTTCTTTTTTAGAGAAATTTAAAGAAAAAATAAAAGCTTTTGTTATAATTATTCGTGGCCCTTTGGGAATTGGAAAGACAACTATCGCAAAAATGCTTGCGAAAGATTTTGATGCCGAATATTTTTCAATAGACTCTGTTTTAGAGCAAGAAGGATTGGATAAAATTGATGAAAAGCAAGGGTGCATACCTGCTGGCAATTTTATCAAAGCAAATCATAGAATAATTCCAAAGATAAGGGAATCAATAAGCCTCTGTAAGCCAATAATAGTTGATGGCAATTTTTACCATAAAGAGCAGCTAGAAAACTTAATAAAAAAGTTAGATGAAGCTAAATCATTTGTTTTTACACTGAAAGCCTCATTGAAAACCTGCATTGAAAGGGACAAAAAAAGGCAAAAGCCATATGGAAAGCAGGCTGCAGAAGCAGTTTACAAGCTTGTTTCAAAATTTGATTATGGTATTGCTGTTGATACTGAAAATAAAACTGAAGAAGAAGTTGTTGAGGAAATAAAAAAGAGGGGGAGATGAAAATAAGAAGAGCAAGAAAAGGTGACGAAGAAGAAATAAAAGAGATTGTAAGGAAAAGCCTTTTTGAAATATTCAAGGTCGAGCCTCCTCAATCTGTTTTTGAAGATTTAGGTAATATAAATAAAAATTATGTGTTGTTTTATGTAGCAGGAGATAAAAATAAGGTAATTGGATGTGCTGGGCTTAAAATACAAAGAGATATTCCTAGAATAAAAAAGATGTACTTGCTTAAGGCATACAGAAGAAAAGGTATCGGACAAGCGCTTCTTGATAAGCTAATCAGATACTGTGAGACTCGCGGGCATAAAAAGATTGTTCTATCAACAACTCCTGAAATGAAAGGGGCAATAAGTTTTTATAAGAAAAACGGTTTTAGAAAGACAAGAGAAAATAAAAAAAAGAACATGGTGTTTTTTGAAAAGAGACTAAAATGAAAAAACAAAAAAACAAAAACATTTTTACAATAATATTTTTTATAATCTTTCTTGTTTTTTTGATTTTTGCTGTTAGCGGGCGTAGTTTTGGAATTGATAATTACGTTAATGAATCAATGGTCTCCTTGAGAAATCCTTCTTTTACTGATGTTATGATGTTTTTTACAATGCTTGGGAACTATTATTCTATGATAATTTTGTTTTTAGTTCTTTTTGGCTTACTTTTCTTTTTAAATAAAAAGAAAGAGGCATTATTGCTGAGTGCTTGTATGGCTTCTGGATGGGCGGTTAGCGAATTGCTTAAATTATCTCTTGGGCTTGCCAGACCTGAAAACGGGCTTTTGCTGGAATCTGGATACAGTTTTCCTTCGTAGCATGCGATGATGTCTGCAATTTTCTTTTTGTTTTTGATGTATTCTTTTAAAAAGGATATAAATAATAAATGGATAAATAGCTTATTTGTTCTTTTCTGCATTTTCATGTTTTTAGCTGTTGGTTTTTCAAGAATTTATTTAGGGGTTCATTGGGCCAGTGATGTTGTTGCAGGATGGGCTTTAGGAATTGCTTCAGTAAACTTTATTATCCCTAAGTTCTTCAAAAAATAAGAAAAAAGAGGAAAATATGAACTTAACAAAGCAAGATAAAGAATTAATTGAAAAAGCAAAAGAAATAATCGTAAAATCTAGATATGTTAATCTTATTGATACAAGCGAAGTTGGGAGTGCTCTTATGACTTTAAAAGGCAGCATATTTCAAGGAGTTAACATGGGCTTTTATTGCGGGATTGGTTCCTGTGGGGAGTATCAAGCAGTTGGCTTGATGATATCACATGGTGAGAAGTATATCAAGAAAATTGTTTCGGTTTGGTATGATGAAAAAACAAAAAAATACGAAGTAATCCCGCCATGTGGAAAGTGCAGAGAAATGATTCATCAATTAAGTAAGAAAAACTGGAATACAGAAATTATTGTTTCTGAAACTAAAAAAGTAAGATTAAAAGAACTTATTCCCTATGCTTGGGAAGGAACAATTGAGAAAAAATGAAAAGAGTTTTATGCATTTGCGCGCTTGGCAGGAACAGGAGCAGATATCTTGCAAAATATCTTGCAAAAAAAGGATACGAGACAAGGCACGGCGGTGTTAATTGCTCAAGATGCAAAAAATGCAGGCAATGCCGCTTGCTTTTGCAGGGGGATGTTGATTGGGCAGAGGTTATTGTAATAGTCAGAAAAATTTTGGTGAAAAATTTTAAGGAAAAGTATAAATGGAAAGGCAAAAAAATAATTGTCCTTGATGTTACTGATTCAAGGAAGGTAGCTGCCAGGAAAGACCCCCGGTGGCTGAGAATAACCAATAGGCTTTTCCAGGAGTATTATGTCCATGCGCATTTAAGAAGAGCCATTAAGCCCTATTTGCCTTTATAGAGTATATATTCAAATATATATGCAAGTTTTATAAATCTCTGAAATAAAATCTGGGAAATGAAAAATGTTATAGAACAGGGAGAAATTGCAAAATTGAGGTCAGATTCCGGAGTTGGAGGAATAAGCGGGGAGATGCACTTAGTCAGGCATGATGGGAAGAAATATGCTTTGAGAATCTGCCTGGATGAAAAAAGAGCAGAGGACTATTCTGCCCTCTACTACAATATGGAAAAACATGGATTTTTTCCAAAGCTTTTGTACAGGGAGGGAAAGCATTTTTTGTTCGAGTTTATTGAGGGAAGGGACTGTACATTAAAGGATGGGCCTGAAATTGCTTACGAGGTGGGAAAAATATTTGCGCTTGTTAATTCAATACCCACAGATAACTTGAAGACTTTAAATGCAGATAAAAAGTTTTTTTCAGATTTGGACTTTCTTTTGAAGCAGGGTATAATTGACAACGAGAAACATGAGGAGATTAAACAACTGCATGAAGCGCTCAGGGGAAAAGCAGACCTTAAGATGGCAGCTGAGATAAGTGACTGTATTCCCAGCAATTTTAGGATTTCCAATGGGAAAGTCTTCCTGGTGGATATCGAGGCAATTAGGTATAGGTTTAAGGGAAGGGGCATAGCCAAGGCTTTTTTAAGGTGGTTTAAAAAAAATGAAGAGAGAACAAAATTCATAGAAGGATATTCATCTGTAGCGCCAGTTGATTTTTTGACTGAATCTCATCTTAAATTTTCTTATTTATACTACCTGGTTATTAATACAAGATTCAAGCTGGAGACTAAGAAAACCTACAGTGAGAATCTGAAGCAGCTGGACTTGCTTTTAAAAGGCAAACTGAATTAGCGAAAGGGGATTACGCTTCTCCGGGACTTTGCTGTTTTACAGACAAGCAAAGTCTTATGATTGGTTTTTTGGAATATGCTTTGGAAATCTTAATAGAGGAGTTATGGTTCCTAGAGCAGTCATAGTAGAGCGGTGTATGTTTCTTTATTTTATCTTATCTGTTAAGTAAGCCCTGAAACTTAACATCCCAATTTTTTCTAGAAAA
>MFWN01000069.1:0-8770 GCA_001786395.1 Candidatus Pacearchaeota archaeon RBG_13_36_9
TACTCTACAAAGGACGCTAAAGAGAAAGAGGTAGTGGTGTTATTAGGGTATTCTTTAGAAGAGGATATTAACCAGGCTCTATCAAAGAAGCCTAAAAATTATGTTTCTTTTAGGAAAAATCTTATTTTTCCAGATATAGATTTAGTTATTCGGCCTAAAGAAATGAGGCCATCTAAAGGGCCGATTTATGCAATGGCTCAGGCGCAAATGATAACTTTAGATAAATTAAATCCGGAGGTTAAAAGAGAAGATTTGGAGTTGGTATTAGAAGAGTATTCTGGATTAAGAGCTTATAGAAGTGATAAATCATTTAATCCTTATCATAAACTAAACAAAATTTAGGAGAAAAATAAAATGAAACTTGAAAA
The DNA here is from genome assembly GCA_001786395.1 of Candidatus Pacearchaeota archaeon RBG_13_36_9. GTDB lineage: Archaea > Nanobdellota > Nanobdellia > Pacearchaeales > GW2011-AR1 > MFWN01. The sequence continues at coordinate 369 of MFWN01000069.1, forward strand.
AATAATAAAACAGATAAAGACAAAAGGAAATGCCTTTTGCAATGGTCTTGGAGACATTCTTACTTTAGAGATGAATAGTTTCAGAAGATATGGGGCTTTTTTTGGATCTATTGCCCCCCCAATAATTTTTGGTTATCTTGCAGCTTCGGGAAGTGGAATTCTCTCTCCAGAAATAGAAGAATATATTAAAAATGATTTTGGGAGACAATATGTTGCAGGAATGCTGGTGGCTTTAACCAGTGCTCCCGGATTAACGGCTTGGTGCGGAATACCTATGGGAATAGTTGGATATACAATAGGTAAAGAAATGGATAATATGCTTAATCGATTTCATAGAGGTAATACATAAATACTGGCCCTGATTGATTTTATATAATAAGCATTTAAAAAGTCTATTTAAGAGAATGAATGAGCATTAGGAAAGAAAAATTATTACAGAAAAAGCAGATATTTAAAACTCCCCTAGTTTCATCTGCTTTTTTCCGTCAATAATCTCTTTTAGGTTTATTCCGAAAACTTCAATTATGTTTTCAACTGCCGGCAGAATCTGCCGCTCAAGGTAGTACTTTATGTTATACTCTCCTTTTTCATCCGGCAGCTTTACTTTCTCCCGCACCAGTTTCTTCTTTCCTTTTGTTTCTGCTATGAAATATTCCAGGAGCATGCCTAGGTCTATTGGAAGCCCTTTTTCTTTTATTTTTCTTGCAGCTATAACATGGGGAGTTATGGATTTATATTCATCCAGCGGCTTTTTTAATTGAGTGCGTATCATAATATCTTTTTTCTCAACTTCCCTGTTTTTTATTTTTTTTATTGTCTCTTTTATTATTTCCAGGGCTTTTTTTTCGTTTCCATCTTCTAAAATTGCCTGCAGGACTTTATTCTGAAGCGCTCTTGCAAGGTCGCACCAGTCTCTTCTTACTGTTTCAAATCCTCTTATTTTTAATTTTCCTTGTTCGTCAATTAGGGCATATTTTTTCTTGGCTCCAAAATCTCCTGTTCTTTTTTTTACCCAGATTCCTCTTTTATAAAAATCCTCCAATTCTAATTCCATTATTCCTGGAAGTTCTGAATTAAGCTTTTCAAGAAAATCTGACGTTTGCTCTTTAGTTTTATTATTTAATGTAAATCCGCAAGAATCTGTATCTCCGAAGACTACCCCGTATCCTTGTTCACTTACTTTATCCATTGTCCATTTATTAAATTTCCTTACAAAGGCGAGCGTGGAAGCTGCCGCTTCTATTGAATAATACCTTGCTCCAAAAAACCCCATATATCCATAATAAGCGTTTGCCAGCAGCTTGTATGCATTGCTTCTTGCTTTTTTAATCGGATCTGGTTTTTCTCTAAGCTCTTTTTTATATTTTTTTCTTAGTTTTACAATTTCTCCAAGAAGGCTTGGGAAAAAACCCGGGTTTTTAGAAAAACAGAATCTTTCTTTTTTTCCTTCTAACTCTAATTCAGGAGACTCATAGCAGTCTTCTTCTTTTTTTTCTAATAACGTAGTTTTGGAGAGATTGTAGGAAACCATAATGCTAGCATGCATGCTTGTGAAATCGAAAATAGCAAGATTTTCGTACAATCCAGCAGTTGGCTGGAAGACAAAAGCCCCTTCGTATTTTTCCCTCTGCCTTCTTCTGCCTATTTCATCATGAAGTGGCCTTTTCTCTTCTATCTCGTTGTATTTCTCCAGGTTGTGAAGAATGTAAGATTCAACGATCTGGGACATTGAACTTCTTGTTATCTCAAATAAGGGTTCTTGTATAATTTTTGAGAACTCCAGCATGTCGGGCCAGAGCTTTTCTGTAAGCTTATAAGTTAAAATAGAGTCCTGAAGATTGTATTCGAAAAATTCCTGCCAGTCCTGCTTCTTGTTTTTAACGTGCTCAAAAACATCAAAGTTTTTTTTGCCCTCTCCTAAAAGTTCAGAAGCCACGTCGTTTAATCCTAACGTTTCACTGGTTAGATACTGGCTATAAACAGATTCTATAAATCTGAAAATATCCAAATGTATTATGCCGCACAAGCTTGCACTTGGTATCCTTCCTCTTGCAAAAGCTGGCTGCCTGTTATCCAGTCCCAGGGCCAGCCTTACCTTATTTTTTTCAGCCCGCGCCCTTAAATAGGGCATGTCAAAGCCGTCTGAAAAATAGCCTACAAGAATATCAGGAGACTCTTTTCTTACATATTCTACAAAAGCTTCGAGCATGCTTGCTTCATCTTTAAAGCATTCCACATACTCTTTGGATTTTTCACATTTTTTCCAGGAGAGGACTTTTTTGAAGTTTTTGCCGACCAAGGAAATCATTAACACTTCCCCTTTTCCTATGCCAAACTCCCCTGCTTCTATGTCAAAAGCAAGAATTTTTGGAGAAAACTGGATGTCTTCTGCTTCTTCTATTTTCTCTGCTTCGTAGCATTCATCCACATCAATCCTGTCAATGCCTCCAAACTCCAGGGTTCCATTAAGAAGCCTTCCTTTTATTTTGTACCATCTAAGTGGGATTAGCTTGCTCTCTATTATGTATTTTGTTAGCAAAGGAACATCGTAGCCCCTTCTTGCTTCTATTTCTGGAAAATCCAAATTGTCTGCAACTTCGTGGGCATCTTTATAATTGCTGATAAAAATTTTTACAGCTTTTATTGGCTTTCCCAGGAAATTTTTATCGTGGATCTCTGTTTTTATGACTTTGGTTATTCTATTGGTACTTTTAATTTTTATTTTTTCAATATCTTTTATTACTTCTTTTATTTGTTTTTCATTTATCTCTTTTTTGAGAATTGCCCAGAGGTAGGGATTGAATTTATCAATAATGCAGAGCCTTTTTCCTTTTTCATTTCTTCCGATTATTCTTAGATAGTTTTTACCTTCCCAGTCAAAATAGTCATAGTCCAGAGGAATAAAAAGAGTTTCCATGACTTAAAATGGGGAAAGATTATTTAAAGGTTGAGATTGTGCATTGGATATGGTTGAGGGAACTAAGGCAGTAAGCAGGAGGTTATTTTTAGGATTAGCTGGGGTGGTTTTAGCTGGATGCGCTGTTCCCCAAGCCAGAGTTGAGACTCCTGGATTTGAAGCGGGAGCTTACAATTATTTAACAGACGAATTCATAATAAGGGGGCTGCATAATCTTGGTTCCCCTTTATTTGATTTTAATGATAGGGAAGTTAGAGAAGCTTATGAAAGAGCAAGTGCCCAGAGAGGATTGATTTATGACAAGGATTTTGATGGGGCAGGTAAAATTGAGTTTGAGGTTGAAAGGCATCTTTATTTGCATGGAAATAAGACTTTGATTCTGCTTTCAGGGGCTGCGTTTCATATTTATGGTGCAGTAAGAACTTTGGAAAAGCTCAATACAGGATATATTTCTATAACTCCTAGGAAGATAAAATTTGGGGATGTTTTAGAAAGCAATAAAATCTTTAAATATCCAGCTGAATCTGAACTGGGCAAAGCGAGAGAGATGCTTGAAATACAGATGAGAAGAGCCAATGGAATTTCTGCAGAAATGGGATATGGAAATTTGTTTGGTTTTGTTGAAAAAGTATCTTCAGATAAAAAAGAAGCCGGGAATATAGCAGTAGGAATTGAAGAAACTGGCTTGCATAATCTTTATACTTCAGAATATACCGGCAGGGTTTATTCTGCTTTCGGAGATTTTTTAGAAAGATTTCATCCCAGAAGCATTTTATTTCTAAGAGAAAACATGTTTTTTTATGAGGACAAGGGAAGGGAAGATTTTTTTAAAAAAGCAAAAAAGCTCGGAATTTCAGTTGAGATTAGTGGATTTTAGAAACCAAAGAAAGTTTTAATGAGCCTTACTAAAGACTCCCAAAATCCAACATTGAGGGAAGGAAGCGCGCCGGCTTCTATTTCCCAGGACCCTTCGTATTTTCTACTGTTATATTCCAGAACAGCATATACTCTGTATAAACCATTTTGAGAAGCGCCTATTAAAGGAGGATTCCATTCAGTATCTAGTTTCATATAATTATTGGCAGGTATTGTCACCTGCTTGTTTACAACGATTCTTTCATCGACCCAAGAGCCTCCTGATTTTCTTTGTAAAATCATCTTTAAGTTTCCAGTGACTGCAAACGATTCCTTGTTTGTTATTTTTGACTCTCGTGTTCCTATTATGATTTTTCCCCAGTTGCTTTTTCCTGCAGAGGTAACCACCTGGAATAATCCTGATTGGGGTGCTCCATTTGGAACTACGCAGATTATTTTATCATCTGACCAGCTTTGTGTTTGTGCTTCTACACCATTCTCAAAAATAACTTTTGAAGTGCTTTTTTCACCTCCGAAATGGTCTCCGTATATTGAGAAGGCTTGGCCAACTGGAACCATTGAAGGGGCCACGTAATCTATAACAGGAGAGTAGTAGAGCCTAGCAAGATAAATTTCTTCGCTTGAGTCTCCGCTTTTTTTGTCAACATAAACAATTGTACTTTCATAAATATCCTGATTTTTGCCTTTTCCTGAATCAGTAATCTTTGTTTTCTGTCCTACATCTACATCATACATCTGGATATCGCTGTTTGGATTGAAAAAATCTGAACCCCGGTATTCCCATGTAATAACTTTATCGTATATTTTAGGGTCTGTGGCTCCGCTAGTGTCTGCATTTATAGTGATATCAGAGCCATTTGCCAGATTGGATAGCTTCAGGCTTTTTGAATTAAAGTCACCTTCTGCTACATAAACAATTAGGTTGTTATATGCAGAGGCATCAGAAGGAGTCATGACTCCGAATATGTCTTCAATTAACACTCCTTCGCTTCTTTTGGTGGTAAGATTATATCCAAAAATACCAGAAGGGATTCCTAGCGTAATCCCGTATAATCCCAGGTCTTCGTATACTGAAGGGTTTTCTGAGAAGATATCATCTACAATAGTGCCTTTTTGCTGTTTTGTCAGGTCGTAATATTTTATTTCCTCTGGAAACCCGGTTTTGTAGATGACTTTATCCTTATAGATGTCAACTTCTTCCATATCCTGCATTCCTGCAGAGTCCAGCAAGACTTTTTGTTTGGTAGCTGCATCATACTTGTAGAGACTGGATGTTTCTGCCCATACAATATTATCTCCATAGACTTCTGGATAGTTTGCATTAGTGGCAGAGGGGATAGTTGTTTTTTGGCCAGTAGAAATATCATACAAGATTATTCCGTTCTCTTTCCAGACTATTTTATCCTTATATATCGATGGATTGTCCTGGTTAATTGCATCGTTGGTAATTTTAGTTTTCTCTATGTATAATGTTAGGAAGGTTATATTATGAGAAGCACTAAACTGGTTGTCAGCTGCTGTAAATGTTGTTAGGTAGCTGCCTTTATTGGCTATTGATGGGCTCCACGAGAAAGTGTTTGTTATGGTGCTGAAAGATGCTCCCGGAGGGAGATTCTTGGCGGAGTAGGTCAGCTTCCCCCATGGAGAGGATGGGTCGTCTGGGTCAGTCGCCTCTATTTTCATTTCAATCGACTTGCCTATTTCGACGATTCTTTTGCTAGGCATTTTTGCGAATGTTGGCGGCTGATTTATATTGTCAATCTTGACTCCAACGTATTTCCTTATGCTCTTGCCGTCTTTAGTAAATACTTGTACAGTCAAGAGAGTTTCTCCTTCTGGAGCTGTTGTTGTGTCCCATGTGCTAAGAATCCCATTATCTACAGGTGACGTGGAAGATTTGATTAGAACAGGGGGACTTGGAATGCTTTGAGGAGTGTAATATACCTCATATTTATCAAAGTCAGTCTTGGCAGAAGCAGAGCCTATTATATTTACTGTCCCTTTTATATAACTGTTCTCAGCAGGGGATGTTATTTCTATCTTTATATCTCCAACAGCTGCTTTTACTGACCAAAGCCCATTTATCCTTCCGTATCCAAAATAAGGGTCTTTTCCGGGGTTTCCCAAATCATCTGCAAAATTACGTATAAAATCTCTTACCTGCTCAAAGGTAAAATCAGGATTTACAGACAAAATGAGCGCAGCAAGTCCTGCAACATGGGGGGTTGCCATTGATGTTCCTTGCGCAGTTGTGTATCCAGTGCCGACTTTTTTGCCCATGGAGGTGCCAGCGGCCTGTACTGAAAGTATGTCTGTGCACCCCGGAGCAGCCACGTCAATTGCATCTCCATAATTTGAAAAGCTGCATTTTTCGTCTTTTTCAGATGATGCCGCAACTGCAATTGTGTAATTTTTGTTTGCAGGAGAATAATCTTTTACATCTTTGTTGTCGTTTCCTGCTGCAAAAACAACAATAGCTCCTTTGCTGTAGGCATAAAAAGAAGCTTCTTCTGCTGCAGGGTCTGAGCCTCCATTACCACTTCCCCCAGGCCCCCAGCTGTTGCTTATGACTCTTGCTCCATTATCAACAGCATACCTTATCCCTTTCCCAAGTTGTTCGGTTGTTCCGCTTCCACCAGAGTTCAGGCCTTTTACTGCTATTAGTCTTGCTTTTGGAGCCATTCCAATTATCCCCTTTGCGTTGTTCCCAACTGCAGCAATAGTCCCAGAGCAGTGAGAGCCGTGGCCGTGGTCATCTTTTGGATCGTTGTCGTTATTTGAAAAATCCCAGCCATAGATATCGTCAATAAAACCATTTTTGTCATCATCTATACCGTTTCCGGCTATCTCATCCTGGTTTTTCCACATATTATCTTTTAGGTCTTCGTGAGTATAATCAATGCCAGTATCTACAACTGCAACTATTATACTCTGACCTTCTGAAAGGCCCCATGCCTGATTAGTTTGTGTTTTAGTTATTCCCCATAAGTCATCGTAAGCCTGGCCCCATGCTCCGGTAGACCATACACCATCTTGATTTGCATCGGCGTATAAGTCATTTGGGTTCGGAGTGCTTATTGTATAAATGTAATTTGGCTGAGCATACTCTATCTCAGGGTTTTTGTTCAGTTCTTCAACTAGCCCGATAACATCTCTTTGTGTCTCGAAAGTATAGATTTGAAGAAGGCCGACAGCTTCTTCTGGAGTAATTGGTTCCACGTAAGAGAATTGGAATTGTATTTCCTGCATGTACTGTTTCAGGCTCGTATCCTGGAACATAAGCTGCTGGTGCAGGTCACCAAAAAAATCATTGGAATTGTACAGATTATATTCCAGCATCAGATTCGTGGCTTTGAAATCCATTTCAGGCATAATAATAGAGTAGTTTGAGGAATAGACTTCTGAAGCATTCCTATTATCCTTGAATTTGACAATAACTTCTCCTGGGACATAGTTTCCGTACATGTTTGTTTCTGGGTAAGAGGTATAACCTAAAGAGGCTGAATATTCAGGAGGGTCAGTTATTTGTATGTCTTCTCCAATATTGTAGTTATATTTTAAGGTTGCAACAGACACTTCTATATCTGCCACATTTGCTTCTCCGCACGTTATTCCATTCCAGCTGCAAACCAGACTGCACGGATCTTTGGCACATTCGCATTGGTCATAATCTGCGCAAGACAAGATGCGGACACTGCATAATATATCCTTTGATACGCAATCATCTCCAGTGGAAGAAGGATCATAATAGCCCCCACAGTAATTATTGCATTTATCACAGTTGCAGTAAGTTCCCCAGTAAGTCTCGCAATCAGAAAGAGAGGTGCATGCCTTCTCTTTGCAGTCATTGACAGGGTCACAATATTCCCATTTTTGGCATAAATTATTGTCAGGGGTGCTTGTGCACTGGTCTGTGTTTTCATTGCAGGTGTTTACAGTGCATTTTATAGAATCTAAGCAGTCTCTGCCGCTTCCCTTGCATTTTCCAGATATACAAATGTCTCCTGTAGTACACCATAAGCTATCATCACATGAAGTGCCTTCAGGCTTGAACAAATCTGCAGGGCACTGTCCAGAGTTTCCTGAGCAGGTTTCAGCTAAATCACAAAAGCCTGTGCTTTGCCTGCAAATATCAGAAGTTGAATTAAAGGCTATTTCGCAGTTATTTGATGAGTTGCATCTTCCTATTGAGCAGGTATTTGTTAGAGCTGAGCATTCGCTATTGGTCAAACATGCCTTTTTATCAAAGCACACGCCATCAATACATTCTTGGTTTGCAGAGCAGCCAGCGCTGTTAGTGCACTGGACGCATTTTCCAGAACCGTCACAAAATCTTGGGGGGACGCAGGATTCGTCATTTGCTCCTAGAGGTACAGCTTGCTGCCAGCATCCATTTACGCATATTGGCTCGTAGCACATAGTATCTGTGCAGGAAATAGAATCAGCAGGGCAGTTTTCATTTGGCTCGCAAGTCCCATCCCCGCACTTTTCAGCACAGCCTGAATCAGCCATATCTGTTTTTCCATCGCAGTCATTGTCTTTAATGTCTCCGCAGTTGTTGTTTGTTTTATTTTCTTCTTTTGTTATAACACTGTAAGAGCATCTATTT
>MFWN01000069.1:8852-9159 GCA_001786395.1 Candidatus Pacearchaeota archaeon RBG_13_36_9
ATTTTCCATTGCTGCATGCTCCTGTAGAACAAACAGCACCTTTGGTCTTATTGACATCGCTTGGGCAGCTGGCACTATTGCCCAGACACATCTCAGCTGCATCGCATTCTGAAACATTGTTTCTGCAGAGTGTTGTTGAAGCACTGAATATTGTATAGCAAGAGTGGGAAGTAATATTGCATTTTCCTGCTCCGCAGACTCCGGTCAGAGTAGAACAATCAGGATCCAGCGTACAGTTGATTGATATAACGCAGTTTCCTGTTGAGTCACATTCATATCCTGAATTGCAGCCCGGGGCACAGTTTCC
>MFWN01000069.1:9173-9564 GCA_001786395.1 Candidatus Pacearchaeota archaeon RBG_13_36_9
CCCCACATTGTTTTCCTGCACAATTTGGAGTGCATATATCTCCCCCATCGCCCCCGGATCCCGGGGTTTTGCAGTCTTTAGGGCAGTTGGTATGGTTTTCTATCCCGTTGCATTTTCCATCTCCGCACAGGGTTATTGGTCTTAAAGTGTCATTAATTTTTGAGCCGTTAACAGGAGTTGTATCATTAACCTTTGTCTTATTTGGAAAATCTTGAGTTGGCTTAATTTCTTGGCTAAAATACTTATAGCCTATAAAGACGAGCGCGATAATAATAGCAATCAATAAGAAAATGATTATTAAAGTAAAAATTAAATTAGGATGAGATTTTTTGGCAGGACTGCTTTCTATAGTTATCTCCTCTTTTTGCATGTATAAATATAATAAATAGGT
>MFWN01000070.1:0-3909 GCA_001786395.1 Candidatus Pacearchaeota archaeon RBG_13_36_9
CTCTATCTCGTACTCCAAATCATCCACTGTCTCGTTGTACTTGTTGTACTTGTCCAGCTCTTCATCTGACAACCTTCTGGTGCTGTGAAGTATTGGCCTAAAGTTGATAAAGTAAGGTTTTCCCCTGTTGTATTCTGCATTCTGGAACATTGCTACTCCAACCTCTGCCCTAACCAGGCTCTTAAGAAATTCTTCTCCATACTTGGTCTTTATCCTGTCTAAATCTGACTCTTCCAATGTCCTGGTCTGCACCTCAGTATTGATGTTAGCCTTAATCTCTCCTACAAAATCACTCAGTACTTGGGATATAAGCACAACTCCCAGCCCCCATTTTCTAAACTCCCTGCAAGCTCTTTCCACCTGCAAGAATCCCTCCCCGCTCCCCCCGAATTTACTCAGCAGCCTGTGCACTTCATCAAAAACAAGCACGAGCTTGAGGTTAGGGGACTCCTGAGGGTCTGAACGGAAAATCTGCCTTATTACGCTGGCGACAAACATATCAATATCCTTAGGGTCTAATTTATTCAGGGTAAAAACCTGTATGTGCCCGGGAATAATATATTTCTTAACATCGATTACCTCTCTTGCATTTTTCACCTGTCTTACGCTTCCTTTAAATGCCCTGACATCAGTTTCCTTTAACCCAAATTTAGGATAATAAGCCATCATTCTCTTGTCATCACCTTTCCTAAGCATGCCGCTCCACTGGGCTGTTGGGTCAAAAACCACTACCGCGATATTTTGCATAAGGCATTCTTCAATCAGCACCTGCGCAGATATGCTTTTTCCCATGCCGGTAGCGCCTGCAACGATGCAGTGCGTTGTCAATTTATCAATCTCGTAATAAGCATCCACATTAGTCTCCGCTATCTTCCCCAATCTGACAACCCGGTCCCCTGACTTGGGCAAAGCGGAATAATCCAGGAAAATTTTGTATCTTTTTTTCTTTTCCTTGTATCTCCTGTATAAAAAAAGATTTAGAAGGGCAAAGCTCAGCAGAGAAAGTGCCAGCAGGATTATCCAGAAGGGTATCCCAAAAAGAGAATAAAGATAAAGGGGCTTGGAAACAACGAGGGGGGTTGTGGCAGTGGAAATAAAATTCAGATAGGTTGCTTCAATATTCAGAAGGTATTCTCCCTCTGGGGCATCATCAGGCATTTTGATTTCTCTTAATAAAGTCAAAGAATTGGCAATTTCCACCTCTTCCTGCGTCTCCCCATAAATCTTGCTTCCATTAGCGTCGCTGGCATATGCCCTCAGGAAAACTTTATATCCCTGGTCCCTAAGAAGATTCTGCAGGTTTAGCTTATATTTCACCTGGTCTCCTGGCCTAACTACCCTGTTGAATAAATTAATTTCCATAAGGAGGGTTTCCACAGGGAATCTTTTTTCGACAATTTTTATATAAACTGGTATTTCTTTCTCGATGTCGCCGCTTATGGTCAGCGTGCCATTATAACTGCCAATAGGCTTGATGCCGTAAATTGTGACAGTAAGGGTTGAGAGGCTGTCTCCCTGAACTGACTCTGAAGTCTTGTCAATTCTAACAAAGCCCTCCAAATCTGAAGACAAGGAATAAACAAGACTTATTGGCGTGGATTTAAAATTGTATATTCCAACAGCCTCCTCTATAAAGGTGTTCTGCCTAACCTCTTTTTTTATCTCTTTTGCGCTTATCCAGTAGTCCTCTCCTCTCTTTTGGGCAATAATCACCGGAGTAGGCGGCTGTGTATAAGGGCCAGTAGCAAAAGGGTTGCTTATTGTATACGGGCCAGTTACATAAAGATAGGGCACTTCGTCTACCGCAACTGTTAAAGTTACATTATGGTTGATAGTGCTGCTCGCATTAATCTCAAGATAATAGTAGTAATTGTTATACCCCTCTTTAATTGCAATGAGGGGGTGAAATCCCGGAACAAGCGTTGGCCTGAGCTCATAAAATCCTGTGGTGTTAGTAGTATAAGTTTCAGTCCCCATGGATACATTAACTTCAGACATTGGATTCCCATTTTCATCAAAAACATATCCATAAACATAAGGAACAAATGTCTCGTTATAAGCAGGTGTTGCTCTGTAAAGGGTAATGTTCTTTTCCACAATATAGGATGAAAAATTAACAGAAACGTTTCCAAAATACGGGTCATAACCCTGCTTTACGCTTATTATATTGTAAGTTCCTGGAATGACTAAAAAGCTGACGCTATAAAAGCCATTAGAATCAGTCAAATCCTCATACCCTGCAACATTTACAGTTGCATTTTCTAAAAGATTCCCTAAAGAGTCTTTTACATATCCATACATAGTGGCATTGATATTCTCCCCTAAACCCCCCCCTTCCGGACAATCGTCATTTGGGTCCGTAAAAAAATAATAGGTGGCGCTAGAATTCCCAGGAACAGGCAGCAGCATCTGAAAATTTACTATTTTTTCATAATTATAAGACCTCTGAACGCCTTCTATATTTGTAACAAAAACAAGGTTCTCAGAGTCATTCAATGCTCCTATTCCAAAAATACTGTTATTCCCATCGTATCTGTAAGTATAAGTGAAAGGTATACTTGAAATGTTTGTTGGCCCAAGCATGATGCTGCCATTCATAGTAAAAGTATTATCTGCGCACTGAGCAGATTCAGAGCATCCTGTAAAGTCATCAACCATCTCTGTTGTGGCTGGCTGCATGCCTGCCCACACGATTACAGGGGAAGTAGAGGCATAAACCTCTGTCCCGCCTTCGGCATCGGCCTGTATGCAATCGAAAAAAAGGTCCTGCCTATATATTCGAGCAGGAGCTACTTCTAAATCGAACTGCTCGGTGAAATCAGACACTCTTAAAGCAAGCCCATAAATCCCTGCCCAATAGCTGGTATTAAAGTATCTATAAATATTAAGATAAGTGATATCTCCTGCCTTCGATGCTATGTACCCCGCATATCCTGTAATCAGCAGCCTGGCAGAAAGGAGTATCAAAAGCAAGGAAACAGTCAAAATAGCAAAAGACAGCAACACTGCCTCTAGAACCCCCTCCTTCCGGGCATTCACTATCTCCTTTCTTGCTACGCTTAAAACTCCTCTCTTGCTTATCCCTCTTTTCATGTCAAAAATGGTTTATTTATTTTTAATTTTTGAGATGCTAAAAACGATAGAATATACTAGCACATCGTTTTTTTCATGTCTATAACTCGGAAAAAGAATTAATAAACCTTTTCGTGTCAAAAATGCCGGAGAGAAAATCGAATGCATTGGTGGGCATTTTTGACCATCCTAAAATTCCCTAAAAAAACTAAAGGAACTTTTTGATAGAAGGTAAATTATAAAGTAGTATATACTAATGTATATACAATACAATAAAGGTTATATATACATCAGTATATACAACTATAGAAATATTTAAAAAGGAGTATATACTATTGTATATATGATTCAAGAACTGAGCAGAAAAGAAAAAGACCAGGTAAACGAGCTGGTTAAAAGTATAATCGCAATTAAGAAATCAATGAAATCTCTCGGCATTCCCGAAGAGATATTGGAAAAAGAAGTTAAGCCTTTCGGAAACGCAAGCCATATAATACTGCCGAAAGAGTACACCCGCAAAAAAGCAAGGGTAATCCTCAGTAAATAACACTCAAAAATCAAACACAAAAATTTAAAAGTGCATATGACATAAAAAAGGAGTAAAAATGGGTTTAAAGTTATTTAAAAGGAGAGAAGTTCCAGAAGAGCTGCCTGACTTAGCAACAGACAGGCTTGAAAAAACAGGCATTGAAAAAGACAAGGAGATAGTGAACAGTTACCTGAAGGAAAAAGAAGCTGAAACAATAAAGCAAGAAACACCAGCAGAAAAAATAGGGGAAACAGAAAACAGTTTCTTCAATAAACTGCAAGGGGACCTTAACAACGAGCTTACCAGCC
>MFWN01000070.1:3929-8299 GCA_001786395.1 Candidatus Pacearchaeota archaeon RBG_13_36_9
TACAGCAGCAAGTTCCTGCCCCAGGATGCAGTTGAAGGGATGAAGAGCTATTGGGAAAAGCAGAAAGAAGGTTCGGTTATAAAGATAATAGGGAAAAACTTTAAGGAAAAAATAAACGAAAAAACAGAAAAACTGCAAAAACTCGAGAAAGAGTGGCAGGGAACCTACTTCCAGTTAATAGAAAAAGAAGAGGAAATAAGAGGAGAAGAGCAGGAGCTGAAGAAAGTGCTGGCAGAATTCGTGGGACTTTGCAAATCCGCCAAGAAAAAAAGGAAATCAGAAAGTCGCTGAGAGTTGCGACTTTGGGATGCTCGAAAACGGACTCGAGCATAAAAAAGCCGTTTTCGACATGAGAAAGAGCAAAAGGCGAAGCAGCTTGATAAAAAAAATCTTGGTAGCAATTGTCCTCCTAATCGCGCTTATAGCCCTGTTATTCTTTATAGAGCACTACCCCGGCGCGTTAGACTTGCTTACAAAAAAACCGAAGATGTATCCAGTCCAGGACAGGTGCTCCATAATCCTTAACAGGCTGCTCCACCAAATAAAAGACGAAGGGGAGTGCAGGATAGCCTGCAGAAATGAGTGCGAGATAAGAAGCGAGAAATTTGATAGTTCCGAATTCGTAGAAAAAGAAAATTCATGCAATATATGCAACTGTTATTGCAAGTAAAAATGGAAGACGCAGAAGAAATCGAGTCATTTTATGAAAAAGAGATTGAGAATGCAGACAAGGAATTCTTAAATGGCCTTAAAGGGACAGAAAAGAAAATTAATCCAGAAAAAGCATACAAGGAAAAAACAAGGCTAATAAGGAATGAGTATGAAAAAAGGTATGAGAGATATTTGCAAATTCAGAAAAGCGAAATTCTAAAAGAGAGAAAGAAAAGGCCCAAGAATAAAAAAGAAAAAACAGAAGTATTCAAGGTAGAAAGTATAAATCTGGGGATCACCAGGATAGAAAAGTTAAAACTAGGGTATGAGCTCCTTAAATTCAAGTTCAAGCTAAAAAGAAAAAATTTCTTTCAAAAGATAACCCCTAGATTTCTGCTGATTTTCTCTCTAAAAGCCAAGATGGCTGTTAAAAGGGCAGTTTCCTCAACTAAAAAAGCAGAAGAGAAAGCATTCACAAAAATAAAAGAAACGATTATATCTGTATTAAAGGATACCTCGGAAAAAATGAAGAGGGTTTACTCAAAAATAAAAAAAGTCATTTCTTCTGCATACAGAAAAGTGATAAAGAAGATAAAACTCAAAAGAAAAGGGGGGAAAGACGAGAAAACCGAAGACCAAAAATTAGCAGAGAAAATACTTGCAAAAAAATAACTAATTCAAATCGTAATAAATGTAAACTCCAGAAGCATCGGGTTCTTTGTATTCTCTTAATCTTACCGGAATAGTTATCTCATAATCGTACTTTCCATACATCCCAGAAGAGCCCTCATTCAGCTTTGTGATAAAAACCAGGTCTTCTTTATCGCCCTGACTGAACTGCCCATCAGAATCGTCTGACTTATCCCACAAGATTCCTGTAATAAAATTAATGGTGTTGGTTGAATTGATAACAGGAACATTATAAATCTGCTTCTGATGCACCAAGAAAGTGCCGGTGTTCTTAGGAGTTCCTGCCTCAGTAAAAGTGGAATAAACCGAATCGCTGAATCCAGTCATCCCCAATGAGATGTCTATATCTGAAAAATCATCGCTCGCAGATGCTCCAGAGGCATTTCTGCCAATTGCTTGAAGGTTTCCCCAATCGACACTTGATTCTATATCGCTTATAAAAACATTGCCCTGCAAGTTGGAGGCATTCTCCCATAAAGTCATATTGAAAGTCAGATTATCTGCCAAAAGCTTTTGGGAACTTATGTTTCCGTAAAACTCCTGCCAAGCACCTACAAAGAGGGTCTTGTTTGCCTCGTTGTTATCCTCATTAGACTCAATGATTGAATTATTAATATCGGCAAAAACATAGAAGTTTGTAATTCCAATCTCTGCGCTCCAGGTCACATTGGCTGTTGAATTGGCTCTCTGAGAAACTGAAACAGTCCTGTTGCCATTTATCTGATTGCTTAAACTTGCTCCACTATAAAAGCCAACTAAAAAATTATTGGCATCAGAGCATCCATCATTATAAATAACCGCCTCTACGATTACATCTTCATTCTCTATGGGGCCATAATTGCTGAAGTTTATTCCAGAAGACTCTACTCTTAAATCCGGGGAGGAAGAATACTGCCTTATTGCAGAGGAAGTAAGATTGGCTCTGTTGCCTGCAGAATCATTAGCAATGCAGTTAAAACTCCAGTACCCGCTCTCATTAACAAGGATATCTGCGTAATAGGTGTTTCCTGCCAGTAGCTGGGTGGAATGATTCTTTGAAAAAGAGGGGGCCTTTGCTTCAATAACTGCATGGTCTATGTCTGTAAGCAAATCTTCTGCACTGCAGTTAACTCTTACATACGAATTGCCACAAACATAGCTCTCGTTTATTTCAACTGCACTGACTTCTGGAGCAGTTCTGTCTATAGTGACTGAAAAGTTAGCCGAAGAAAAATTAGAGACAGAAAGATTATCTGTTGCAAGGCAGTTCCAGAAATACTTCCCCTCTGAAAGATTCTTAGTAAAAAAAGTCTGGTTGTTATTTCCAGTTGCCTCCTTGGTCTCATTGGCATGCCAGCCCCCGCTCCAGTTTCCATATAATGTAATATTTGATAATCCATCAGGGTCACTTGCAGAACAATTAAAAGTTACTTCATCTGAAAAATTACCATAATTTACAGGAAAAACTAAAGTGGCATTGGGTATGCTGTTAAGGGTTATATTAGGAGCAACATCGTAACCTGCCCCGGTAACGCTGAGATTAACCCAATAACTGATATAATTATCCCCCCCATTTAAAACCCTGACCCTTATCTCCTCCCCAATATCGCACGGGGCAGAAAGCAGTTCGCAGTCAATCATATAAACGTTGTCTGCCCCGGAATTTCCAGTGGGCCCTATTATGTCTGTAAGATTATCGTTTATGCCATTGGAAGGATTCCATAGAACTACCCTTTTCCCATTTGCATTTTCTCCATCTTCCGCATTGTTCACAATGCCAACTATATAATGAGAAGCTGAAGCTAAATCCAATAGTAATACTGCAAAAGTCAAAAAAAACAGCAGTTTCTTCATTTCCCCCTTTTCTCCTCTTTTATCACCAATTCTTCTTTATCTGGATTGAATCTGAGCTCTATCTTTTGTCCTTCCCTGAGCCTTAAAGTATCAACTATTGCCTTCGGAATTTTTACCCTGTATCCCTTTTGGATACAGGAGTCTTTAAAAACTATCTCTTCGACCATTTAATTCACATACTTTTTATATTCTTTTAAAGTACTTTTTAAAGTATTTAAACTTATCGCGCTGCCAGCTAAACAAAAAAATATGTTCAAATTAAAGGAGAAATATATACCTCTATTGCTGCTGCAGCAAATAAAAAAATTGCTGAGAGCACAATCAAAATTACCGAGTCAAGAATAAGTCTTTTCAGCCTTCCCTGCCTTAAAAAATGCCCTTTCCATACCGCAATATAAATTACCCCTCCTGCCAGAGAGACAGTAAGATAGGCCATCATCTCCGGTATCCCATGCAGGAAGTACTTGGTAAATGCAATAGGGAGGGCGACAAAACCAAGAGTCTGTCTTGCCAAGTCTCCTATGACAAACCCCATCACGCTGGCGTTCCAGACAAGAATAAAAATAGCCCCTGCACCATAAAAAAAAGCAAACACCAGGGAGATGAACAAAACCTTGAAATTATTGAACAAAATGAGATAAAAAGCTTCTCCAGAAGTGGCATCCCCGGTGGCAACCATCTCCCTTATTCCCTCTACAACATCCCCCTGCATGTTGAACAGAATAGAAACTGTTTCAGCTGGGAGCACAAGAGTCCAAAAAGCAAAGGCAAAAACAAAGCCTACAAACAAAAACAGCAGGAATATCAGAACCCTGGAGTGCTCCCTTAGAAGCCACTCCTCGCTCAGGTAATCCTTCTCCTTGCTCTCTTCAAGTCTGAGAATTCCCTGCACTATATAAACGCAGGGTAAGACAGTAAGAAAAACCATAACTAAAGAAGAATAATCCGGAAAAATCCAGACACTTAAAAGAATCGATAGAGAAGCATAAAGAAATCCCAGCAGCCCCATCTCAACTGGATGTCTCTCTGCTTTTTTCGGGTTAAAAAGAATATTAAACATGAAAGGGAAAAGGGAAAAGTGTTTATAAATATAGCGAATCAAAAATACGAATAGAACAGCAAAAAATTTATATACTCTTTAAAGAAAATACTCTAATGAAGGGGCATATAAAAGGGGGCTTATTTATACTGGCTGT
>MFWN01000070.1:8335-8487 GCA_001786395.1 Candidatus Pacearchaeota archaeon RBG_13_36_9
CAACCACGTTATCTCCAATTCCGAAGATTGGAGAGATGTTTACTCTTCTATGATCTATGCGAGCCTGGAAGGTGCCAGCTCCGATTTTCTCGTAAGTACAAAACACGGAGCAATACTTCTGAACGACATTAACAGAAACGGGGATATAAGGG
>MFWN01000070.1:8748-9014 GCA_001786395.1 Candidatus Pacearchaeota archaeon RBG_13_36_9
CGGATAAGGATTGATTGTATTCATCAGTACCATCAAAATCAGTATGCCCTGTTACCAGAATATTTGTATCGGGATATTTATTAAGAATGACAGCGAGATTAGCGATATTTGTTTTCGCCTGAGATTGCAGTGTTGAAGAATTAGTTTCAAATAAAATACCTGAATCGAAAGTAATTTTTATACCTTCGCCGACTCTTTCAATTTTCGCGCCTGCGATATCGTTTTCCATTTCCTCTGCCTGCTCATCCATATAATTTCCAATCAAA
>MFWN01000070.1:9082-9207 GCA_001786395.1 Candidatus Pacearchaeota archaeon RBG_13_36_9
GACAATTCCTCCAACCACAGCGCCGCCAACTCCGCCTATAACTCCACCTTTAACAGCATTGCTTGTACCGCAGCTGTAACTAAAAACAGCCAGGCTTGCAATTGCTGCGATTAAAATTATACCTC
>MFWN01000071.1 GCA_001786395.1 Candidatus Pacearchaeota archaeon RBG_13_36_9
AGAAATATAATAAATAATAATGACAACGCCAACAACGGAGAAGCAAATGAAAAGTTAACCCTTCTGGTAAATATTCCATGCTCGGGGCATGCAGGATTAATAAAATATGGACTTTCGCAAAATGAAGGAATCAAAAGCATAACATTCAGGGCTCCAAATATGTTTGATATTTATTACAGCCCAGATAAAATATCCAAAGAAAAAATACTCGGCATGGAGATATTTAAGGATTATCCTGCTAAAATTATAAATTGAAAGGAGGACAAAATGATAAAAAAAATATCTTTGCTTTTAATCAGCTTTATAAGTTTGCTTAGCCTGGCTTCTGCACAGCAATCAAATAACTATTGCGGCGGATTTGGAGGGATGATGACTGGAACATACGGCTATGGCGGCACAGTTTTTGGATGGGCATTTGGGGTACTCTCAATAGCTGCCCTTGGGCTTTTTACTTTTTGGCTTATCAAGCAGCTGCAGAAAAAATGAAAAAGGTTAGTTTGGACATAGAGGGAATGCACTGCGCCAGCTGTGCAACTTTGATTACAAAACGCCTTGAGAAAGAACCAGGAGTAACTTATGCCAATGTCAACTTAACAACTGAAAAAGCAACTGCTGAATTTGATGAAACAAAAAATTCTGATGGAAAAATAATAAAAGCTATAGAGAGCCTTGGCTATAAGGCAAGAGCCATAGGCGACAATGAAGACAAAGATTATGAAAGCAAAAAAAGAGGGGCAAGCTTAAAACACGCAAGAAACCTGTTTCTTTTCAGCCTGCTATTTGCTGTTCCTGCATTTTTAATAGGGATGGTTTTCATGTGGGCAGGAATTGAAATCCCATACAGCGGATATATTCTGTTTGCACTTGCTACACCTGTCCAGTTTATTGCAGGTTATGGAATCTACAAAAGCGCATTTGGCTCATTGAAAAATAAGTCTGCAAACATGGACACTTTGATTGCAATTGGAACCTCTGCTGCTTATTTTTATAGTTTATATGTTGTATTTTTTGACCCTATGGGAGAGCAGTACTTTGAAGCTGCAGCTGTTTTAATCACTTTTGTAATGCTTGGAAGGTATCTTGAGGCAATTGCAAAGGGAAAAACAAGCGAGGCAATCAAGAAATTAATGCACCTTTCCCCTAAAATTGCAACTGTAATAAGAAAAGGGAAAGAGGAGAAGATTTCTGTCGATGAGGTAGTTGTTGATGATATCATAGTTGTAAAGCCAGGAGAAAAAATCCCTGTGGATGGAATTATAGTTGAGGGGCAGAGCGCAGTTGATGAAAGCATGATAACAGGAGAGAGCATGCCTGCTGAAAAAAAGAAAAATGACACTGTTATAGGGGCAACAATCAACAAGCATGGAAGCTTTAAATTCAAGGCAACCAAAGTCGGGGCAAATACAACCTTATCCCAAATTATAAAACTGATTGAAGATGCTCAGGGGGAAAAAGCCCCTATCCAAAGGTTCGCTGATAAAATTTCAGCTTATTTTGTTCCAGTTGTTATTTTAATAGCCATTATTTCGTTTTTAATATGGTATTTTGCTGTTGGACAGACTTTTGCATTTTCTATGATTATAGCTGTTTCTGTTCTTGTTATTGCATGCCCATGTGCTCTTGGCTTAGCAACCCCTACTGCAATTATGGTTGGAACAGGCAAGGGGGCTGAAAAAGGAATTTTAATCAAAGGAGGAGATGCATTAGAGACTGCACATAAGCTTTATGCTGTTGTATTTGACAAAACAGGGACATTAACCCGGGGAAAGCCAGAAGTCACAGATATTGTCCCAATAGGAACAAGCGAAAATGAGCTGCTAAAGATTGCTGCGAGTGTCGAGCAATTCAGCGAGCATCCTCTTGCACAGGCAATCGTAAATAAAGCAGAAGAGAAAAAAATAAAACTTGAAAATGTGAAGAGTTTTAAGGCAATTCCAGGGCACGGAGTTGAAGCCACATTAAAAGGAAAGAAAATTATTGTCAGCAAGCCAGAATATGCCAGAAGAATAAAAAAGATTGACAGAAATTTAGACAACAAGATAGCCGGGCTTGAAGAAGATGGAAAAACGACAATCTTGGTATTAGACAAGAAAAATGTTTATGGCATTATAGCAATAGCAGACACAATCAGGGAAGACTCTATTAAGGCAGTTAAAGACCTGCAAAAAGAAAAAATTTTTGTTTATATGATTACAGGAGACAATAAAAGAACTGCAAATGCAATTGGCAGGCAACTTGGAATTAACCATATTATCTCAGAAGTTCTTCCCCAGGACAAGGCAAATGAAGTAAAAAGGTTTCAGAAAAAAGGAAAAGTTGCGATGGTAGGAGACGGGATTAATGATGCTCCTGCACTTGCGCAGGCAGACATTGGAATTGCTATTGGAAGCGGGACAGATGTTGCAATGGAAACTGGGAATATTGTCTTGATGAACAATAAAACAACTGATGTTGTAAAAGCAATAAAATTAAGCAAGATAACTATTGGCAAGGTAAAGCAGAACATGTTCTGGGCATTGTTTTACAATTCTCTCGGCATTCCTATTGCAGCAGGGGTGCTGTACCCTTTTACCGGCTGGCTTCTGTCCCCGATTATTGCAGGAGGAGCAATGGCATTATCGTCAGTAAGCGTGGTACTAAATACTTTATTGATGAAAAGAAAAAAAATTTGAACACTAATCCTAATTCAGAAATATATTGTATATAATGTATATTTTCTGTAGTGATAAATCTTATAAAAGAAAAACTCTTAATTAAAACAGGGCATTAGTCCCAATGAATGTTATTTTGAAGCAGCAAGATTCGCTTTATACAGCATGGCTGTATCAAAAATAGAAGGTGCTGGACATGCAGATGATGTTTAGATAGTTTTTTTGGGAGAGAGGGCTTGAAAATATTAAATTTTTAAAAAAATAAAATTAAGATGCCTGAAAAAATAGTTTTGGTTACAGCAGGGGGGGCGATTTCTTCATTTCATGCAGCTATGAAAGAAATGCATGAAGTTCTTAACGAAAGAGTATTTGGCAGATTTGAACTTCTCGGAGCATGGGGAGGGCTTAAAGGCTTAACAAACGGAGAATTTGAAAGGATATATCATGAAGATTTAGAAGAAGACAGAGGCGGCTCGTTAATTGGGGCTGACAGAAAAATTGCAGACACATTAAACATCATCGATACTATAAAGAATAATAATATTTATGCCATCGTTATGATGGGTGGAAACAATCATCTTGGAGAAGCTGCTAAATTGTTTAAAGATGCAAAGCTTAATATTGTCGGCTATCCTAAAACAATGGATTTTGATTTAAGTTCTTTCATAACGCTTGGTTATGAAAGTGCTGTGACAGTAGGGGCGAAAGCAGCAAGGCACCACCATAATACTGCCATGACTGCCAGGAGGGTGTTTTATGAAGGATTATTCGGAAGAGATACTGACTGGGTTCCTTGCGCAGTTTCTCTTTACGGGGGGGCAGACAGATGCATTCCCTGCGAGCAAGGGTACGAATGGGATTTTGTCTGGGAAAAAATCAACCAATCGCTAAATGAAAACGAGAAAAAATATGGGGTGGCTTTTGCTGTTGTTCCTTTTTCAGAAGGCGCAAAAATAAAGGGAGTCAATGAGCCCCCAAAAGAGCACCGAAGCTATGATGAGCATGGAGAGCCCAAATTACAGCCAGAATGGGTTGGATTAGAGCTAGTAAGGCTGACTAAAGGAGAAAAATGCGCTTCTGCTTTTGAGTGCTACACTTACAGCATGAGAGACTCTCCCCCCACAGAAACTGACAAAAAGCTGTCAAGGATGGCAGGAAGAGAGTGCATTGAAATGATATTAGAAGGAGATTTTGGAAAAGCAGCAATTTTCAAGCCCCATGAAGATTTTTACGAAGCAGACAGGGCACCGCTTGAGGCAGTAGCTGTGCAAAGGAAATTAAAACAAACTGGCTTTTTTGATTATGATGAATTAACGCCAACAGGAACTTTCCAAGAGACTTATGGCAATTTGTTTAGAGGCTCTTTAGGAAAGCCCCCAGAAAAAGATGAACTAGTTTATAGGAATATGCTTAGAAAGCATAAGCTATAAATATACCTTTTTTCTTTTGTTTTTATAATGGATAAGTTTAATATATTTGCTATAGAATAAAATAGGAAGCACAAAAGATTTAAATATATAAAGATTATAGTTCATTATATGAATAAAAAAAGAGTGTTTATTAAAGTTTTGCTGCCAATAATCTTAATTTTTATTTTGGGGTTTGCTGGCATGATGGTAGGTAATGTTATAGCAGAAAATAATTCTTATGGTAAAATACAAAATGAAATATCAACAAAAAGAGTTATAGCTAACACCACTGGCTTCATAGACAGGCTCGTTTTTAGAATAAGAGGATGTAAAACTGTACATAAGTTAAACGACGCGACTGCCATGCAATGCCCATCAGAAAAAGTCTCAAAGTTAAAAGTAAAAGAAGACAAACTATTTTACATAACTGACGTGGGAGCTAATTTACAGATACGCGCCAATGATGTTTGGGAACTAGGATATACTGGTTCCGGAGTGACAGTAGCAATTTTAGATAGCGGTATAGATTTAGACAACTCGGAGTTAGTTGACAGCATTGTAGGTGGTGAAGGTTTTGGCTACCCAACATACGAGGATGACCATGGGCACGGAACCCATGTCGCAGGGATAATAACTGCTAATGGTGTTGATGAGTATGCCAAAGGGGTGGCTCCTGATGCAAAGGTTTGGATTGCAAAAGTTTGTGATTATGAAGGCTACTGCTATGAGAGTGACATAATAGCAGCAATTGAGTATATTGTTGATAATAATATTGCAGAAATTATAAGTATGAGCTTAGGAGGTGACGGGACAAGTGGGGTAGATTGTGATGAGGATTATGTAGCAGAAAAGGTAAATTGGGCAGTAGACAAAGGTGTAACAGTAGTGGCAGCAGCAGGTAATGCAGGAGGGTTTGTATCAACCCCGGCTTGTGCTTCAAAAGCAATAGCAGTAGGAGCAGTAGACAAATATAATGACTTAAGAGCTGATTGGTCGGGAACTGGATTAGCATTAGACATAATGGCTCCCGGGGTGAGTATTTATTCAACTATAAGCTATTATGGTGCTGATGGTTATGACTCTTGGTCTGGTACAAGTATGGCAACTCCCCATATATCAGCTGCTGTAGCTTTATTAAAACAAGTAAATCCTTCATTGACAGACGCTCAGATTAAAGATGCTTTATATAAAACTGCGAAGGATTTAGGAACACCCGGATGGGACAGATATTATGGATGGGGGAGAGTTGATATTTTAGCAGCAGTCAATAATTACATCAATCAGACAGTTCCAGAAGAACCAGAACCGCCAGTCCCTCCAGAACCAGAACCGCCAGAACCAACAGAATGCACAGCAGATTATCAATGCCCGGCTGATGGGTGGTTTGATAATGGAAGGACACAATGGCTTTCAAGTGGACAATGCACAGAAAAAGAACAAAAAGAACAGGAGTACAGAAATTATTACTGTAATTCAACATCTAAAACATGCCAATATTTGATTACACAAACAAGATGGACTGATACTAACAGAGCAAGAAATAAGATAGATAGTACCCCCTGCAATGACGGAAATTCCTGCAAATCAAATGACGCCTGTTCATCAGGAGTTTGCACCGGAACACCAATAACCGGGTGTATAAATAGTGATGGTTGCTGTCCGACTGGATGTACCTCCACTACAGACAGTGATTGTTCAGCAACTACAAAGTGCTGGAGTGGAAGTAATAAATATCTTGATATAGGTATGGGTATCGAACAAGCATCAAAGTTCTGCAGATGCGCCTCTGGGACTTATGGATTCTCATTTTATGACATGGATATTACACAGGAAAGAATTTATCAATATGTAGATGCACGAAATAATGAAAATTGGGCTGTAATTCAAAAACCTTCAATGTTCCCAGATTTCCCAATGTATGATATAGCAATATACGAAGTAAGATGCAAAAATAGTATAGCATACCTAACAAACAAAGATTATTACTCAAAATAAATTGTAAAATGCCAAGAGTGACCAAAGAGCCATAACATCCCTCGTGCCTTGATTGATACCTTTTTAAATCTGCAATCTGTTTATTCTCATGGGTAAAGTTATTTTAGATGTTGAGAATAAAGTCAAGAAAACAATTGAAAAATATAAACTTCTTGGCAAAAAAGAAAAAATAATTGTTGCTTCCTCAGGAGGAAAAGACAGCAGTGTTGCGCTTTATATTCTTAATAAACTGGGATATAATGTTGAGGCATTGTACATTAATTTAAGATTGGGAGACTATAGTGAAAGATGCGAATCTGCTGTAAGAAAGTTATGCGAGAAAGAAGGGATAAAGATGCATGTTCTTGACATTAATGAGGAGTTTGGGATGAAAATGTGCAACATAAGATGCGGGGTTCAGCAGAAGATTAAGGTGAGCAACTGCATGGTGTGCGGGATAGTAAAAAAATGGCTGCTGAACAAACATGCAAGAAAGTTAGGTGCAGATAAAATAGTCACAGGACATCATTTAGATGATGAAGCCCAGACAATAATAATGAATTTTCTGCAGGGCAATTTAATGCTTGGAGCCAACTCCGGCCCTAGAACCAGGATTGTTTATGACAAGAAGTTTGTTCCAAGGATAAAGCCACTTTATTTTGTCTCGGAAAATGAAATAAGAAAATACTGCGAAATTAAGAAGTTGCCTGCAGCCTACGAAAAATGCCCGTGCTCTGCAAGCTCTTTGCGAATAAGAACAAGAGAATTTGCCAATAAACTTGGCAAAAAAGAGAAAGAAAGAATTGTTGAAAATTTCCTGAAAATCCTGCCGCAACTGAGCGACAAGTTTCAGAAAGAGAAAATCATTTACTGCAGGATATGCGGAGAGCCTGCAAGAAACGAAATATGCAAAAAGTGCTCTTTGCTTTCTGTTACCAAAAAGGTTAAATAGTAGTATGAATTATATTTCATATGAATATTTTTGCATATGTTGTTTAATACACTTATACTTTCAAAAATAGAAGGACTTATAAATGGGTAAAACCTGATATATACAATAAAGCACATGAAAGGAGGTAGATTCAAGAAACAATAAAATGGCAAAAAGTATACTAGACTGGATAGCTCTTATACTGCTGATAATTGGCGGACTTAACTGGGGGCTAGTAGGAATTGTAGACTTTAATCTCGTAACGGCAATATTTGGATCAATAGAGACATTAGTTACTATAATCTATGTTTTGGTGGGAGTTGCTGCTTTATATACGATATACTTCTTATTCAAGAAATAAGAATAAATAGGCTTTGTTTTTTTATTTTTTTATTTTTTTTAATAAGTATTTTTAGTCCTTTTTAAAACTTGTTTTTTAAGTTAATTCATGTTCTTTGACCCCTGCCTTATAAAGAATTAGGAAAGTATTAAATAAGGTAAATTTTATAAGATACTGTAAAAGGAAAATAAGGATATAATGAAACAACAAAAATCTTCGATTTTTGAGCTTCCCTTTTTAGGAGGTAAAAAGTGAAATTTTCACAAAAAGAAATAAGAGACTTGTTTTTTGCATGGCTGATGATTTCTTTAGCTTTTGCCATACTCTTTTTTGGAGGAGCAAGCGGGCTTTTTTCCCTTAGCTTTGCATTTATCATCACCTTTGTTATCTCTTCAATTACTGTCGGAATAAGCTTTTTGCTCCATGAACTGATGCACAAATATATGTCGCAGAAATACAGGCTCTGGGCAGAATTCCGCGCCTTTTATCCTGGCTTATGGTTTGCCTTAATCGGCTCTTTATTCGGGTTTATTTTTGCAGCTCCAGGAGCAGTTATCAGCAGGACTTACAGGCCCTTGAGTGTGGAAAAAAGGGGGAAAATTTCCTTGGCAGGGCCTTTAACAAATATTATCCTTGCCCTGCTGTTTTTTCCAGGAGCTTTATTTTTTAGAGAAGGGCTTCCAGGATTATTTTTTAGCTATGGATTGACAATAAATTCACTTCTGGCTGCATTTAATCTCATTCCAGCCAGGCCATTTGATGGCCGAGAGGTTTATCTCTGGAGCAAGCGGGTATATTTTACTGCACTGGCAATTGCCGTGCTGTCGTTCATTTCGACGTTTTTGGTTTAGAATGATTTAAATATCCTTATATATTTGCATGAGTAAATGAAATAAGCTATGAAAAAGCCGACAAAAGAGGGAATAAAAGCAGGTGTGTTATTGGCGGGCATAGTTGTAATCTTCGTAATTATCTCTTATATCATCCAGAAGGAACTAATTAATTTGGGTTTTTTCTCTGATAATGTTGCCATTATCCTTCTCTTTTATCTTGCCATATTAGTAGCAGAGGCAGTTATCGCTCCAATTAATACCATGCCCCTTATACCTCTTGCTTCGGCAGTATTTGGATGGTGGCAGGCTGCGATTTACACTTTAATCGGCTGGACTCTTGGAGCCTTTGTTGTTTTTATTATATCACAAAAATACGGGAAGCTCTTAATAAGAAAGCTAGTATCTCTGGAAAAACTGGAGAAATACGAAAGAATAATCCCCACAGAGCATATTTTCATAAATATCATAATTTTGAGGATTTTCATGCCTATTGATGTTGTAAGCTACGCTCTTGGCTTGTTCACCAACATAAAAAAAAGCACTTACCTGCTAGCCACTTTAATCGGCTATGCTCCGCTTGCATTTTTTGTTGCCTATCTTGGCACAGTCTCAACTTTCTACCAGGTAACAGGAGCAGTGATATGCGTTCTTGCAATTCTGATTGAGGGAGCGCTTTTGATAAGAAAAAAAAGACTGATGGAAGAGGTAAAATTGATTATGCAGAAAACAAAGAAGAAGATAGATAAGGAGAGACTATTAAGGAGAAAAAATAGATTACTCAAAAGAAAGACCAAATTTCTTAATAACTAAAATCTGCCAAATATCTCTTTTTCCCTTATTTCCTTGCACTTCTTGCACAAAACTGGCTTGCCTTTGGTATATGCCTGGTAAACTAGGCATTCCTGCCCGCATTCATCACATACTGCTTTATGCTCTCCTCTTCTGCCAAAATTTCTTTTTTTTCCTTCAGAACCAAAATCAACCCCTACTTGTTTAAGCTGCACCATTTTTTTACGATATCAAAAAATTCCTAGAGGAATTTTAGGATGCATGAAAATCCTTTTAT
>MFWN01000072.1:0-1808 GCA_001786395.1 Candidatus Pacearchaeota archaeon RBG_13_36_9
AGGCTATTTTTTCACCTTCTTCTATTTCGCCTTCAAGAATTTTTGGCTGAAAAACTCTTCTTATAAATGGCTCTCTTGTCAAAAATTTTAATTTCTTCTCAGCATAGTGAAATGGCTTCCCACCAGCAGATTTGTACCATGCATCAGAGCCTGAGCCTGTTACCACCAGAACTCCAGAACTTCGGTGCTCTTCTTCATTCCCGTTTAATTTAATTACATATCGAGAGGCATGGAATTGCATTTCCGAGCCGATATAAACCTCGTTTAATGCATGCCTTTCAATCAGCCTTCCGTTTTTTTTAATTCCGATTCTATGCCTTTGGATAATATTATATTTATTATTCAGTATCTCATTTAGAGAATCTATCTCTGTTCCTTCAAGGCTGGATAGTGCGCCTTCGCTTACTTCCGGTTCTGAATTGATCCCAAGAATAGGGGTTTGATTTAAAAAATGCGAGGTCTGGATAAATGTCCCATCTCCTCCGACTGTTATAACTAAGTCTTTGTCCTTAAAATGAGCATCTTTAAGTTCGTTACATTTAATGCATGAAACCTCTTTGTTGAGTTTATTCAGGATTTTCATTATTTTTGTTACTGTTTCCTCATGTTTCTCGCTTTGTTTTTCGTGCCTTACTACGAGCACTCTATTGAAGCCGGTCATTTTTCCTCCTCCAGGCCTTATACTTTTCAAGAGTCTCTTGATGGTCAAAAACTAATTTTGGTACACTGTCCAGGGAAAACCATTCTGCTTCTTCTGCGTCATCATTTGCTTTTGGTTCCCCTTCTGCTTTTTTGACAACGAACTGAACAGCAACAACATGCCCTCTAGGGTCCCGATCAGGTTTGGAGGCAACTCCTAGAAATTCTATGTCTTTTAATTCTGCAATTAGGGCAGTTTCTTCTTTTAGCTCTCTTACTGCGGTCTGCTCAATTGTTTCTTTTCCATAGTTTATAAAACCTCCTGGAAAAGCCCATTCTCCTTTATAGGGTTCATCCTTTCTTTTAATCAAGAGCACTTTTTCGTTTCTTTCTAAAATCAGGTCTACAGCCAAACCGGGATTTTTGTGTTTCATTGGGGTTTTGAATATTCTTTTAGATTAAGCACAGATTCTTTTAGCTTTTCGCCTTCTTTTGTTTTATTGTAAGGTAGGATACTTTCTCTTATGTCATATCCGAAGGAGGATTTGCTGGTTATTATTATCGGAGGAGACTGTATCCTTTTAAAAACGCTTTTTTGAAGCTGGGCATCAAACCACTCCAAATCTTTGATAAACTCTTTTGGGTCAGTAATGCCCCATCTTTTCATCAGTTCATAACCAACTTTTTTTCCTTTATTTACGTCTTTTAGATAGTCATCTATAAGTTCGTGCAGTTTCCCTTCAGTGTAGAGTCTCATAATGCTTTCTGCAGATACTTTTTTATAATCTGTAAAAGCATCAACCAGGGCGCAATGATAGCCAAATTTCATAGGGTCTACCTGGTTATCTTTTAGCTCTGCGCTTGGCTCTATCTGGTCTTTTCTAAATTGCCATAGCTCATCAGGTATAAGTGATTTTGGTATAACCTCTTCTTTGAATACTTCTTTGTTCAGGTATTTCGCAAGCTCTACAACCTCTATTTTGTTCAGGTCACCAAGAGGGGCAAATGCCCCCCCGACATCCCCGTATAAGGTTGTGTATCCCAAAAATATTTCATCTTTGTTTCCGTTGTTCGTAAATATTGCATTATATTTTGCAGCCAGGTTGGACAGGATGGACGTGCCTCTTATTTTGGACTGGATATTTTCAATATTTAAGCTGGAAAGCTTT
>MFWN01000072.1:2287-6608 GCA_001786395.1 Candidatus Pacearchaeota archaeon RBG_13_36_9
CTTTTGTTTTTATTGCCCTTTCAACTGGCTTCTGGTTTTGGAAGATGTAAATAGCGTTATATTTTCTTGTTCTCCCGTCTTTATTAGGGTGTTTGCTTTTCGAATTCGTTCTTTTTTCAATGTCTCCTTGTTTGTCCAGATAGATATTTCCGTAGACAACTGCAATTCCAGTACTTGCCTGCTTTATTTTTTCATTGTAACCCATCAAGTCTAAGCAGTAATCCTCGCTTAGCCATTTGTCACTTAGAAGATAGCCTCCAACACACATCTCAGGAAAAGCTATTAAATCAACTTTTTCTTTTTTTGCTTTTTCAATAAGCAACAGCATATTCTCCATATTTTTCTCCGGATTTCCCGGTATTACTTCAAGTTGTGCGAGTGCTATTTTCATTTTATTTACCAATAGGCTTTATTGCAGGTTTCTTGTCTTTTAGGACAATTGTCAAGCCTAAGAAATATTTGTTTTCTTCTGGATAGTCCTGCCTGAAATGGCAGGCTCTGCTTTCTTTTCTTGTCAGGGCGCTTTCTATTATTATTCCAGCTACTTCTGCAATGTTTCTGACCTCAAGGAAATCCTTGCATATAAAGTAACTCCAGTAAAAATCATTTATCTTTTCTTTCAAGGAACTGATTGTCTTTTTTGCCAAAAGGAGCCTTTTTTCATCTCTTGCAATCCCGCATAATTCAGTCATTGTTCTCCTTACCGTTTCCCAGTAAGAGTCAATCAGCTCTTTGTCTTTAATCTGTGTTGCCTTGCCTAAGTCCCATAAAGGAATTCCTGGACTTGTATTTTGTATAGAAAGGAAATGCCTTGCAGCAAGCTTTCCAAATAATATGCATTCTGGAGCAGAATTGCTTGCAAGGCGGGTTGCGCCGTGCAGCCCGCTGTAAGAGGTCTCTCCAATTACATAAAGACCTTTAATTTTTGTCTCGCTGTTTTTTCCTACCAAAACTCCTCCGTTGGAGTAGTGGACTGCGTAAACAACCGGAATGGGCTCTTTGGTTGGATTTATACCCTTGCTCATGCAGAATTCATAGGAATTCTTGAAATCTTTTTTCATCTGCTCTTCTGGTATTTTGGTGCAATCCAGCCAGAGGTGCTTTATGCCTTTTTCTTTCATAACCAGGTCTTCTGCCCGCGTTACAACATCCCTTGTAGCTTTGGAGCCTAATTCGTTGTATTTGAGGATGCAGTCTTCGTTAGAATCTTTTTCTGACTTGATTATTGCTCCAGCTCCTCTAAGCGCTTCTGTCAGAAGGAATCTTCTTTGCGGCTCATCAACTGCTTTGGGGTCATAAAAGACTGTTGGGTGGAACTGAATAAATTCCATATTTGCCAGTTCTAGCCCTATTCTATGGCTCATTGCAAACCCGTCTCCAGTAGCTATATCATTGTTGCTGGTGTACATGAATACTTTTCCTAAGCCTCCTGTAGCTATAAAGATGCCTGGGCAGGAGACGTTTTTTACATAGTCATTTTTTATGTCATAAGCATAAAATCCCATGCAGGAGTCCTCTCCTTTCTTGTTTTCAATCTTGTTTTTTGTTATAATGTCTATTGCCATATGATATTCATGCAAGGTTATATTTGGATGTTTTTTTACCAGTCTTCCGAGCATATTCATTATCTCTACTCCTGTAGTGTCTTTGGAGTGGAATATTCTATTTACAGAGTGCCCTCCTTCTTTGTGAAGGTCATATTTGAATTCTTTTGAGTCTGGTGATTTGTCAAAATTTACTCCTTTTTTTACAAGCCATTCGATAACTTCAGGATAGAAATTTTTTGAGCAGAATCTTACAATCTCTTTATCGTTCAAGCCCTTTCCAGCTTCTAGGGTATCTTTTATATGGCTTTCGAAAGAGTCCCCTTTGATTGGAAGATTATTCTTTAATGGAACTGCTGTTAGCCCTCCTGCAGTCAGGTAGCTGTTGCAGTCTTCTATTAATCTTCCTTTTACAAAGAGTTCAACTTTCTTCCCAGAATCTGCCAGCTCTAAGGCTGCTGTGCACCCAGCCATTCCCCCGCCTATTACGCTGCAGTCAGTCCGTATTGTGTTTCTATCCAACCCGATATCCACAACTTTTGCAGAGTGAGTTATTGCTCCTACTGCTATTCTTTCTACTCCAGTCTTTGCCACTTCAGCTAGATTTTCAAATTTTATTCCTCCAGATGCTTCAAGCAAAGGAGTTTTGTTGCTTCCTCTTAAAGCCACTGCTTCTTTTAATTGTGGAGGGGGCATGTTATCAAGAAGTATTATATCTATCCCTTTTATATTCAGTATTCTTTTATACTGTTCCAGATTATCCACTTCAACTTCTATGAACTTTATTTCCTTTTGTTTCTTTGCTGCTTTTATTATTTCTTCGAGTTGCTTGTAAGTGTTTTTTTTAAGCTGCGCGAGATGATTATCTTTTATAAGAACAGCATCGTACAAGCCAAGCCGGTGGTTGCATCCTTGCCCGCACCTTACTGCATATTTCTCCAAGGCCCTCCATCCTGGAGTGGTTTTTCTTGTATCATAAATCTTAGCTTGAGTGCCTTTTACTTCATCAACGTATCTTCTTGTTAAAGTAGAAATTCCGCTTAGCCTTTGCATAAAATTTAGGACAACGCGTTCTGCGCTTAATATCGAGCATAAGGGGCCGGTTATTGTTGCTATTCTCTCTCCCACATCAGCGTAATCTCCGTCTTTTTTGTATATTTTTATCTTTAGCCTTGGGTCGTAGTTTTTGAGCACCTCTCTTGCAACTTCTGTTCCGCAGACAACTATTTTTTCCCGTGTTACGAGATCTGCATTTATGATAGTATTATCTTTTTTGAACAGATTGCTTGTAACATCTTTTCCGTTAAAGTCTTCCTTTATTGCTGCTTTTATCAAAAGTTTTGCTTCTTCCAAGTCTGGCTTTTTTATTTTATTTTCCATGTTTTCCTCCAATAGCTATCATTTTTCTTAGAGAACTCTCTGCTTTTTTCCTTGTATCTTCTGGGACTTTTATCTCATACTGGTTTTTTTCCAAAGCTTCTTTTACTTTTTCCAGGGTTGTTTTTTTCATGTCAGGGCATAGTCCCCCTATTGATAGATACTTGTTTTTTGGATTTTCTTTTTCCAGCCTATTAATCATGTCAGTTTCTGTTGCAAGAATTATTGTCTTGTTGGTGTTTTCTTTTGCGAAATCCAGCATTTTTCCTGTTGAGAAAATATAATCTGCATGCCTTAAGACTTCTTGCGGGCACTCTGGGTGGGCTATAAATATTGCTCCTGGATTTTGTTTTTTTGCAAGAACTGCAGATTTTTCTTTTATTTCCTGGTGAATAGGGCAGTATCCATTCCAGGGAATTAGACTCTTTTTTGTTTTTGTTTGTGTGTAAGCAGCAAGATTTTTATCCGGAGCCATTATTGCCTCCCCTTCTTTTAAACTGTTTACGATATCTACAACATTCGCCGATGTGCAGCAAATATCGCATTCAGCTTTTGTTTCTGCGTTGGTGTTGACATAACAAACAACAGCTGCTTTAGGGTGCTTCTTTTTAAGTTCTTTTAATTGTTTTGCGTTTATCATTTCTGCCATTGGGCATCCTGCATCTTCTGCTGCTAGGATTACTGTTTTACCCGGGTTTAAGATTTTGGCTGTTTCTGCCATAAACCTTACTCCACAAAAAACAATAATATCTTTGTCTGTTTCTGCAGCTTTCCTGCTTAATTCAAGAGAATCTCCTATAAAATCAGCGATTTCATAGATTTCTGGTCTTTGATAGTTATGGACAAGTATAACTGCGTTTCTTTTTTCCTTTAACTGTTTTATTTCTTTGATTAAATTTTGCTCTTTAGTTTCCATTTTATCTTTCTTTAACTGCCTCCAAAATCTGGTCTTTTAATTTGAGATCAACATCATAGGACACAAATCTTCTGTTCTTTTGCTTAAATTTCACGTATTTCTCTCCTAACGCTGCAGAAACTGTCAAAACATCATACATTGCTGAATTCTGCTTCCCCGAATAGTCTAGCCATCTAATGGCAGATTCATATAAAAATCTTCCTGATTTGCTGCTTTTAATACTTTCTAATTCCTCTTTTGTAAAGCAAATTTTTTTTGCAACTTGCTTGGCTACTTGGTAGATTGTCCAAGGTGCTGCCAGGACTCTTTTTGCAGCTTCTTGATCTGCTTTAAGATTATGGTCTTCTAGTGAAGAGCCCATAATATAGACTCTTTTTACATTTTTTATGGATGGATTATTTTCCAGCTGCCAGGCTATATTGGTCAGTGTGCCTACGCAGGCTAAAACGCTGCCCCTATCATATTGGGGGAAGGGCAATCTTTC
>MFWN01000072.1:6638-11246 GCA_001786395.1 Candidatus Pacearchaeota archaeon RBG_13_36_9
AGCCAGATGCTCAAAGCCAAGCCAGTATTCTTTATACGCTTCTTCTGGGCCCGATTTTCCCAGGATTATTGGCACATCTTTTTGCAGCATCCTTCCTAATTTTCTTGCTATTTTTGCCCTTATTTCTGTATTGCCCATGACAGTTGTTATTGCCTTCACATTCGCTCCCTGTCTTTTCAATAGATAGACAATTGCAAAAGCATCATCAACGTCAGTTCCTACGTCTGTGTCTAATGTAATGTTCATCTTATTTTTTCTCCCCGCATTTTTTTTCTTTTTCTTGGTCCAGAAAGTAAGGGGTAAGACAAGCCCTATAAAAATGGGCTCTTTTATACTTTTCTAAACCGGTATTTTCTTCCTTTGTCCATGCAAGCAGCAAAACATCGCTCGCTTCAAGGTTTAAGTTTTCTTCTTTGTTTACTTTATCTATAATTTTTTCCTGGATTTTTCTGTATTTGTTATACAGTTCTCCTGGCTTAATATTGTCAAATATTTTATCTGCTATCAACAACGAGAAAATATTTTTGAACCAGATGTTTGCCTCGAGAGTTTCTATTTTTTCCCTGCTGAAAGTAAAGCCTGCTCTGTAGTAATACAGCCCAAAAGGCTTGCTCATAGAGACTATTACTGCAAGTATATTGGGGTTTTTTAAGTCAAACTCGTATTCTTTTGTCAAGCCCACATAAGTTGCGTCCAGGATAACTTGATGATACTTGCATATATTGTTTATAATATCATTCTTGATTATATTTCCATCTCTTGCAGAAGGATTTGAAATAAACCAGACTCCTTTTTTTAACTTTGAGAAAGGTTCGTTCTCTTCTATTTCTTTTACCTGCAGCCCGATTCTGGCAGCATATTCTTTGTATCCTTCGTACTCTCCACTTAAAACATAGAGAATTGTTTCTGGATTTTTTGTTTTTAGATTAACAAGCAGATGAAAAATTCCCTCACTTGCGCCAGCTGTAAAATACCGATATTTGAATTCTTTTAAAAAAGGAAGCTGGT
Source organism: Candidatus Pacearchaeota archaeon RBG_13_36_9 (assembly GCA_001786395.1). Taxonomy (GTDB): domain Archaea; phylum Nanobdellota; class Nanobdellia; order Pacearchaeales; family GW2011-AR1; genus MFWN01. Next base: position 7,647 of record MFWN01000072.1, read on the forward strand.
TGTTGCTGTATTCTATGAATTTTTCTATTATTGGAAAATGGAAATTATCCAGCCCCGGCTCTATGGACCTCAGAAAAACTTCATGCGGAAATTTTTCTGTTAGTTCATCTATTATCTTCCTTATTTCCGGAAAATAATAGCAGTAGACTGTTCTTGTTGCTTTCATATTAATGTTGCTCCCGGGTATTGCCAGTCGAATTTTAAATGCCCGTTTGGGAAAAATATTATCTGCCTTAACGTATCACTTTCTGGCTTTAGTGTCAGGGCGTCTGTAAGGCAGAGATTCTGCCCGTAGATATCGTATACTGCTGCCCCGTGCTCAAGAGTCATTATCCTATTTCCTTCTTTTTCCAGAAAATCTTTTATCTCACTTATGCTTTCTTCTTCAGTCAAATGATTATTGGCCCATTCAAATACCTCTTTGTTTTCTGCGTGCAAGGGCTTTGCAAGTTTTCTTATGCTCAACTGGTCTACTGCCAGTTTTTTTGAATATTCTATCATTTTTTTTATCTCTTCAACACTATCAACATATCCTTTTGCAAGTGTGCAGCTGAGCCTGACAGAGAACCCTATTCTATGAAGCTTTTCTATTATATCATCCAAATCAATGTAGTCCCTATTAGGCGTAAAAATTTCTTTGTTCTTTTCTTTGTTATAATGAACTATTGATATTGCAACCATAGTCAGACCCAGCTCGTACCATTTTTTCAAATACTTCTGATATTTTTCAAACTCCTTTCCAAGTGCAAGAGCGTTTGTTTGCAGCTCAGTCAAAGGAAAGTTAAATGGTTTCAGCTTTTCCAGGAATTCAGTTATCTGTCTGGGGTAGAGCGTAGGCTCTCCTTTTCCTGTAATTAATACTGTCGTGACTCCGCTTATTTGAGCCAGCCTGCAGGCTTTTTCGAAATTTCTCCAATTTACCCCTAGCCTTTCAAGATTGATGCCTTGCTTAGGAGTCATTTTGGAAATGCAGTAGGGGCAGCTTGCGTTGCATGCGGTTGTTCCGGCAATTATGCTGAAAGTTTGTATTTTCATTTTCTTTCTATTTTTAACTATACCTCCCAAAATCTGGAATTTTTTTTATTTCATCTTTGCTTCGAGTTGTGATTTGTTCGAGCCCGCATTTCTTGCAAATTCTTTTCCATCTTGGCTCTGTTTTCGCTGAAACAAAGACTGGTCCTTGCCAGTCAACACCCATTGTTCCTGGAGGGTCTCCTGGAATTGTATGAGCGGGAGTATAAATAGGGTCATAGATTGTCTCCTCATATTCATGTCGGCAGCTTTTTTCATAATTTGCAAGTTCTTTTATAGCCTGATTATATTCTTTCTGAAGTCTTTTTACTGATTCGCGCAATTGTCTTGCTTTGTCTTCCATTTTAACTTTCCTCCAAAATTTCTTGTGTGGTTTTGTACTCTACTCCCATGTCTCCTGCAACTCTTTTGCAGGCTTCTATTAGTGTTTGTTTTACTATAACTTATTGTATATAATACACTATTTAAGTATTATTGCAGCAGAGTATATGTATTTTTTAGACTAAGTTCTAAAGAATTTTTCGAATTTACCGACAATGCGAAGTTTTAAGAAAGAGTTTTTAAAATTATATTTTAGAAGTATTTTATAAACTAGCCTAATAATTCAATCAATTTCTTTGAACTTCCTTTTTCAATGCCTAATAATTCAGCTAGTCTTTTTGAGCCTTCTCGTTTATGCGCATTTGCAAAAGCGTACCTAAACCACATTGGCTCAATAGAGTCTTTTCTCTCTAAACCTGCTTTTTCAGCATCTCTTTTAAGGTTTCTTCTTATAGAACGGGTGCTAACCTGATTACCCCATTTGTTTCTTAGCAAGACCCCCTCATTAAGAGGAGGGTATCCATAATTTTTATTGAAGGCTTTTATGTAGTCTGTGACGCAGCTGCATTTTTCCCAATCAAAAAAGATTTTTCTTATTCTATTGTCTTTATTAGTAAGTTTTACAAGCCCTTCATCTTGATTAAAATCTCTGCAATTTAGTCTAACTAGTTCGGAAATTGTGGCTCCTGTGTTGTACAGTATCCAATAAGATGCTTTATCCCTTAACCCCTCGTAAGGGTGGTCTTTAGAAGGGAGCGGAGCAGCACCCATAAGTTTTTTAAGTTCATCTTCTGTCACAAAAAAAGCCTGTCTTATTATTTCTCCTATTTTTCTGTTAAAAGGGTCCTGTTCAAGAAAATGTTTTAAATAATAAGCTTTTAAAATAAGCCTTGCTGTAGCACGTATATTCTGTTTTGTTGCCGGACTATAATCGCTTTCTAATGCTTTGTTGAGAGTTGTTCCAAGTAATTCTGCTAAGCCATTAAGGTAAGCTCCCCTATAAGCATCTTCACTAAAGCCAGGGATGTCAAGTGCTGTTAGAAAATCGTTGTAAGCTTCAGCCGGCACCAATATTTTTATATTTGAAGCATTTTTTCTGAAAGTATCTTTGGCTCTTCTTTTTTGTTTCTGGAATTCTTCTATTCTCACTGTAAAAGATTCATAATCATACCTCATTTTCATATAAGAAAGAGTAGTTTTGGTTTAATAAAATTATTTGTTGTCTGCTATATGTTTTAAATGACTTTAGGCACAGTTTTTAACAAAAGCTTCAAAGATTTTAGAAAAAACTTTAAAATAACTGTGTTAGCAACTCTTCTGTTTAGATTACTTCCTTATTAATAATTGCTCCTTAAAAGTCAAATAGCTTGGACTGTTTTTATTTTCCAGCTTTCTTCCACATATAATTAAAATAATTTCTATATGATTGAGCAATGTCTTTATTTTTAATAATCATCACAATTGGCTTGTCTTTTATTAAATGAATGGAAATATAATCACCAAATATAGTTGTTGTTGCCTCGCTTTTAATATCAACTAGTTTAACTTTGACATTTTTATATTTTGAAAATTCATGACCTGCATATTGTTTTCCTAATAATACCTTTAAGACATACTTTGTTTTCTCCAGCTTCTTTGCTATTGCAGGCATTTCATATAGTAGGTCATAGGCTCTTCCTGTTCCTCCAAAAGAGAGCATTTCTTTTTCTTTTAAAGCTATATTGACAAGAGCGCGCATTCCTTCCCTGCCTTCATAAACATTAATCTCAACAGGCTCGTGTTTTTCTGTTTTTACTTTACTTAATTCCTGTATTAAATCTAAAATTAGTGTTTCCTTGGATTTTATTGGATTTAATAGGTTTTCGGGATTTGAACAGGAAAAAGCTTTCTTATTTGCTTTAACAACATAATTAACCTGCCCTTTTTCTATTAAATGATTTAGAACAGTATATGCCAGTGTCCTATCCATACCTATATTTTTAGCTATCTGATTTGCAGAAAGTTCTCCTTTTTTTAATAATTCCAAGTATGCCTTGGCTTCGTTTCCTGTTAATCCAGCTTCTTGCAGCTTTTCATAAATGTCCATGAATCATTTAAGTTTTTCATATTTATAAATGTTGTTATCAAAGATAACAACTTAGATTTAAAAGAGAGATAGTAACCATTATTGAGTAATTAAAATAAAATAAAAACAAAATGGGCAACTATAAAGCCTGATTCCACATTAACTTAAAGCATTTTCGTCCA
>MFWN01000073.1:0-1178 GCA_001786395.1 Candidatus Pacearchaeota archaeon RBG_13_36_9
TGGAATTGCATGACTCTGTCAATAAAAGATGATAGTGCATTTTTGAATAAAAATGATAAATTTATATAGTTTATCCTCTGTATAAAAAGATGAAAAGAGGGCATTTTCTAATAGCTCTAATTAGTTTTACAATAGCTTTCTCCCTATTACTTGTTTCTGCTCAAGAAAACCAGACTTCAGAGCCAACAATCATCTATGACAAAATAACCTGTGTTTTTGGGGGAGTTGAAGGAACACACAAGTGTTACACAGAAACAACCCCATTTTTTTCCTGCTCTGGAGTTGGCTCCTGCACAATGGAAGTTTATGGAGCAGCAGGAACTAAAATAATCTTTAGAGAAACTTGCTTGAATGGACAATTAAGCTATACAATAGGAGCAAACATGGGCAATCAGTTCAACATAAACTGCGGACAGGAAGGCATCCCTATTCAAGAGCCTAAATCAGTTACAGAACCAATAAATCCAGAGACTATCCAGCCAACAGAATCAACTACAACAAACCCAATATTGACAGAGCAAGTTAGGTGCATTTTTGAAAATCCATCTTCTTATCAATACTGCTATACAGTAGACAAAAAATATGTATGTGCTGGAGGAGAAAGCTGCGAAAATACAGTTTCGAGAGAAAAAGGTGCGATACTTACCTGGACAAGCTCGTGCGGAGGATATGCCAGGACAACAATTGATGCAGCAAACGAAGAAATAAGATTTATATGCCCGCGACTAAATGTCTATCAAGTGCCTATAGAAACTGTTGCACAAGCAGTTCCTATAGAGCCAAAACCTGTCTCTGAAACTTTATACTACTTTTATAGCGAAACCTGCTCTTATTGCGAAGGCATGGCAGAAGAACTAAGCAAGCTATCCAATTATTTTATTATTTCAATTGTCAAAATAGACATTAATAAACAGCCAGATTTTGCAAAAAGATATGGAATTCAAGGAGTGCCTGCATTTGTTCTATTGAGAAGTGATGGAAGTTTTGAAACGAGGACAGGAAAAACTGATTATCTGACTTTAGTTAACTGGATTAAAAGCATCGCGTACACCAAAGAAGTACAAACAGCAGCTATTTTAACAGAGAAAGTTAAATGCATATTTTTTGAGTCAACAAGCCCTCAAAATTGCTACACAGGTGACGGAAAGTTCGGATGCTCTTATGCTGGGAACGCCGTA
>MFWN01000073.1:1224-6439 GCA_001786395.1 Candidatus Pacearchaeota archaeon RBG_13_36_9
CAGTAGAACAAACTAGTGAGCCTCCTTCTTGCATTGCAGAAGTTTCTGGAGAAAAAGGCGCAACACTTACCTGGAAAAGCTCTTGCGGAGGCTATGCCATGACAACAATTGATGCAACAGATGAAAATGCAGAGTTTAAATGCATTTCAAAACCGCAAGTTTCAGAGCAGCAAATTACAGGAAAAGGCTTCAGATATGCCTACTGGCAGTGTTACGATGGAATAGAATTTAAGTCAGCTAAGAATTCAGAGATATGCAGGCCATCAGAAGCATGGAAAACAGAAGCAGAAAATTCTTGTAAACAACACTGTAACGAAGACAAAAGCAAGTGCGGAATAAATTCTTTTAGTATTTCAGGAGACTGCTACCCCGATACAGAAATAGAAGAAATTATTTTTACAAATCTTCCAACAGAAGATCAAACAACTGAAAAAATTGAAGAAACCATATTATTCTGCAAAGACTCCTGTCCTTCAGATAACAAATGCTACCCTTTTGGCTATAGAAAAGCAGGCAAGTTCTGCTCTGATGACAGCTCTTTTAAAGAGCAATTAAACTCTGAAGAAAGCTGCGAAAATAATTTTGAATGCCAAAGCAATTTATGCATAGACGGAAAATGTATAAGCTCTGGACTGATTCAGAAAGTGCTTAATTGGCTTAAAAAGTTGGTTGGACCATCTAACAATGAGGAGGTGAATGAAGAACCTATCCAAATTTTGGACTGTGGAACAAGTAGCGAATGCATGGAGAATGCATTTAAAGTATGCAAACCTGCCAAAATCGCGCAAGGTGGATATGTTTCTGAAATTGTTGGGCTTGAAGATAAAAAATGTGTATTAAAAATAGCAGCAGGTAATGAGTCGATGACATGCAAGATAGAGAATTACACACTTGGCACCAAAAATATAGGGCCCATGGAACAATACTGCGAAGGCACGTTTACTTACAGGCTTGCAGCTACACCACAAATTGCGAGAGTAGAATAAGCAGCAACATGTGGGCAACATTCTTAAGATGGCTTGGTGCACTTGGCAAGTAGGTATCTATAATCACCCAATCAGCTTTTATCTTTCAAATCCCCGATAGCCTCTTGGAACTGGCCCAGAGCATTTTTATGCCATTTCCAGCACAAAGAATCCCCAATTCCTGTATCGCACGTAACTCCTGCTGATTTAGCCTCGTTTGCTCCAATAAGCCCCCAAACCAGCAAGACTCCTAGGATAATCAAAATTATTATAATAATTGTATTAACCATCTTTTTTTTCATTATTCAAGTAAGGCAGTAAAGTTTTTAAAACTAACTATCATCAGATTTACATGCCACGAAAGAAAAAAATAGAAAATATAGAAGAAAAGCCAGAAGAGAATAAAGAAGAAGCTAGCGAAGCAAAGAAAGAAGAAAAACAGGAAGAGAAAAAGCCAGAAGAGATTAAAGTGGAAACTGGAGAAGAAAAGAAAGATACTGCCGAACAAAAAGCCGAAGCTAAACCGAAAAGAACGAGGAAGAAGAAAGAGGCAAAGGAGAAGACAGAAGAAGGGAAGACAGAAGAAGAGAAGAAACAGGAAGAATTTCCTAATCTGGACATTGAAATTGATGTTTTTGGCGGAAGTTAATAATTGTTTATTTTTTATTTTATTTTTTTGCCAGTTTCAAGAGAAGTTCAAATCCGAATCCAGGCTTCAGAGATTTTATAGTTTATCTTAAATTTCTTAAACAAGTTCTTAAGGCTAATGGACTCTGCAGAAGGCACTAAAACCACATTTGAAGCGAGCTTTACACCTTTAATCTCCTCGATAAATCCCTTTTGCTTGTATTCTTTTTTGTTTTTATTTAAACTGTACCCAAAAGCACTTCTTATAAATTTCATCTTGTCTTTTCTATTTAAATTAATCAGGGAATAGTAAAACAAATGGTAACGCTGTATATTTTTCGGCAGCTCTTTGTAAGGGCCGTAAAGAAGGATTCCTGAACTGGCAATCTCTTCCCTGATTCCTTTCCAAGTTTCATCCTCTAGCGAGCCTACGATGAAGCTTATTGGAAAGCTAATTTTTTTAAGTTTCCAGGTTTTCTCAGATTTTATTTCAAAACTCTTGACAGCTTTCCTCAAAATCCCTTCAACTAACTCTCTTTTTTCGTTAGTTTTTACATCAAAAAACAAGTCAATATCACTTTCTTTATCATGAACTCCTTTAGCAACACTTCCGTAAAGAACAATCTGGTTTATTTCCCTCCTTGTTTCATTATTTTCTAAGGCAATTGACAAAAAGTCATAGATATAGGCAATTGTTTCATCCATTTTTAGCCCCCATCTCTTTTTCAATAGTTTCTTTAAGCTCAAACAAACCTTTGACTGCAGAATTAACTAATTCATCAGTTTTCCTTTTTCCGTAGCATAACTTTAATCTGTACTCCTCTTGTCTAATTAATAACCCTAAAATTTTCTCTTTTTTTGGAAAATCAAAGCTGAATTTATTTTCAGCTATCCTCTGCGAAGCAAAAAAACGATGATTGACACTAAAAGAGGGCTCTATTAAGCTTTTTGAATGAAGGAACAATGCAAATAGATTAGTGGCTGCCTCAGATGCTGAAAATCCAATTATTTTTTGCCTCTCAGCCAATATGCCAGCCTTTATTTTTTCGTTTATGTCATCTAAAAATTCCTTTATTATTTCTTTATGCTCTTCAATTGTCGTCATAACTTACAAAATGCAAAAGAGTTTAAATAACTTTCTGTTACTTATAACATAATTTATGTTACCAGTAAATTAAAAGTATGTTACACTTCACATAAATTATGTGATTAATCACATAGCTATTTTGCTAGTTTCCATAAAAATTCAAAATAATGCTTAAAGCTTTCTGCAAGATTTTTGTTTTTAATCATAAAAACAAATGGCTTGTCTTCCCACAAGAACATATAAACATAATCCCCTGTTATGTCCACAGCAGCCGGGCTGATATAACCTTCAGGCATATATCTTACTTCGCTGAATTTCTCTTTTTCCCTGTCTTTTCCAAGGGTCTCTCTTGCAGAACTATCTAAAATAATCCTAAGTTTTTGCTTTTTTTGAGCTGATTTTAAATTCATATTTGAAATAAAAAGTTTCAAAGACTCGGATTTAAATTGCTGTTCTGAAAATCCAAGGATGTAAATGGTTTCATTTTCAGGGCAGTCCTCTATTATTTTTCTAAAAGCGGTTTTAAATCCCCCAAACCCCTCATAAACAGCTGTTTTTGTCTCTTCTGTTTTTGAGTTTTTAAGCTCATTTAATTTAGGAATTATCTGCTCTATCTTCCTTTTTCTCTCTTCCTGTTTCTCAATCAGGATTTTTGGCTCAACTGCGCTGAAATGCTTTCCGTCACTCTGGACATTATAATTGACAAATCCCTTGTCAATAAGAGAATTCAGGCTTTCATACACCCTTGAATTTGCAATCCCTGTATTTTTTATAATTGGGCCGGTAGTTGTCCCCCCAATTTTTAACAAAAACAGGTAAATTTTAACCTCATTTCCAGATAAATTAAGCTCTTTGAGCTCCTTTTCAAGTTCTTCCATCTTATTCCACAGTTTCTTAGCTTTAAATATTTTTCTCCTCTTTGGGAGAAATAAGTATTATATAGCATAATACATTACTACTATTAAGTAAATAAATAAACACAAAATAAACAAAACAAGGAGGAAAATAAAATGGAGAAAAACAAATTAAAGAAATTAATAACTGGACTGGATAACTTAGCAGGTTTCGAGCCAATAGGGCTACCTCACATTGTAGTTGCGGAAGGGGATTGGCGACCATGTAATGCAAGAGTATACGATAAATACTTAGAAGATGTTCAGCAGATAAAGCCTAGTGAAGCAACAGCTTTTGTCGAAGGACCATTTCTAGCTAAAGGACACTTTCTTAGTGAATTGGAATTTTATGTTCCAATCCAATTCTATAAAAAAAGAGAGCAAGCAAGAAAATGACCTCTCAATTTCCCCCATTAGCACAGAGATTCATGCAGAAAATAAGAGAAGATGCAGAAAAAGGAACCTACAGATTGAATATAGGGGAAATAAGAATTGATGTCTTTCCCTATATTTTTCCGCCAGAATCAGACTTATCAAAAAGCTCCAGGATTTCACAAGAGATAAATTGCAGGGGGGAAGTTTTAGATGTTGGAACTGGAACAGGAATACTCGCGATGATCTCTATTTTAAGGGGAGCGAACCATGCTGATGCAGTAGACATCCTGCCAGAAGCAGTTGAATGCGCAAGACACAATGTAAGATTAAATGGACTCCAGGATAGAATAAGAGTTTTTCAGAGTGATTTGTTCTGCAATGTCGAGGGAAGTTACGATTTAATTGTCGCAAATCTTCCAATTTTAGATTATCCCGAAGAGGATATAAGGTTTCACAGCTTAAGCGATCCTGGCTTTCAATACCATAAAAGATTTTTTGCATGTGCAAGGGACTACTTAAAGAATAAAGGTAAAATTTTAATGCCGCACGCTAACCTCCAAACCAACGGATTTAAAAAATTAGAATCCTTGGCAGAATTGAATGAATTTAAAAGCAAAATATGCAATAAGCAAAAATTCAACGGCTATACCTGGAGGAACTATAGTTTAAAATGACACTTTTATTCATCATTATCTGGATTTGTTTAATTACAGGATTCTCTTTATTTGGCTCCTGGTATTCAAGAAAATACAACAGGCCAGATGCCCTTATTGGACTGTATGTGGCTTTTGTTCTGATAAGCAATATACTTGCCTATAAAATAGCTGAATTTAACCTTGGATTTTATACTTTTTATTCAACAGCTGCTACTTTAGTTTTTGCTGTGACCTTCCTTCTTACTGACATAGTTAATGAAAAGTTTGGGAGAAAAGAAACCCATAAAATGATTTTCATTGCTTTTATGACTCAAGTTGCAGTGACTGTTTTTATCTGGCTGGCAGTTAGCATGAAACCAGCCCCTTTCTGGCCTGACCAGGAGATATTTGAACAAATCATAGGGTTTACTCCAAGAATTATTCTCGCAAGTTGGATTGCCTTTTTAATCAGCGAGAATTTTGATGCCTATGTTTTTTCATGGTTTAAAAATCTTACAAAAGGCAGGCATCTTTGGGTAAGAAATGCCTTCAGCTCAATTCCAGCAATGGCTCTGGACACAATTTTATTCGTAACAATAGTGTTCTACGACAAAATGCCCCTAGGAACAGTTA
>MFWN01000073.1:6522-8490 GCA_001786395.1 Candidatus Pacearchaeota archaeon RBG_13_36_9
TAGTCCTAAAAAGAAATAGCCCCGCCAGAAACCTATACCTTTCAGGCAGAAACAAGGGGATATGATACGGCTTTTAGACCAGATTAGGGGTTTGAAGGAGAAGTTGAAAATTATTTTTTTGCTATTTTCCACATTGCATCAAAAAAAGAAGTATATTTTTCTGCAATATCCTTTGACCTAATAAGAATCCCTGTTGGCTCCTCCTTCCATGAAATAACGGCAACCTTATCATTTAGAACCATTGTGTTTGGGGGCATGGGAAGATTAATGTATTTCTTTTGAGTTATTGATGACTTAGTTGGAGAATAACGATTTTGTTCATGGAATATCCCTTTTACTATTATCTTCTTTTCTTTGAATAGTTGTTTAGTATATCTAAAGACCTTTTCTCTGGCTATTTTATAATCTTCTGGATTTTCTACTGAAAAAGTTCTGTAAATGTCTCCTTTTTTAGCATCTTTAACTAACTCCGACATAATAGTTTTTATTCCTTTAAAAGACTTAAAAAATTCAACACCATCATTTTCTGTTTTCTTTTGCCTTGCCTTTAGCTCCGGGAGAATCTTCAAATATTCTCCTTTTTTTAATTCAATATAATCAAGTACGACTTCGGGGTTTGGGGTTTTGTAATATTTTACCTGACTTTTCTTAATATAAGACAGCAAACCCTTAGAGATTAATTTGTTGATAGCATCATAAACCGATGAGCTTTGCAATCCAGATTTTTCAATAATCTTGCCTGCTTTAGACTCTCCAAGCTCTAAAATAGTAAGAAATACTTTTATTTCAACTTGTGAAAGCCCTATATTTTCCAATACTGAAGTATCCATGATACTAAATGTTGTTTCGGATATATAAATCTTATGATATTGCTCTATTTTATTGGAGAGCAATTTACTAAATAAGTCTGGGAATTACAGATATTGTGGAGAAGAAGAAAATGAAAACTAAACAACTTTTAACTAATCTAACTAATATTATTGACCCTATAGTTGGTCCGGATAATCTTCAAGAAGTAAGAAAGTATATTCGAAAAGCAGGGTTACGTCTGCCTTCTTTTAGAGAAGTTCTACATTTAGTTTATACAGCTCATAAAAATTATAAAATAAAATATTTTAGAGATTTGGTAATTAAATTTCACGCAGATCGCTTTTGGACTTCTACTGGTGTTTTATATATGCCAAAAGGAGTATACATCAATGATAATCCTTGCAGGTCGGGAAATGGTTTTCTTGATGAAGGAGACCTTATTAGTAAATTAAAGAGAAGTGATAAAAATGGAATGTATCTCCCTTATGGTTCGTACTGTGCAGGGCATATAGACACGTCAGAACTAACACAAAATAGATTTATTCTTGCTTTAACTGGAAAAGAGGGCTCTAAAAGGCTAGAGTTTATAGCAAGAGAGAACGAACGTGACTGGAAAGGTGAGAAAAAAAGTACATACTTAGCTGCATTAACTAAGTTACCAGAAATTTTTAATAAAAAACCACAAGCAAGACACATTACTTTTGGTTGTTGGGATACTGATTATGGGGGTCTTGGCGGGGCACATATAAATACCCTTGTAGAAAATTATGACTTAAATGAGATTAAAGCTTATGGAATTGGTGTAGAAAAATGAAATTAGAACAAAAAGCAGAAGAATTTGCAGCATTTGCACATAATGGGCAATATAGAAAAGACAATAAAGCCCCCTATATCACGCATCCAAGAGCTATAGTAAAAATCTTAAAGAATATAGGGATTGAAGACAGGGATATAATATGTGCTGCATGGCTTCATGACAGTATTGAAGACTGCGGTATATCTAGAGATAAAATCAAGGAGGAATTTAACCCAAATATAGAGAGAATTGTAAAAGCCCTTACAAGGGACGTTAGCAGGGAAGATTATAAAGAAAGGATAAAAAATGCAGATTATGCTGTTCAGATAATTAAATTAGCTGATACGGTTCATAATTGTTCT
>MFWN01000074.1:0-8763 GCA_001786395.1 Candidatus Pacearchaeota archaeon RBG_13_36_9
GTTCAGGCCAAATACATATACATGCAGGGCTTCTGGTGGAGATTGTGATATAGCTGAACTTTGTACAGGAACTTCTGTAGCTTGTCCAAGTAATGTTTTTAAACCAGATGAAACTGACTGCTCAACAGGAGTTTGCAGACTGGGAGTATGTGTTGAATGCATTGTAGATGGAGATTGTGGGGATGAAATAGGATGTACAGCAGATGTATGTAATATATTAACAAATCTATGTGAATATAATCCTACTGATAGTTTATGTTTGGATGGAAATTGGTGTAATGGAGCAGAAACCTGCAATGTTCTGTCAGGATGCCAGTCTGGAACTTCCCCTAATTGTAACGATGGAATAGAATGTACAATAGATACATGCGATGAAGGGACTTTAGGAGATAATCTTGGAGTGTGCAAGCATGATAATTCCAGTTGTCCAGTAGAATTCCCGGCAGACTATTTATCTTATTGGAAATTTAATGGAAATTCAAATGATGAAAATGGTGTAAACAACGGGATACTTGGTGGAGATGCAGTCATAGTCTATAATCCTGATAGAGGACAGGTTTTAGGTTTAGATGGAAATGGAGATTATATGAGGGTTCCAAGTTCTTCTTTTCTTGATTCATTAGGTGATAGTGTTACAATTAGCTTATGGCATTATACTGAAGAGCCTTACTCAAGTATGCCTTCTAATTATAGGGGTTATTGGATGATGTATACAAATCTCACTCAAAATATGGTTGCCAGAAAAAATAATGTTGGTACTTTTTATGTTGCGAATGATATAGATGATATTTCAACAAATGAACTGCTTAGTAGCTGCAACAATCTGCCTTATGATGGAGAATGGATTCATGTTGTATGGGTTTTTAATTCAACAGATGTTGCAGTATATATGAATGGAGCGCTTTGCGACACAGATCCTTTGGCAAGAAGTTTAGGCAATCTTAATGATGGATTTACATTTTATGTTAGCTATGACGTTGGAACTAATAGGAACTGGAATGGCTTAATGGATGATGTAATGATTTTCAATAGAGCATTATCAGAAGGGGAAGTTCAGAAAGTGTATGAAGAACAGTTTGTAGCATCACCTTCCTTGTCTCCTCTTGCAAGGCTCTGGGAATGGATTAAGAACTCCTTGAGTAAATTTTATTAACCTCCTCTTGCTAATAATCTATGGATAATCATGAAAAAAAGGGGAAAACTCAGCCAGATATAGAAGAAGTTATAAGAAGCAAATTAGAGGCACATAAAAGACAGAGTGGGGAGTTTTTAGAGTAACCTTTATTAAACGTCATTCTCTATAATTATCATGGCAGGAGCAGAAAAAAGAGGCAAGGAAGAAGATATCTTAGAAGTAGTTAGGAAGAAACTGGATAAAATCAGGGAAAGAAGCCTTAAAAGAGAGGAAGTTAAGCCTAGGGGAGATTTTGAAAGGCTGTTAATTCCTATTACTAAATCTGTAGAGGAGCACGAATTCAGCCATAATGTTTCTACCAGCGAACCAGCTTTTGAGGAGCACGAATTCAGCCATAATGTTTCTACCAGCGAACCAGCTTTTGAGGAGCACGAATTCAGCCATCAGGTATCTATTAGCGAGCCCGCTTTAGAAGAGCCTGAGACTAACCCTCCAATCCCGATTAGCGACTCCATAGAAGAGCCTGAGACTAACCCCCTAGTTAGCGGGCCTGTTTCAGTTAAGCCCCGAAGTAAGCTGCCTAAAGGGGTGCTTATATTTTCTATTATCATCATTTTGCTGGCAGTTATTACTATTGCTTTTGTTTTATTTTGGATGTACAGAGATTCTGATGATAAGTCAAGGGAGCTTTACACTAATGAAGGCTTGCAAAGCGCAGTTGTAACGGGCGAAGAGAGCGTTTATTTGATCCTATCGGAAGATTTAGATATTGATGAAATTTCTGAAGTCTCTATTGTTTTTAGCTCTTCAGATGATTCAGAACACCCATATACTCCTGCATTTATCAGCAGAGAATACGAGATTAATACCAGCGAGCTCAATTTGGAAAGCTTTAAAGACATAACTGCAGTTCGGGCATTTTTTCAGTATAGGCCTTCTTCGACTGCGGGAAACGAGACCAATGAACTTTCAGGCGATGCAGCCTCGCTCGGACCATTTGTTGGATTTTGGAAGAAAGTTAAGGGCTTTTTAGGTTAGCAGTTTTCTCTTTGTTTTTTTCAAAGATAACTATTTGGTGTTCTATAATATTGCTTTTTATTTGATTTGATACTTTCTTCCCCCATATTTTATAAAAGATTAGTTCTGCAATTTGAAAAGAAGGAAATTTAAAATATGTTTTAACTTTCTTAACTTTTTTGAACCCTTTTTTTATTAACCAATTGTTATACTCTCTGGTTCTTTTAATATGTCCCCTCATTTTTTCGAATTCTCCTTTTGAATCATTCTCGACAAGATAAATCTTACAATTGTTTTTTAAAACTCTATTTATTTCTTCTAATATTTTTCTTTTTCTCCTAAAATCAATTACCGTGCTCACAACCCATGTCGATATTATAATATCTATAGTTTCATCAAGAAGAGGAATATTCTCTGCTGAAGAATTAAAAAATCTAATATTTGTGATTTTTTTTGCTTTTTCTTTTGCAAGTCTTAATTGTTGTTTGGAAACATCTAATGCGTAATACTTTTTTGATAATGGCGCAAGGACATTCAAATATTTCCCACTTCCACACCCTAAATCCAAAACTATCTTCCCTTTTATTTTTGACAATAAAAATTTTTCAATTTTTTTCGGATAATCCTCATATTTGCTGAATTCTTGATAGTAATCAGCTTCTTTATAGTAACTTTTCGAGTGTTCTTGCAAGGTTTTCTTTTTCATGTTGGAATAAGTTAAAATTCATTTAAAAATCTTCTTAAAAGATGCCCTCAAAATTAACCAAAACCATATAATGCACCTCAAACAGCATAAACCCTGATTGTAAGAGAGATAAATTCTAGTATGCAGAACATTAATGGGGCTGCTTTTCTTTCTGCTTTTGCTAGGTTTTGAGAGCAGCTTAAAGGGAATTTTAGCTGGTTTTAGTTGTAATTGTTCAGTAGTTACTTATAGAAAGGTTTATAAATCCCGATTTAGTCTAATTCTTATGGAAATTAAAGATATATCCAGTAAAGGAAAAGAGCTTTTTAAGTCGGAAGAACAGGAAAAATCATGGAATACCTCTGGGGGCTTAGGCGATTTGGGGAAGGATAAAATAGAGTCTTTAAAGCAGGAAGTTTCTGAGATTGAAGCGCAAATTGAAGGCAGGGAGAGGCTAAGCCAGGCAGTTTTTAATGAGGGGGACAAAATAAAGATGGAAATAAACAATTTTCTCAGGGAGATAACCGTACCTGGCTTGGATGCTGCAAGGGACAAGATAACTTTAAAGCAAAAGCAGATTGAAATTGCAGAGCTTCAGCTGAAAGAGAAAATCAACTGCTGGCAGGATGTGGCAAAACTTAAGGAAGAGCTAAGAGCAAGCAAGAAAGAGCTGACTGAAAGGCAGAGCAGGCTGGAGATGCTTGGAAAGATTCTGGAGGAATAAAAATGGAAAGTTGCAATAATAAAAGCTACAATAATAGAAAATCAGACCCTTTTGCAAACCCTGTAGTTAGATTGTTTAGGACGGTTTATGCAGAGTTAGATATGATATTAAGGGCAGATAGTTTTGATGTTGCAACATCGGCTTTCTGCGATGCACAGTCTGCGATAGACAGATTTAAAGGAGGTTCTTTTTACAGATTTGTAAGCAAAACAGATTATGGGGTAGTGGTTGACAAATTAGCTAAACAAGTCGAGGAGTTCTACAACCTCAAAAAAAGGAGATTAATTGAAGGCTTAAGAAATGGGGGGGAATAGAAGGAGTTGATTAAAATGAGCGGGCTTGACAGACTTAACGGAATTAATTTGAAAATTGATTTGGAAGCTACTAAACTGACTCAAATTAGGAGCAAGCTTAAATGGATGTATATATACTTTAGTGATGGTTCCTTCTTGCCAAATAGGGCTCATGATGTATTTGAGCGTCAGGAACTCCTTAAGGATACCAGGGCGCATTTGGAATCAGGGTACAAGCAATTTGAAAAAGGTTCTGTTTATAGAAGCTGCATTAGATACCTGGACTTATTGGAAGAAATAGTCTATAGATATAATCCAGAGGGGGGGTTGAATTAAAATGCAGTACAAAATAAGCGTCGAGGAATTATGCATGAAGCTCAAGCCTGTTTTCGGCAAGAAAATGGATGACCTTTATCTTAAGTATGCAATGGCTGACTCTCTGCAGGAGAAAGAAGAGATTGAGCATTTCTTGAATGTGCTTTACAAGAAGCATTTGTCAGAACTGCTGGACAAGAAAGTTTTGCTGGAGCCTCCTGCAAAAGAGAATATGGATGGAGATTATAACCTGGCAATGATAAGCTATGCCGGGAAAAAGCTTTTTCCATTTAATCTGAGAGAAAAAGACTGGATGAGGCACGTGTGCATTTCAGGAATGAGCGGCAGCGGCAAGACAACTTTGGCTTTTCATATAGCTAATAATTTTATCCAGAAAAAAAAGCCTTTTCTTATTTTTGACTGGAAAAAATCTTTCAGGCCGCTGCTTTTAGCTGACCCGGAAATCCTGCTTTTCACTGTTGGAAACGAGAACATAAGCAATTATTTCAAAATTAATATCAACGAACCGCCTCCCGGAATTTCACCTAAGGAATGGATTAATGTTCTATGTGATCTAATAACTGAGAGCTTTTTTGCTTCTTATGGAGTTCACAAAATTTTATTGGAAACATTAGATGAAGCTTACAGGGATTTTGGAGTTTACAATGGCAGCAAAAACTATCCTACCTGGAACGAGATAAAATGGAGGCTGGATGACAAGCTGGAAAAGAAAAAAGGAAGAGAAGCAAGCTGGCTTATGAGCGCAATGAGGATAGCCCATATAATGACTTTTGGCAATTTTGGAAAATGCCTCAATTATAAGGGAAAAGATATAATGAACGTGGATGATTTGCTGAAGAAAAAAGTAATATTTGAGCTAAACACTCTTGGAACTGTAGAGAAGAAATTTTTCTGCGAGTTTGTTCTTACTTATATATACAAATTCAAGAAAGCCAGGCAAACTGGAATTAATGATAATTTCGACCACGCAATTATTGTTGATGAGGCGCATAACATCTTTTTAAAAGAAAAGACCCATTTTACTAACGAGTCTGTTACTGACATGATTTACAGGGAAATGAGAGAGTATGGAACTTCTTTAATCTGTTTGGACCAGCATATCTCTAAGATAAGCGATACTGTTTCCGGGAATTCTGCCTGCTTAATAGCATTTCAGCAGCAGCTTCCGCAGGACATTGATGCAGTATCTGGACTAATGCAGTTACGGGAGAACAGGAATTATTTTTCCATGCTGCCCGTTGGCTCTGCTATTGTAAAACTTTCAGAGAGATATGCAATGCCCTTTTTAGTTGAAGTGGAGAATGTGGAGCTGAGGAGCCGGGAAGTTTCTGATTATGATGTTAAAGGAAAAATGAAGTTTATTTTTGAGAGCAAGCAAATTGAAGAAGGAAAAGATGAAGAGTTCAGGAAGGAGATTATTTCTCCAAAGTCTTTTGAGGAAATGAGCAAGGAAAAGAAAAAGCAGGAAGAAGCAAGAGTGCCAAGGCATCCCTTATTTAACGGGGATGCTGAAAGATTCAGGAATGCTCAATATTCCAGGATTGGAAAAGATGACAGCTTCAAGAACCTTGATAGATTGCAGGAAGTTCCCAGAATGATTTATGTTGATACTAAGCAGGCAGAGCCCGAAGCTAAGAAGAAAGTTAGCAGGGTTTTCGGCGCCCAGAGAGAAGAATTGAGCGAGGTGCAGAAAATACTCTACGGGTTTGTGGAGAAAAAACTGAATATGGGCTGGCATATCAACATGATTGAAAGAATGCTGGAGGAAAATGCAATAGAAGGGAATTATTCAATTGCAGATGTTTTTAATGTTATAAATTACGCTTTAAAAAACAGGCTCAATAATAAGGAAGCAAATAACTTGAAAGCAGGAGAAGAAATAAAAGCTATTCCAAAACAGCAAGAGCCCAAGCCTGCTGTATTGAAGCCTGCAAACAATCCCCAAACTGCTGTTAATAGCTATACTCTGCCTGCATTTACTTTTGTAACTCAGCCTGTGAATATGTCTAAACTTGTTAGCGAGCCTAAACCGGCAGATACTCTTAAAACCAAGCCCGCAACTGGTACGCAAATTCCTGAATTTGTTACTACTCCGAAAATACAAAATAATAAGGTTTATAAAGAGATAGTTCCTGTGGAAAATGAAGATAACAACAATTCAGAGGAAAAATTTTTGGATTTTTTAAAGAAAAACCCAAACCATACTTACACAACAACTGAAATATACAATATGCTTGGATTCAGCGCAAGAAAGGGAAACAAGATTAGAAATGAACTATTGAGCGCTGGAAAAATTAAGATTGAAGAAATTAAAAATCCCAAGGGCTGGAAAAAGCTTATAAGATTAAAGTAGAAAATTATACTTATTACATCATAAAACACATCCGCAACTTTAAGGATTTTATCCTTATTAGACGCATAAATGACAGAGAAGAGACAAAGTAAAGACAGAAGCAATAAATAGAAAAACAACGCGGATAAACCCTAAAATGGCTGGAAAAACCGAGGATGATGAGAAGAAAAAGCAAGAAAAATGCTTAAGAAATTTAGCGTGAGCTTTGAAATCAAAAAATTCCTCTGCATTTGGAATTTTAGGATGCTCAGAAATGAGAGTCATTTCTGACACAAGAGTTCTTTAGTTTTAGTGATTGATTTGTAAAGAAAGGAAGTGAAACATGGACGCGCTTTTGTACGCAGGGATGCTGTTACTTGCAGTGCTGGGGGTAGTTGTCAACATAGTCCTGGCAAACTGGGCCAATTACATATGGCATTTTGGGGAGCCAATTGAAGGGTGTGATGAAAGTTAAGGCTTCGGGAAGGGTACGAGGCAGGGATGTTTGGGAAGTGCTGCATGAGTCTTAGAGGCACTTGGCTTTTTGAGTCTTGGAGGCAGTTCGATTCTGCCCATGCGGCTTGCTGGTGGGATTTACCATTAACCTTATTCCGGAATAATCCGGAGAAAGTGAGAGAGAAAATGAATAAGAAGAAAAGATTTTGGAAGGTGTGTATGCTCGAGCTAAGTATAGTTGTTTTGGTTGTTATTTTTGTAGTGTCTCTGGTTATTTATATTGGTGGTTCAGCGATGGTTGACAATGATCTTCGCATCAAAGTAATTGATGTTCAGTTAAACCAGGTAAGAGAGTTGGCAATTCGTGGAGATGAGGAGTACAAGACAGCTTTGGAAGCTGCTCTTGCCGAGGCGTGTCTCATCCATAGAGACATTTCCTTAGAGGCTACCAAAATCCAGTATGTCGGGATGATAAATGTTGTGGAATCCAGAATCTTAACGGCAATTGAGAAATATGAACAAGGGGATCTAGAAAGCTCACACGTAATTTTTAATGGTCTAGAAGACAGGCTCTCTGAGCTATATGAGCTTGGTTTCAGAATGCGTTTGGCAGGATTTGTGCGGTCTGGTTTTGGTGAAAGAGTTAGAATTGACCTTCCAGAAGATGTGCCTAAGTAAGGAGGGTGTAGCCTCAGACATAGAAAGCTTATGTTGTGAGAAAAGAGATTATGCGCCTAAAACAAGAGGATGAAGAGGTTGTCATCTTGGTAATTGTTGTTGGATAATTTTGTTTATGAGTTGATTTACTAAGCGGGGATTTAGTTTTTGATATGGACTAAATATTGGCTAGGAAAGGAGGTCGACTGGGGTAAGAGAGAGAAAAACACATGGAGGGAAGAATGATGGAAGAAAGGCGATAAGCGCGTGGCTTAGCCTCAGGGAGTTTATTGTGGAAAGGAGCAGAATAGTGCAGGACAAAATTAATAATACAAGTTGAAGAAGCATGTTGACCAAAAATAAGTTAGACAGCAAGTGAAATCTCAAGAAAATTGCTGAGTTTTTCAGCAGAAAGGAGCAGAGAAAGTGGAACAACAAAAGGATACGGGTCCACCGCCAAAAAGACAGAAGCACAGGAGCTCAATAGGGAAAGTGATTTCGGTAATAGGGGTGCCTTATCGCAAGGCCAAATGGTTCAAAAACCTTGTTGAGAGGCTTCCACACTTTCCTATGGCATTGGTTTTGGTTGTTATCTGGTCAGGTTTGAGACTCTTTAATTGCAGCTTCATGCATATGTATCTTGCTTCGATCATCACCGCCTTCGCGATGATGGCGTGTCTGACTATAGAGCTTGGTCAGGCTCTATATGCAAGGTTCTCTATGCGCAGGTACGCAACTGACCTATTCTTTTCAGGTCTTGCCCTTTCTTTAATGACGGGGGTTCTTGTTCTGGTTATTCGGAATGGTTATGGGTTGAGTCTCGGAGACGGGTTTATCTTCGGGTTATGCTGGCTCGATTACTTGGCGAGCCCTATGATCTATCTGAAGTCCAGAGCAATAGTTGGGACCGGGTTTGGAGGAGCAGACCACGAGATGCACCAGGAGGTGATGGTTGATTCCGATGCAGCTCAGGTATAGGTTAAGGTGATTAAGGGTAGTAGATGTAGACCATTCCCACAGTGGGTGATGGCCTGTAAATGTATAAGGTAAGTACTAACAATCTGTAAAAGGAGAAACAGTATTATGAAGACTATAAAATACATGTTAATTGCGGCAGTCATTTTGGCG
>MFWN01000074.1:9265-10415 GCA_001786395.1 Candidatus Pacearchaeota archaeon RBG_13_36_9
CAGGAACCATCCCTTGGACAGAAGAAGATGTGAGCGGTGGCAAACGGCCTGGAACGTATACATTCTATGTTAACTACAATGAGCCTCAGCCCACAAGCGATGAGAAGGCTGTGCTAGCTGACAAGGCGCCGGTTGCGTCTAGTATGGATGCATTCTTGACAGGTTCGACAGAGCAACCATCTATTACAGGCACTATGACATTCGTGGACACAATGCTGACAGAAAAGTTGCCGAGCAAGTCAGAGGTCAAGGTGAACTTGGTATGCAACAAACTGGACCGGAGACAGGCAGTTGATTTCACGAAGAAATTGCTGACGGCAGTCGTGCCTTTCTTCAACGAGTGACGTATCGGCGCTTTTCCGCACCTTTTCGGAGCCCTATTAGGATGAATTCCTAACTGGGGCTCTTTTGTCTTTGCATCAAGAGCAAGAGCCCCTGCGCGCAGCGCGCACTAACACTGGTTATTTTTAACAACAGCGCAGGGGCTTTCTTTTTGAAAACAAGCAGGCAGAATAGTTTCTGCCTGATGAAAATAAACCATTCATATTTAAGTTTAGGTTTAATGGAGTTTATTATGAAAAAGTACATGTTTGTATTAATGGTTGTTGTGCTTTCTGTTGCATGCGTTGCGCAGGAGGCACAGGAAAGAGGTCAAGAGGAAAGCCCGATTTCTGTCTCTCTTAGCACAGGCTACTCGACAGCGTATGTCACTGACTTCGGGCTCTTGTGCGGGAAAGACTCTTGGGTGAGCGAGCTCGGATTGGAGCTGCCCAATGGCATTTACGTTGGCGTGTTCTACAACCATGGCTTCCATGAGTTTGGGGAAGAGGGAGCTGACTGGAGCAGGGAGTTCGATCCCACAGTTGGAATAGCTATCGAGGATTTTCTGGGCCTGACTTGGGATGCCAGCATTACCTATTGGGACTGCTGGGGTATTTTTAAGGATTCAGATAATGACTTTTTGTATCCTGCGCTGGAAGTAGGCAAGGAGCTGGAGATATCTGAATCCCAGACACTCACTCCATCGGTTAGGGTTGCGTTTCCGATTTCAGTGGCATCAGAGGGGGATGATGGGGCTCTTCTCTTTCTGAAGCTTGCTCATGGCTTGCAGGTGAACGAAAAGGTTTCTATAGAGAGCTGGTTTTCCTTG
>MFWN01000074.1:10498-10722 GCA_001786395.1 Candidatus Pacearchaeota archaeon RBG_13_36_9
CATATCCATCAACGCAGGAGTGCGCGGCATTCTCCTTTTCTCAGGTGACATGGAGGAGAAAAATGTCCGCGAGGAGATGGCTATCTTTTCCACCAACCTCGTTTTCGAGTTTTAGAAGTAGGGATAAGTAACTGCGGGGTTCTGCTAGTTTGTGGAGACTGGCTTCTTTGTGGCTGGCAGAACCCTGCTTTTTGTGGAATAAATGTATGTTAATAGACAGCTTA
>MFWN01000074.1:10761-10903 GCA_001786395.1 Candidatus Pacearchaeota archaeon RBG_13_36_9
TCCTCGTAAGGACCTCTTGGAGGGGATTGGGCTTGATAAAAGTCCATTGGTTGACTCGTTTGGGATAACAGACCCTTCCGAGCTCAAGAGGCGCCTTGCCCTGTTCGGATTTCTCCATGAGAACCCCGGGTTGATGAGAGTA
>MFWN01000074.1:11003-11145 GCA_001786395.1 Candidatus Pacearchaeota archaeon RBG_13_36_9
ATAGATTTCTGGATGCGCTTGACGACTGCAGCGGAACTTTGCCTGCGGAAGTTTGTAAATTCGCTGATGCCTTAAGGGAAAAGGGGGACTTGCAGGCACAAGAAGCGCAGATGGGTAGAGACGTCATAGCCGAACTAGCAAA
>MFWN01000074.1:11160-11302 GCA_001786395.1 Candidatus Pacearchaeota archaeon RBG_13_36_9
GGGGGTTGTGACTGTGACTTACCAAAGGGATGATTCTTCGGACAAGACCAAGCCAGAATCGGGGTTGGGGTTTAAGCAGGTATATTCAAATTTTAGTCCAGAGTTTAAGGTCTTTGGCCACAAAGGATTTTCTCTGGAACTA
>MFWN01000074.1:11398-13852 GCA_001786395.1 Candidatus Pacearchaeota archaeon RBG_13_36_9
AAAATAATTGGCATAGGCCCTTCCCCCTCGTCTTTCGTTGGCCTCACTCACTCGGCTGCTGACTTTGAGGGGTTGACTCCTTCTAACAGAAAGGCCTTGTTGGCGTTGATATCAGCCTCTGAGTTGGAGTATAAGGCAGCACATTCAAACACTGTTTCTGGCCTGATGCTGCATGAAATTTGTGCGGCATTTCCTGATTTCTTGAAACCTATGACAGGCCTCTTATCGCCAGGGATGGACAGTTGCTACAAGTGGAACACTGTTGAGTGTGTCCTTGCGTCAAAAGTGTACAATCCCCTAGTTAAGACGCTATGGGCACACCGACAGTTCTTCTATGGGCATGTCCTTCTCATGCAGCAGGTAGCTGAGCTTGTTGAAATTATGGAGCGTAAGGCGCAGGAAATCGGGGCGCCCTTATGCTGTCCGGTTATTCGGGGGGACAAGAAGGTTATCTGCTGCACCGACCTATACCCTCTGCACATCGTAGGGCAGAAGGACCCTAAGGGGAGGCCTATAAAGATTGTCCCGATGTCAGGAATAGGCGATATCAACGGCGAAGTGATTGGCTTCTCTGGAAACAATGCAGCAGGTAAGACAGTTGCAGCACTCACTGTCAACGATTACATCTACCTTGCACAAAGCGGGTTGTATGTGTTCGGCGAATCGTTTGAGCTATCTATTAAGAGAGTCGTTGGGCTGGTGTTCATACAGAGGAAGCCAGGCGAGTCGACTTTCCAGGCGCTTATGGAGAAGCTCAAGTCAATCCTGGACTACCTGGAAAAACACGACGGCAAGGATATGGTAATCATCCTGGACGAGCTTGGTTCTGCTACGGATCAGAGTGAAGTGCTGGATCTTGCGACTTACGCTCTTGAAGTCCTGTCAAAGTCCGGTGCGAGCGTGATATTCTCTGCTCAGATTGCTTCGCTATTCAAGTGGGCAGAAAGCAATCTCTGTGCACGGATATTCCAGTTTGAGAGGACTACACATGTGATGTCAAAAGGTATCGGCAGTTCAGACCCTGTTGGGCTTGCGTCGGATATGGGCGTTACAGATTCATTGCATTCTCTTGCCAGGAAATACCGCGTGACCAAGAGGGTATTGGATCAGTAGACTCTCTTTCTGAGAAGGGAATTCTAGAAAGAAAAAGAAAGGCTGATGAACTTGCTCAGCCTTTTTTTCGCTATAATATATATTTTATAAAATATCTTTTGTAGCACATATTTTCGTTTCTGCTTCAGTTTTTTTCCCAGTTTTTATATGAAATTAGGTAATTACTACATTAGAACTACAAGGAGTATCTCCGATGAGTTTTAGTCATTGATTAATTAAAAGATAGGCTAAAATACCTAAGTATCCTAGCCTATCTACGTTACTATGAGTATTTTAAGGAAATTCATAGATAAATGTCTTTCGCTTAGCCGTTTGGGAGAAAATTGGTGCAATAGGCTGGTACAAAGCATTGTAGAAGCTGCGCGGACCATAAGCTATGTAGAAACTTATAACCCAAAACAATCAGATACCCTCCATCTGGCGATAAAGAGATGCGATAACAAAACATTTATGCATGAGTTTGAAGATGTTGTTAGGTTCGCGATAAAGAGATTTAGGTTAAAGAGAGTAAAGATTGTATTCGATACTACTGAAGATGTTACCTGGACAAAATATAACTTTAACCTCAGACCTTCTGTATACGATAAACCCTTACTCTGCTGGAACTTTCTGAATGTGAGTATTGTAGAACCTATGTTTCTCCCCCTAATGAGCATCCCATACAGACAAATCGATAGCCTGGATTTGCTTGTAATAGACTTACTGAAATATATTAGAACTCTTCCAATTATAATAGAGTTGGTATTGTTTGACAGAGGATTCTTTCATGCACATTTAATTGATTATTTGGACAACAAAAAAGGAGGAAGACCCTGGCCATATCTTATGCTTGTGCCTGAAAGAGAACCGCAACATGATTATATACAACAAACAAGAGCTTCTGGAAAATTGTTTGAAGTTTATCATCATGTGTTTGATTATGGCAAGGATAAAAGCACATGGCATCCATCAACAGCGATTATGGTTAAGATTGTTGATGAGGAAGTAGCTTGGTGTTATGCAACAAATCAAAGACCTTCATTAAACCTTTGCAGAATGTATCCTAAAAGATGGTGCATTGAAACGGGGTTCAGAGTCCATGATGAAGCGAGAATAAAGAGCAAAAGCCCAAAAATTAAGATAAGGTTCTTTTATCATCTAGTTGGAATGCTTCTAATAATCTTATGGAAATTGCAAAATAGGGTTCAAGAATCTGTTTTTAAGAAATATCTGGAGTTTGTTGATTATCAGTTTATAAGAAAATTAAATGTATTAGGTCCTCCGACCTAACTTCTTTATAAATATCGGAGATACTGGACAAGGTATGTTAAGTAAGCCCTGAAACTTAACATCCCAATTTTT
>MFWN01000075.1:0-130 GCA_001786395.1 Candidatus Pacearchaeota archaeon RBG_13_36_9
AAGAGGGGCTAGCATTAAATAATTCGCTTTCAAAATATAGGCCGAGCCATCAAGCTCGGCTCTGCCTTTCGGAGATACTCCAAGTACCACAATATTTAAAAAGGACAATTTCCTGCAAAATAAATGGAAG
>MFWN01000075.1:140-6948 GCA_001786395.1 Candidatus Pacearchaeota archaeon RBG_13_36_9
CGAAACAAAAGAGCACAAGCAGGAGATTAAAGCAGTTTATGTTTCTAAACAGAAAAAGAATCCTTGGGTGATTTACACTGTTGTTTTGGCTGTGGCTGTTATAATTCTTTCTATCTTGCTTTATAGGGGGGGAGGGGTAACTGGGAATACTATAGACAAGGACAAGGCAGCTGAGAAACTGGTTAGTTATCTTAATTCTAGGACAGGCGGAGGTGTTGAATTAGTCTCTTCTGAAAAAGACGGCAGCCTGTACAATGTCCTGGTTTCTTATAATGGAGATGAAATCCCTGTTTATATTACTACGGACGGGCAGTATTTTGTCCAGGGAGTTGTTCCGATAACTGAGGAGCCTGTTGGAAATGATACTGGTGAACCCCCTGAGCCTGTAGAGATTGTAAAATCTGACAAGCCCAAAGTGGAATTATTCATCTGGGGTTATTGTCCTTATGGAGTTCAGGCCCAAGGACCTTTGGCAGAGGTAGCTTCCTTGCTTAAAGGAAAGGCAGATTTTGAATCAGTTCTTTATTATGCCGGCCATGGCGAATATGAAGCTCAGCAGAATAAAATACAGGCATGCATACAAGAAGTTGCTAAAGATAAATATTGGGAATATGCAGCCGGCTTTGTGAAAGATATTTATCCTAAATGCGGCTCTTCAAGAGATATAGATTGCGATAAAAACGAATCAATCAAATTAATGAAATCTTTGGGCATAAGCTCTTCAAAGGTTATGTCTTGTGTTGGGAGTAAGGGAGACGATTTGGTTGCTGAATACGCAAGTCGTGCTCAGTCTTATGGAGTCACTGGCTCTCCGACTTTGATTATTAATGGCATCAAGGTTAATCCTGATAGAAGTGCAGAAGCATTTAAGGCTGTGGTTTGTGAAGCGTTTAACAACGCCCCTTCAGAGTGTTCAGCCGCTTTAAATTCCAATAGCACCACTGCATCAGGCAACTGTTAATTTTCTATTAAATTTATAAACACATAAAAAAGACGAAAAACAATGAAAATTAGTGAATTATTTGTTCGGCAGGGAAGTGTGGAAGTAGAGGGGACGATAAAAGAGATAACAGAACCGCGAACTTTTAATAAGTTTGGCAGGGAACTAAGGGTTGCGGATGCTATTCTTGAAGATGACTCTGGAACAATAAAATTGACTTTGTGGAATGATGATATTGGGAAATTCAAGCAAGGCGACAAAATAAGGATAACTAATGGTTATGTTAATGAATATCAAGGGGAGAAACAGCTAACTACCGGCAAGTTCGGGAAGATGGAGAAAATTGGCTCTGACAAAAAAAAGAGTGAAAACCCTGAAGTGGAAGAAAGCGGAGAGGCAGAAGAAGAAATTAAGATTGGCGAAAAAGAGGGAGCTGAAGAGCTTTTAGAGGGAGAGGAAGACTTTTAAACTCCTTTGGTTTTATTCTTTATAGGTTTATGGTGATTAAACATGAAAAAGAGCGTAATTGTCATAGTATTTGTTACAATTTTTGTTGCTGCAGTTCTATTTGCAAGATTTACTGGATTAGTTGTTACAAGCATCAATACATGTACTGACACTGATGCTAAAGATTCTTCTTCTAAGGGGCAGGTAAACGGCATATATTATATGTTTACAAAGGAAAATTATACTCTTGGAGATTATTGTGTGGATGATACAACCTTAGTGGAGTATTACTGCGTTCAGGATGGAATGCATTTTTACAAGAAGAGCATGGAATATAAGTGCGAACTTGGATGTTTTGATGGGACATGCAGGACAGGGGAGCTGGTAAAAACAGAGGCAAGACCTGCTCCTTTAAAAAAAGGATGGTTGGATAACCTAGTTAATAAAGTCAGAAATCTCTTAAGTTATTAAATTTTTAGCCCTTTCTGGATGAGCTGAACGATATTTTTTTAAAGCATCTTCAACCAGTTCTTCTACACTGTATCTGAAGGTTACACTATCGCCATTTCCCCCTCCATTATCTCTTGCTGAATAATCAAATGGATTTATGCTTCCTGCATGAGGATTAAACTGCATTCTTTTTCCTGATTCTTTAGTACGCAAGACAATTGTATTACGGTCTTTTGGTTTTCCAACATCTCCAAACATTGTTCCTATCTTTGTTGTGCTTAATTCTGGGAATACATTTCTCAAAACATACATTCCAACTGCCCTTGCCATTACAACATCATACGATTTGTTTTTACCCAATATTTCAGAAACAGGGACTCCATTAGTATAGTTTTTTGTTCTTATTTTTGTACTTAGAACTTCAAATAAATTTTTTGTAAAATAGTCTATTATAGCCTCTTCTTTAACTGCTTTGTATTTTTCTAAAGCATCATCAACTAATTCCTCTACACTATGTATTAAAGTTCCGTTGTTTCTTGCTGAATATTGAGAGGAGGGGATTCCTACACGGGGATTGAAGTATCTTTTTTCTCCTTCTTCTTTAGTGCCTATAACAACTGTAGTGTGGTTTTTTGGTTGTCCAACATATCCAAATATCTTTCCTATTTCTGGAGTGCTTAATTTCAGTGCTTTTCTTATAACATACATCCCAATCTCTCTTGCAACAGAGATACCTCCACTCCATTTATTACCCAATATTTCATAAATAGGAACTCCTTTAGGGAATTTTTTTGTTCTTATTTTTGTGCTAATAATATCAAGTAATTCTCTTGTAAAATTAGATCTTATTTCTTCTTCTTTTAATTTATCTAAATATCCAAGATCCAGGGGCATGTTTTTATAATGTTTTATATCATATACCAATCTATTGACATCTGCTCTTCTTTGTTTTTCAATATCTTCCATCTTTTTTATTAAGCCTACACTAATGTTTCTGTGAATTTGTTCTATTGATTGTTTGCATATTTTCTCATCTATGTTAGGGACATGCATAGTTACTTTTAATCCATTAGTTTCAGAATACTCTTCTCTCACATCTGAGCTATTACCAGTTAAATGCTTAACAAGGGTTACAAGATTTTTTAGGTTTGTTCTTGAATCAGGTTTTAAGTTTTCTGTAATCTCCACATCTACACCATTAGGAGTTTCAGTTAAAACAAGAAGGTTTCCATCATCCATTGGATAGCTGCTTTTTTTAGGTGTTTGAGAGGGAGTGTATTTTTGTTTTATTCTCCTGGAATCTACTTTTATAATTGTCTTTCCTTTTCCTCCTTCCCTTTCTGTTTCATCTACTTTCCTTACTCTTTTTAGAATTTTTAGGAGTTTATATGCTTCTCTTTCTCCTTCTTCTCCTTCCCCTTCTATTGTTACTTTAACAGACTTATTGTAAACTTCTTCCATTTTTCCCTTAGTTTCTGTTTTTCTACTTTATATTAGAAATCATCTCTTATATTTTTCTTGATATTCTTCTAGAAACTTTTCTTCATCTTCACTTAAATCAAGTTTTTCCCTTGCTTCTTTGTTGAGTATTAAAGGTAATAAGAAAAACTCTTTCATGGCTCTTTTTCTTCCAATGTGGACTGCTTTTGCGAACTTAGCTGCTATTGACTTCTTTTTTGCGTATTTTTGGTTCTGAAGCCATATTTTTAATATTCTTTTTGGTCTTTGATACATTGTGAATCCAGAAATAGGCTTTGTTTTGTGGGATGCATGTGAAATGCCTGCTGAAAGCAGGAAGTTTTCGTAGACTAAAAATCTCCAGTGCTGTTGCCTGTGAATTCTTCCTCTAAACACATCTGCCTTGCTTAGTGCATCATAAGCCCTCGCAAGTTCTTCTCCTTTATACTCGTAAGGAATATTTTCTTCTATCCAGAGGAATATTTCGTCTATGGGCATCTCTACACTATCGTATACGCTTGTTATTTTTGGGTCAGATTGGTTCTTAAATACCTTTCTTAACACATGGAAAATATCTTCTTCTTTTTCCCTTTCGTGTATTTCTTCTACAGTAATCTCTATATCTAAGGCAGTCTGCAGGTCGTTTAATGCAGCACGGACATCTCCCCGTGACTTGGCAGCTATGCTTTTTAGAATATCCTCTTTTACTGGCTTCTTTTCCCTGGATGCTATGTCTTTAATTATATTCAGCACTGTTTGGTAATTCAGCTCTTTTATCTTTATTAGTTCGGCTTTTCTTCTCAGCAAGTTAAATTTTTGCTGCCAGATGTTATTGGCTGTTATAATTATCGGATGAGCAGTTTTTTCAATTAAAGCGAGCAGTTCAGGAAGCCCGCCTTTATCCACAGACAGTCCATCTACCTCATCCACAAGGATGATTTTTCCTTTTTTTCCAAACAGAGACTGCTGCTGGGTAGCTGGTTTCATTACCTCTTCCAGCTTTTCCTTGTTCCTCAAGTCTGAGGCGTTTAGTTCAAATATTTCGAGATCCATCTCTTTTGCAAGTGCGTAGGCCAGGCTTGTCTTGCCTGTTCCAGCTGGGCCATGCAGCAAAATTGCTTTTTTTATTGGGAAGTTATTAAAAAAAGCATGGATGCTGGATATTGCAGTCTCCTGCCCCTTAACATCTGCGAAGCAGTTAGCCCTATATTTCTCACATAAGGGTATCATTTTCTTTTCCCTTTCCCATTTATTATGCTTATTTTTGGGTTTATAAAAATTTATATGATAGAAAATAGCAAATTATTTAAATAGACTTTTGTTTAAAAGGATATGGGAAAAGATTTAGAAAAAGATGTTGAAGGTGTTGTTAGCTTGGGGGAAGTTTTTGGACTGGATCTTAGTAAGTATGTTGGTGAGTATGTTTCTATTGCAGAATATGGTGCTGCAAAAGTAATTGCACACGGAAAAAATATTGGAAAAGTAATTGGAAGGGCTGTTAGAAGAGCAGGCCATGGAAATTTCTTTACTATCCCTGTTCATGACTCTTATGAAGCTGGTGCCCCTGGTTAATCAAAACGCTGTCTCATTTGCACTTCCCAGTCATATCCACTATTATATTCGCGGTTATTATCTCTTGTATCATATATATTCATTCTCCCCTTCATAACTGTTTTCATCAGCTCTTTTTCTGGAGTTTGCAATATAACAGCTAAATTGCCTAAAATACCTCTTTTGTCTATTTGTTTTTGTGCGCAATAATATCCGGCTCTGTATGGCTGATCTCTAATAAATCTAAAATAACTTGTAAAGAAACTAGCTGCTTGTCCTCTTAACCATTCAAGGTCATCTCTTAATTCCCCCTTTCTTGATTCATAATATACCTTTAATACATTCCCTTCATTTATATCTTCTGGTTTAAATCCTGCATTTCTTACTAGTTCTAAATAAAGCTTCCTACTCATGCTCATTCCTTCATCTGAACCCAGTATGCTTTCCTTGAAATGTTCAAAATTAGGAAAACCTTCCTCATCTCCAAAACCAACTATCCCTTGAATTGTTCCTTTTGGACCTTCTGAATCAAGGCTATGAAGAAATAGCTCAAGAGGATTTGCACAGCTTTCCATTAACGTGCATCCAGGAATAGAATATTCACCTATCATATCAAATTCTTTAAACCATTTTCTTACTCTTTCTGGTATTAAATCTCCTTTTATGCCTCTTTTTAAAGCGGTCATACATCTTCTAATCTCTTGGTCATACCTTTGTTTATCTTTTCTATCTAACTCCAAATGTTCATCATAAGAAAATTGAGTTTCTGGAAAAAATTCTTTCATTAAATGCCTTCCTATCCATCCGAAAAAAGCCTTTGTTATTTTCTTTTCTCTTGGAAAGAAAATTTCTCTGGCTGCCTGCATAAGAAGGTCTCCAAAATACTCCATTGACTGTTCTCTGGGAAGTTCAGCATAAACATACTGCATTCTTAACCCCCCCTCTCTATATCCAATTCCATTTGCAAACTTGTTATTGATAAATGTACCAATTTCTGGTGAAAAGTCAATCACTTCTTCTAATTTTTTAATTCCTGTCTTAGCGTGTAGTTTTTCAAAAAATGTCTTAATTTCTTCTGGTGAGATTTGGTTTTGGTGCAGCACAGAAGCCCTTATACCTTCCATAATGCTTGGCATGTAAGCTGGGTTCTCCATTCTAAAGCCAAGTTCATGAATTTCTGCTGCAAGACCTCCTGGAATTATTGTATCTTCTGAAGGAGAAAAAGTGTCATGGATTATTTCCCATTTTACTTTTTCATGATGCGGAATATCTTCATAATCAATATCCTGCTCTTCTGCTAAATCTAGTATGTCCTGTCTTGTTATTGGTTCAAAATCTTGTGGCTCTTGGTTATTTAAGGTAAATTTTGGATAATCTTGTGGTTCTTGTAGAAACGAGGTTTCAACTTTTTTAAGATTAATTATCCCTCCATGTCTTTCCAAGGTTGAGACGGCATTGTCTCTATTGTACATTATAAGGCTTGGATGTAAATTAGGAGTTACATTAGCAAAATACCTCATAACAAATTCATTTTCAAGAAACGTTAGATTTATAATTTCTTTATGTTCCGGATCATGCGTCATCATAAAATAATAAGGATTTTCTTCTAAGGTCTGGGGATCTTGAAGTGCTGTTTCTAACTGTTTAACTTTTTGTTGTACTTCTGTTGATTGTTGAGGTACGTCTTTTAACCAAGAAATCCAGTCACTAAATAGAGACCTCCATTCAGAACTTCTAGGAAATTTTATACTCCCAACGTGATCGTATATTCTTGTATTTTCTCCAAGAACTCTTAGGTCAAGGACATGCAAATTTGTTTCTGTATCTGGATTTTCAGAAATCCAGTGAGCACATGATTTAAATAAAGAGAAGGTTTTTCTATTATACTCTGTACGCTGTTCTTTTAAAATTGATGCTAGCTTTGCTCTTACTTCCATCTTCTTTTTCTGACATAGTCAAATT
>MFWN01000075.1:6971-11016 GCA_001786395.1 Candidatus Pacearchaeota archaeon RBG_13_36_9
TCTATATATTGTAAAAGAGGAGTTTGTAGCATGAATAAAAAACTGGCTGAGATTTTTTATGAAATAGCAGATATTCTGGAGATTAAGAAAGTCCAGTGGAAGCCAGCTGCTTACAGGAAAGCAGCGCGTTCTATTGAAAATTTAGGAGAAGATGTTAAGGAGATTTATGAAACTAAAGGCGAGAAAGACCTGGAAGAAATCCCAGGAGTTGGGGAGGCTATTGCAAAGAAAATTGTGGAGTATATTGAAACTGGCAGGGTAAAACATCTTGAAGAGCTGAAAAAAACAATTCCCAAAGGTGTTGTAGAAATGATGGCAGTGCCTGGAATTGGGGCAAAAAGGGCAATGAAGCTTTATAATGAATTGGGAATAAGCTCTGTTAAAGAGCTGGAAGAGGCTGCTAAGAACCATAAAATAGCAGGCTTGGAGAGCTTCAAGGAAAAATCAGAAGAAAATATAATAGAAGGCATAGAATTCATGAAAAAAAGAGGAAAAAGAATTTTATTGGGCATGGCTTTGCCGATTGCGAGGAAAATTATTTCTGAACTAAAAAAAAGAGAGGGTGTTAAAGAAGCAATTGCCGGCGGAAGCCTGAGGAGGATGGAAGAAACAATAGGGGATATTGATATTTTGGTTGTTGCTTCTGATTATGGTGTTGTTAATTTTTTTACTAAAATGCCCATTGTCAAGAAAGTGCTGGCAAAAGGAGACACTAAATCTTCGGTTATTACAAAAGATGACATACAAATTGATTTAAGAATTGTCAAGCCCGAGGCTTTTGGCTCTGCGCTTCAGTATTTTACTGGAAATAAGGACCATAACATAAAACTTCGGGATATTGCAATTAAAAAGAATATGAAACTGAGCGAGTACGGTTTGTTTAAAGGCAGCAGGCAGATTGCAGGAAAAACAGAAGAAGAAGTTTACAATAGGCTTGGGATGGAATATATAGAACCAGAGTTAAGAACTGAAACTGGAGAGATTGAAGCTGCTTTAAAGAAAAAGCTGCCGAAGCTTATAGGCTATGAGGCTATTAAAGGAGACTTGCATACCCATACTAAACTTTCTGATGGAAAAAATTCAATAGACGAGATGGCTGCAGCTGCTGAAAAAAAAGGATATAAGTATCTGGCTATAACAGACCATGGAGGAAAAACAATCCAACACCTGAATGAAAGGCAATTAGAGCAAGAAATAAAGGAGATAGAAAAAATAAGTGAAAAACAAGATATAGAGATACTTAAGGGGGTTGAGGTGGATATTGGAGCAGATGGCAGCTTGTCAATAAAAGACTCTGCGCTGGAGAAAATGGATGTTGTGATAGCCTCAGTCCATTCTGGATTTAAATTTCCTGAGACTAAGCAAACAGGCAGGCTTTTGAAAGCACTTGACAATAAGTATGTCAACATCTTAGGGCATCCAACTGCAAGACTTATACAGGAGAGAGAGCCGATAAAATTGGACTTAGAGAAGATATATGAGAAAGCGAAAGAAAGGGGCATAGCTTTGGAGATAAACTCTTCTTTAGACAGGCTGGATTTGAATTCATCCAAGGCAAGAGAAGCTTTGGAAATTGGATGTAAATTTGCAATAGGGACAGATGCCCATACTATTGAACAGCTAAACCATATGGGGCTAGGAGTTGGAACTGCAAGAAGAGGCTGGCTGAGAAAAGAAGATATTATTAATGCGCAAAGTTTAAATAAATTGAAAAAATGGTTGGGGAGATGAGCGAAAAAGTAGAGTTTGATAATTCACATGGCAGAAAATTAGTTGGGGATTTTTATCCTGCAAGCTCTGGAGAAGCTGTTATAATGTGCCACGGATTCACAGGAGACAGGCATGAGTGGGGAAAGTTTGACAAGATTGCAGAGGCATTTAACGAGACCGGATTTAATGTGCTTAATTTTGATTTTTCAGGAAGCGGCGAGAGCGAGAATGAGGCTATAAGTGTTGAGAAAGAAATTTATGATTTGAAATCTGCGATTAAATTTATGAACGGAAAAGGGCTTTTTAAAATAGGGCTTTTTGGGGGGAGCTTGGGAGGGCTCATTTGCTTGTGTAATAGTGAAAATGTAGGTGCAATTGTTTTAACAGCCCCTGTGACAAATAAAAAAGATAATTATCAGGAAGAAAGACTTACCTCAAAGGGATTTTCTCAGTTGGAAAATGGAAACTTTTTATATAAGTACGGCAGAGAGGAAGAAGTTTTCAGGAGAAAAATAGTTGTTGACAAGAAGTTTATTGAAGAACGTGAAAATCTAAACCAGGAAGAATTGCTGAAAAATGTAAAATGCCCTGTTTTTATAGTTCACGGAACAGAAGATGCAGATATTCCTTTGCAGGATTCTGAAAATGCCATTAATCATTTAAATGAGGACTCAAGGCTTTATGTAATAAAAGGCGCAGACCATGATTTTAAAAATCAGACAGACGAAATAGCTGATTTGGCAATGGATTTCTTTAAGAAACATTTGTAAGAAAGGCTTCTAAATATACAGGTTCTTCTCGTTGGTGAAAATTCTTTTTCCAAGGCTGACAATCTCTATTTTTTTAATTAGGTTTGGAAATTTTTCTTTCATTAGCTCGATTTGTTTTTGCAATTCTGAAACATTTGGATAAATAAAATCCATTTCATAGTCCCAGACACCCAGCATTTTAGCAAAAAATTTAATATTCTTAATTTCAGAAATATATTTTTCAAATTCCTGCTCTTTTTTTAAGTTGTGCAGCTGAATAAAAAGCTTAAATGTATCATGATTGAACTTTTTAGGGTTAACAGTCATAAAATATCCCATAATAACTCCTGATTTTTTCAGAGCTTTTAGCCTGTTAGAAACAGTTCTTGGGGAAATGTTCAGTTTTCTTGATATATTTAATAGATTAATTCTTGGATCATATAACATGGCACGGATAAGTTTCTTGTCAGTAAGAGATAATTTTTCTTTTTTTTGAGATTTTTCTATTTTTGAAACCCATGTTAATGGCCTATCATGCAAAAAGTTGTATCTAAAATAATGCTGTTTGGATATAATGTGTATTTCCTTTCTGTTTATTCTCCCTGCGAATCTTTCGTCGAACTTGTTTATTTGGGAGGTTAAATCATCAAAATTGTCCACTAAAAAACATATGCCAATGTCATATGCCCCGAAGTATTTTGCAATCCATTGAATATTTTTATGCTTTTTCCCTTCTGAAACTATTGCTTTTTCAGTTTCTTCATTATAATAGTCAAAGGAATAGTAAACTCTTACCATGGTTAGATTTATTAGCTCGTTGTTTAACCCAACCATGTTGTGCAAAGAGTATTCTTTTAATTTCTCAAACCTTAAAGCTACAGAATTCTTTGACAGTTTGACTTTTCTGCCAATTTTTGAAAAAGGCTGCCTGAAGTTATCATCCAACTCTCTTAAAATCTCTTTATCTTTTGCATCCAGCTTAGGAAGGGCTCCTGTATTATTCATGTTTTATTAAAGGATTTGTTATTTAAATATGTTTGCTGTTATATTTAGGACAATATAGATAAGATATACAATTTTTATACTAAAAGTCATATAAAAAAATTATTTATAGCTATTTAATGTAAAAATTTATGTTAATTTTTCTTATCATGTTAATTCAAAAAAGACATTTTTCAACTAATTTTTTCCTTTTTGTCCTAAAAATCTCGCTGCCTGTTTTAATTACTTCTTTTTTCATAATATAACTATGACAGATGAAAAAGAATTACATGGGGGATGGATGAAATGGGCCAGATTGGGTATAATAAAGACTCAAATTCCAGATGGTGGAAGAGTAATTGAAATAGGAATTAGAAGTATCGGTAATGTACCATCATATTACGCTGGAGAGTTACTTGCAGATGGAAGTTTTAGACATCTGCAAGGTGGAATTGAGGAGAGAGTTATAGCTGATACTAATTTTGTTATTCAGTGGAATAGATATAGGGCTCTTAAGCCAGGTAATAGAATCAATTTAGGAGAAGGAGAAATGGCGGTTCCTCCAGCAGAGATACAAAATTGCGGGTTTAGATGTAATAATTCTA
>MFWN01000075.1:11035-11888 GCA_001786395.1 Candidatus Pacearchaeota archaeon RBG_13_36_9
GGTTAGAGATTCAATACCTGTTCTTCTTAATAACAGGAGGTATAACTCTTATTACAATGGTTTCCCGATTGCAAAGCATGGGCATTTGATATGTGTTCCAGTAGAAAGGTCCCCAGGAGAAGAATGTGTTGTTGAGACCCTGCCTCATTACCCTCAACAATTGGATAAAAACACTATTGAAGATTTTTTAATCGCTTATTCAGATAACGAAGCTTCAGTGACATTCTTTAACTCTCTTCATGCAGGAGCAAGCGTAAATCACTTGCATTTTCAACAAGTGTTCTATAAAAATGAATTAACAGACAGACTTGCAATAGAAAATGCAGAGGTTGAAGACTATCATGGCTACAGAATGCTTGCTAATTATCCTATTAATGGTCTAGTTTTTGATTCTGGAGAATTGAATACCCTATGGAGGAGCGTAGAAAACCTTCAAGAAAAGAGTATTACGTTTAACTGGATTTTAATTGGAGCCAAGAATTATTTGGTCCCAAGAAAGAAAAAATTTGAGAAAGTTTCAGAATTTTCAGACATTCTTGCTTCATACGAGATTGCTGGTGAGATAGTAACTACTAGTGAACAAATTTATTCAGCCGCTTCAAGAGAAATTGTTTATAGTGCTTTTGGAAAAATGTCTTATACGCCTGATGAATTGGTGCAGCTTGTTACTCCGATATAGCGGGTTCATGTGCCCCAACGAGATTGGTGTGCTCAGTGCGCAGAACGCTTAACAGGCGTTGGAGGCACACCTTGTCAGGGGTGCAATTTAGGGCTAGGATATTAAAATGGAAGACTCAAGAACTCCAGAAATTGTCTATTCTACCCTTTTCCCTCCCCAGCCAGGACAAAACTT
>MFWN01000075.1:11926-13929 GCA_001786395.1 Candidatus Pacearchaeota archaeon RBG_13_36_9
TTCTACTATCCTGAATTCTATGTCCCCTGTTTTTTCCACAAGCTTGACTTTCAGGTCATTTTCTATTGGAAGATTCCAGATTTCCTTCTGGATTGCTTTTATTGCATCCTGCCCCGATATGGACTCTTTTAGCATTATATCTAATAGTTTTTCACGCGATTTTATAAAGTCTCCACTGAGAGCATACTCTAAGGCTATTTTAACGTCAGCTGGCTTTGCTGAAGATACAATCGTGTTAACCAATTCTCCAGTTATGTTTGTAGAAATGGCAGCTGTTGCCTGCATTAGGTTTATGACCCTTCTGCAGTCCCCTTCGCTTGCTTCGTAAAACGCTATCATGGCAGGCTCATCAACTGAGATGCTTTCTTTTTCTGCTATTTCCTTTATTTTTTTGAAAATGTCTTTTCTTTCCAGCAGCTTAAAGCGGAAAATCGCGCACCTGCTTTGTATAGGGTCGATTATTTTTGAAGAATAATTACAGGATAAAATAAACCTGCAAGTGCCTGTGTAGTTTTCCATTGTTCTTCTTAGTGCCTGTTGGGCTTCTCTTGTCAGTGCATCTGCTTCATCCAGGAATATCACCTTGAATGGCACCTCTCCAAGAGATTTAGTCCTTGCAAAATTTTTAACTTCCTGCCTTACAACTTCTATACCCCTTGTATCCGAGGCATTTAGCTCAAGAAAGTTCTCTTTCCAGCTTTTCCCAAACAACTCTTTGACTATCACAATTGCCAAACTTGATTTCCCTGTTCCTGCAGGCCCTGCTAATAAAAGGTGAGGTATATTCATGGAGACAGTCAGGTTTTTCACTCTTTTTACTATCTCTTCCTGGCCCAAAATCTCCTCAAATTTATTTGGCCTATATTTTTCAGTCCATATCTCGCTCGACATTTTTCCTCCTTTAATTAGAAAGTTCAGACAGGATTATCTTATAAACATTGCTATAATAGAGAATATATTTAGCAGCTTATTACAAATAAAAACCATTTTTAATAATACAGAAACAGTTACCTAAATGCTTTTTATTACAAATAAAAACCATTTTTAATAATACAGAAACAGTTACCTAAATGCTTTTTATTTACTTCTCTGTCTATGCAATCTTCTTTTTCTCTTTTCCTTTCTAAGGCGCTTTCTCTGCCATTTCCAGCGCATCTGCCTTTTCTTCTTCCATCTCCGTGATGAGCGTTTCATGAAAAAAGGATATAAATTGGCTTTATAAATGTTTATTTTTAATTTATTAGCTTGTGACTAGCACTTCTTTTGTTGCCTCTTCTTTTCCTTTTGTAGAAACAACCCAGCATAAGTCAGAGCAGTATAAGTGAGCGGAATTCTTATCTGAATATTCTTCTGTTTGTTTTTTTCTTGTTTCAGGATTATATGCTTTTCTGCATTCCTGATTCGTGCAAGTGCTTAGTTCTTCTAAACAGACCATTTTAAAAAAGCCTTTCAGCGCCTAATGAAACAAAAAAAGACCTATCTTTTTTGTCAATCACAACATCTTTTTCTTTTACATCAAAGTCATAGAAATTATAGCCAATTTTGAGTGTTGGACAGAATCCCCCCTTTGCACTATTTCTCTCACTTGAGCCCCTAAATCCGAGATAAATGCTTTTCTCTGTGATATCTGCTATTCTTAAGCAGTTTTTCTTGTCTAAGGAGTCATACCTGTCCCATCCTCTTTCTGCCTGGAGTCCATATTCTCTTACACCTCCACCTACTATTATTTCATAATCCCCCCCCAATAGGAAGAGTCAAATCACACTTAATTCCTGGAATTAAAATTGGGGCGTAGTTCGCAGTCCAGTAAGTTAAGGCAGTCCCTACTCCTCTTCTCTCTGTTCCTAAACCCCCTCCTTGGTAGTTTCTTTCATTTACTTCTCCAAACCAAGGATTATGAGACGTTGGCATAAAATAACTAATATTAAAGGAGAGGTCTGCATATAAGTCAATTGTAGCGTTTCTAATTTTTGTTTCTAAGCCGCCTTTTAAAAAGCTGTAAT
>MFWN01000075.1:13936-14089 GCA_001786395.1 Candidatus Pacearchaeota archaeon RBG_13_36_9
AGGCACAAGCTTTGCTGAATCATCTTCAATAGCGTCTCCCTGCCCCCAATCAAAATCATCATGGTGAATAGGAACATTCCTAAAGCTTTCTGGAACATTGCTAACTTCTTTTACTGGGCTGCTGACTTTCAAATCTCCGTATATCTTAGTATA
>MFWN01000075.1:14101-25217 GCA_001786395.1 Candidatus Pacearchaeota archaeon RBG_13_36_9
AAAATTTTCAGTTTCAATAATATAACCCGGAGTTATTGGCTTAGAGCATCCTGAATTTAGAATTGCTGCAATTCCTGCTCCAATGAGAAATTTTTTCCCTTTGGATATAATTTTTTTAAGCTTCATAAACAAATTAATCCAATCTTTTTTTTATTTTTTGTCAATATGTAGCTTGTACTGAAATATCCCATCCGGTTTTAATATATGGAATATACCAGTGTAATAATGCATACTCTGCATCTTCTTAGAAATAAAACAATAAATTAAACTCTTTACCGCATCTTATTCATTAACTGTCATTAAATTGGGCTCTACTGCATCATCAGAAGACGTGTAGTTTATCCAACAGTGGTCTGAGTCATATTCTGCAGCACTCCCCCTATTGCCTGATTCTTCCCTTCTTTTAATTGGGTCATATTCTTTCCCGCATCTGCAAATA
This sequence comes from Candidatus Pacearchaeota archaeon RBG_13_36_9, assembly GCA_001786395.1. Taxonomy (GTDB): domain Archaea; phylum Nanobdellota; class Nanobdellia; order Pacearchaeales; family GW2011-AR1; genus MFWN01. Next base: position 14,541 of record MFWN01000075.1, read on the forward strand.
CCCACTGCACTTTTAGCAGTTTGTTCTAATGTTGTGTTTGCCATGAAAAATATTGTCAGATAGTTTATTTATCAGTTATCAATATTTTTTTTATTCTATATATATCCCTATATATTCAATATTGTATATATTGAGAAAACATTTAAATATATTCACACATTATATACTAAGATACTTAATATATTCACAGACTTTAGGAGAATCTGATAAAATGAAGAGAAGAATAATAAGGCAAGGCCACAGCACTTTAACAATGACTCTTCCTTCTGAATGGGTTAAGAAATTGAATTTAAAGCCAGGAGATGAAGTTGATGTTGTTGAGGATTCTTCTTCTTTAGTGGTAGGTGGAAAACAAAATGGACACCTAAGAAGCACAACTATTGACATAACAGGACTGAGTGTTCCAATGCTCTGGAGATTCTTTCAATCTGCTTATAGGGAAGGCTATAATGAAATAAAATTAGTATACGATTTAAATAAAAAATCCTATGAAGGAGCTTATGATTATTATGCTTCTCAGTTTGAATATGCTCAATTAGGAGAAAAACATCCTGAAAAACCGGCATTTGACATGATTTCTGAGCTGGTGAACAGGTTTATTGGAATGGCTATAATAGACCAAGGAGAGGGGTATTGCCTAATAAAAGAAATGGGGGAGCTTACAGGAAAGGAATTTGACAATTCTTTAAGGAGAGTTTTCTTGCTTATTATTGAGTTATTTGATAAAGTAATATCACTTATTGAAGATGATGAGATAGGAGACATAAAAATCTGCAAAACAATTCATGCAATGGACACTAACGTAGACAGATTCATAGATTATTGCTGCAGGATTAACAATAAAGTACATGATTCAAGCTTTCAGAAAAACAAGCCAGCCATGTTTTCTACTTTATTTTTGCTTGAATTGTTAAGCGACGAGTTTAAGTATATAGGCCGGCATCTTGCAAAATCAAAAAAGAAAGTTGACGAGATAAGTTCTTTTGCAGAAACAATTAAGAAGCATTTTGAGATGTACTACCATCTTTTCTATAGTTTTAACAGGGCAGATGCGATTAAATTCGGACAAAACGATTTTAAGATTTATAATGACCATTTCAAGTGGAGAGATTCTTTAAACAAAGATGCTGACAGCATAAGAGGCCATTTAATGCAGATTAGCAAGTTCATATTTTGTTTAATGGAATTAAGGATAGAAATGGAGTATTAAGTTAATGGTTAAAATATTTTCTGGCTTTTTCTAATTCTTCAAAAGAGCCTATATCTGCCCAGAAACCATCGAAAATCTTGCCGTAAACCGGTGATTCTTTGTAAAGAAAAGATAAGATGTTGCCAAAATTGTCCGCATTTTCAAACCTGTGCTTTTTTATTTTTTGCACATCTTCTTTTTTAAGGAAATAGCAGGCAGTGGAAAAGATATTGCTTTTTGGCTCTTTTGGCTTTTCTTCGTAGAATACTATTTTTTCATATTCGTCTAAAAATATATGGTTGCACCTTTTTATCATCTCGAGGTCTTCAGTTTCCCTTAAAATAATTGTGCTTGAATTTTTTTCTCTGGATATGTCTACTAGCTTGTTTAGGTCAAATTCAAATAGATTGTCCGAGGCTATTAAGAATAAGTCACCTTCTTTTATGAATCTCAAGGAGAGTTTAAAATCAGAAACGGCGCCTTTTTTTTCATATTCATAATTTATTCCATTGTTGAGTATTTTTATTTTAAACTTATTTTTTATTTTGTAACTGTCAAGCCATTCCAGGAATTCTGTATAGAATCTATTATTGCTTAGAACATATATTGTTTCTATGTTCTTAACTTCTTTAAGTTTCTCAATTATATGTTCGATTAAAGGCTTATTTTTTATTTTAATTAGTGCTTTAGGAGTATCCCTTGTTAAGGGATACATTCTTGTTCCAAAACCTGCTGCTAGAATTAGGGCTTGCATTTAATTTTAAAACCTCTTTGCAATGTAATCTAAGAATTCTTTTGGATAGGAAGCATTAATCAAGTTTTTTCTCATTGTATTATAGGACATTTTTGTAGAAACTTTTGTTCCATCTGTTGTTATATTTCTTTCTCCTGATCTTTCTTCTATATCCCCTAAAAGGGCTACCCCCATCATTTCTAGCCCCCCACATTTCCTTTTCATACAAATAGAAGTTTCATTTGCCGGATTTCTTAATTGAAAATAAAATTTTTCTTGGTCATCTGCTATTAACACTTCGATATTAAATGCAAAATTTAATTCTCTTGCTAAATGGGCTGCATTAGCTACTTTGTCCGGTGCATTATATCCTAAAAACATTAAGGTAGGTATAGGATACCCCCTAACATAAAAGACATCTGAGCTGTCTCCTCTTACCGGTATCTCTTCTGTAAACTCTTCATTAAATAGTGGAAGAGGAGTTAATTTTCCATCTAATTTAAAAACTCTTGGCTCAAATAACTGGACATGCTGGTGTTCGTATATAGAAGCTCCTGCACCTGGAGGATTAAAAAATGCAGCCAGATTAAATACGGCACATATCTTTCCCCAAGTCTCTATTTCTTCTGGACGAGGGAGATCTGTTTGTGCCCGAAAGGGGGTTGAGCCGTCAATTCCTAAAAAAGCATAATCAAAATATGGAAATCCGTTAGGAGTTATATGATAATTCCCAATTTTTGTTATCGCCATCATTGTTTCAAGTATATTCTTGCATAACTTGCAATGATGTATCTTCACATCTGTTTCACTTTTTGTATCTTCTGTTTTGGGTCTTTGGTCTCTTGCTTTATTTAAGGCAAGAATCCAGTAAGGTTTATTGCCTTTTTTTCTTTTTATTCGCGATTCTGATTTCCTCATTGATGTTTCTGGGACATAAGCCATTCTCCCAATATTATCTTGGCCGATATTTCTAGGAGAATAGGTTCTCCATGCTCTTTTTATTTGATAGTTGTTTTCTTCAAATGTTTCATCTAAAGTGGTTATCCCTTCTGATAAATGTTTTAGTGCTTTTGGGTTTCCATTTTCATCTAAATATCCATCTGGCGCTAGTTTTATTGGCGGGATATATTCTTGCAGAACTTTTTTATCATTCATAACTAACAGAATATTTTTCAGAACTTATTTCTTGTCCATATTTTTCCCTACTGCCCTGTGTAATATAATAGAAATAAGGAGAATAGTGAGGAATATTCAAAGGAGTGATTCTTCTAATGCGCGCATAGCATCTTCTTTTGCAGAGGAGTCTGGCTCTTCAGTCTCCCTTGAAAAACATTCTTTGCCACATGGAGTAAACTTTAAGTTGTTTATTTTAAGATGCTCCTGCAGGGCAAGCTCTGCCTGGACTCTTCCAATTTGCGAATAGGTTGTCTGATGATAAGTCCCCGGTATTATTTGTCCGCTTTTGTCTTTTCCATAGTGGCTAAAAACAGAAAGCTCTCCTCCTAAGTCATTTATTTTAGCTCTTCTTTTTAAAGTCAGTTCAAAATAAGTTTCTATGAAGCTATGAGGCTTTAAAACATAAGTCTTTTCTTCAGAGAAAAATGGTGCGCTGTGGTCATCTTGTTTCTTAAATTCAAGAGTTATTAGGTTGTTAATCAGCTTTATGCCGAGCCTCATCGCTTCTTTTTCATTGTTTAAATGTTTATTAGCTTTTTCGAAGAAGTCTTCAATTCTTTGGAGTTCAAATTCTTTAATTCCAGTAAGATGCTTCCTGTAATTCCTTTCTCCTAGAATGTCCCTTAATCTGCTGTCCCTGCTGGCAAAATATAACATCCGCTTAAATTTATGGTCGTATTCTCCCACAACCACATCCCGCTCAAATGCTACCATTTGGTCCAGACTCTCTTCTGGTGTGTCAGAAGAATCTTCGTATCTGCTTGGAATGGGCCTCCAGGAAGTATCTTCTGCTTTCTTGCCAGCTTCTCCTGTCTGGATATCAAATCTGGGAGTATTAAACCTCTTGCCGCATATGTCTCTTTGCCTGTTAGTTAAAAAAAATGTTGGTTTATTTTTTACAGCTTCCATTTTTATTATCCAACTATTGAAACTAAGTTTTGAGAATTCTCTTTTCTTGTCTTAATTTCCGATGTAGTTTGAATGGGTTTGTATCTCCTTTCAAGTTCTGGCGTGCTTTTTGTTGCTTTTATCAGAACTTGCGAACGGCAGTTAGGTTCATTTTCACATTCCTGGCTGTAATTGTATTTTCCGCAACTATGTTGTGGCAATGGATTTCCCGAGTTGATTATTCCGGGCTCTGGCTTATTTTCTGCGTAGAAAGTTATACATCTATCCTCTTTCCCAATTTCTTGGCACCAGTAATTAAACCATCCTATATATTTTTGTTTCATTATTAATTTAACATTATTTTCAACTTAATCCTTGTCAATATTTTTCTCTTGCTTTATAGTGAAATATATTTTCACTAGTGTATATAGTGAAAAAAGATTTAAATATAGTGAAGTATTGTATATAGTATGAAAAGAAAAATAATAAGACAAGGGCACAACACTCTTACTATAACACTTCCTTCTGAATGGACAAAGAAATTTAATTTAAAGGCAGGTAGCGAGATAGAACTTATTGAGAGGGAAAATGGGCTGTTTATTTCTACTGAAAAAAATGGAGAGAGCAAGAGAGCAGAATTTGATATTTCTGGAATGGATATTCCTACAATATGGAAATATTTCATGGCGGTTTACAGAGAAGGCTATGATGAAGTTTTAGTGAGATTCCCTCAAAATATTAAATTAGAAACTCCTTATAAATTCCTGACCCAGCACAGGCTTGATATGAGGTACGGGAAAGAAAGGGAAAAGCAGACAATACTTTCTGCTTTACAAGGATTTGTAACTAGATTTATTGGTTATGAGATGGTGGAGCATGGAAAAGATTACATTATTGTCAGGGAGATGGGAGAGCTGACAAGCAAGCAGTTTGATAATTCCCTGAGAAAAATCTTCCTCATTCTTCAGGAAATGGCAGAAGAAACTTTAGAAGCTATAAAAGATAATGACCCAAGTATTTTGATGCAGATACACGATGTGGATGTTAATTTGGACAAGTTTCATGATTATTGTATAAGAATATTAAACAAAACAGCAAACAAAGAAACAAGAAAATCTGAGCTTCTTTTTTCTACGCTGTACATACTGGAGCTTATTGGAGATGAGTTTAAGAATATTTCAACTCACCTGATTTATGATACTCCTAAAACCAGGCTTAAGAATATTTTAGAGCTTGCAGTTTCTATAAAAGAACAGTTGGATGTCTATTATGATTTGTTCTATAAATTTGATAAAACTAAGATAAATAAAATTTCAGAAATAGATAGAAGCACATATTTTAAGGTTCCTGAAATGTATAAAAAAGCAAGTGAAGCTGAAAAAGAAATCTATCATCATTTGAGGATAATAGGGAGATATCTTAATGCCCTTCTTGAGTTAAGGATTGAGATGGAATATTAACTATATTTTGCATATTGAAAATGCTTAAATATAAAGAAGTCTAAACAACTTTAAAATTGCTAAGCATATCCATACTGCTCGCAAAAAGCAAAAAATTTCTCCTAGTTCTTGTAGATTGATTGCTGCAGGAGATGTCAGTGCTACAAATGTTTTAGCAGGCATTTATTCAGTTGATGGTGAGAAGATAGTTACTCTTTTTGAAGATACCTATAAAGGGCAAGAAATAAAAGATTTTAATGAGCAAGTTGTTGCAGACATGCTTAAAGAAAGCGGTTTGAACAGGAGAGAATTAATGCTGCAGTCTTTAGCCCTGCTGGACCGATAATTAATGGGAAATGCCAAATGACTAATGCATCTTTTTCATTAGATGCTTTTTCTATGTGTATGCGAACTGCATTAATTAATGACTATAAGGCAATAGCTTATGCAGTAGCGACTTCGGGTCTTCAAGGAAAATTAAAATCTGCCCCATTGCGCCAACTTAATAGCTCTGCCATAGCAGTTGATGGAGGAAGAATTGGAATTCGTGGCGCAGGAACTGGATTAGGAACAGCAAGGCTGGAGTATAATAAGGAAAAGGAACTTTATTTCCCTTTAGATTCTGAAGGAGGGCATACCTTCCTGCCAATTGACCCATCTAATGAAACTGAAGTAGAAATTGCAAAAGAGTTAATGAGATATACAAATGGGAGAAAGCCAAATTATGAAGATGTGTTGTCAGGAAGAGGCATCGAAAGAATATTTGATTTTTTTGCATATCAATATATAAAGCAAGGAAGAGCTAAAGAAATTTCTGATTTTCTTGAACAAAAAAAGAAAAGCGAAGATAAAGCAGAGTACATAGGGGAAGCAGCAGCTGGAAATAATCCTCATAAAATATTTTCAGATACTATGGATTTTTTCTGGAAAACTTACGGAAGATCTTTGCATGACTTAGCTGTCCATGAAAATGCAAGAGGAGGCGTATGGGTTGCAGGAGGGATAATAAGAAAGCATTATAGCAAGTCTAGGAAAAAACAGTATAGAGACTATATTGAAAATACAATTATGGAAGAATTTAATTCAGGAAAAACACATAGGGATTGGGTTGGACAAATTCCTGTAAATGCAATCCTAGATAAAAGAGTTGGGTTAGAAGGGTGCATACAGGTTGCAATTAATGAAGAGTATATGAGAAGAGAGACGTCTTAAATTCACTATTTTTCCTATTCTTAAATATAGTCAATAGGAATTATATTGGCAAAAGTTAAGTTTTAATTTTTTGATTGATTTGTGTGGCAAAATTGACGAGAGAAAAAATAGATTTGACAAGAGAAATAGGATTTCCATTTTCCTTTAATCTAGAGAATTTGGAAACAGTTTGTGGGGATGGAGTAAGATTGGGAGAGCCCTGGTTTAAGACTCTTGCTATATGGAGGAGCTTGAAGCTGGCTTGTGATTGCACTGATGAAAAAGGGAATATAACAAAACAGCCTAATTTAGAGCGGTATAGAGATCCTCATTCTATTTTGTACACCGGCAGGAGAGGTGTTTATTGGGATAATAATGATTTGTGGGATTTAATCAACAAAAAGAAAATTAGGTCGGATGTAACCTTGCTTCATTCAGGAACAATTGCAGGAGAACTAATAAGGACAGAAGGGCACGAACATCTCTCTAATTTTCCCGAGATTTATGAAACAATTAATGGAAGAGGAGGATATCTTTTGTTTAAGGCACACGATGATGAGGTTGAGGATGTTATGTTTGTTATTTCAGAGAAAGGAGACCATGTTGTTTTTCCTCCTGGCTATAAGCATATAAGCGTGAATATAGGAGAAACTCCTCTTGTAATGACCGATTGGGTGAGCACAGAGGCTAACACAAATTTTGATTACATAAGGAGACATAATGGAGGGCCTTATTGGGTTGTTAAAAAAGACAAATTATGGTTTGTAAGAAATCTGAGATACAAGAAATCTCCTAGAATAAGAGTAGTTAAGCCTGCTCCTGAAATTTCGGAGCTTGAAATAAAGAAAGGAGAGCCTATGTTTAATCTTGTTAAAGATGGGAAAATAGAAAAACTGGATTTTTTAAATGACACTTCTAAGAGGGATTTTTATAAGAAAGCATTTATTGCTTGTTAGCCAACATAAGAAGGTGTTGGAAACTTTTTGTTTAATTGTATAAGTTCGCTTATTATTTCTATAGATTCTTCAGAAAGAGAATGCTCTAACTTATGGGCTTCTTCTGCTGATTTTTCTTCATTATGCCCCAGGAATTTTTCAACAAATTTTTTAACTGCAAAATGCCTGTCAAAAAGCTTTTCAGCTTCTTTTTTTCCTTTTCCTGTCAAAAAGATTTTAGAGTAAGGCTCTATTTTTACAAGATTCTCTCCTGCAAGCTTCCTTATCATTTCCGAAACACTTGGCTTTGATATTCTGAGTTCGTTTGCTATATCCACATTTCTGACCCCCTTTCCCTTTTCAAACTTATAAATAGTCCTCAAATAATCTTCCCTGCTTTTTTTCTTATCCATAAGTTAGGTATGCCTAACTTTATTTATAAATATTTCTGCTTGAAGAAAGGTTTTTAAAGAGGAATTTTTTTGAGAACGGATGGAAGTGTTTAGATATTATTATAGGAATTATACAGGAAGGGTAGAATTTCCTTATGATGTGGCTTATCACTTTAACGGCCGAAATAATGGAAAGGGGGTTGCAGAGGTTCAAACTTTTCCTTTGCGTATAAGAGTAAATGGCAAACTATGCGAAAAACTTCTTTCTTTAAGTTCAGAGCAAGAATCAATTGAAGAGGTCATAGGAGAATCTAAGTTTAGAGTTGAGCTTAGAGGAAAAAACAGCAAAGATTCCAAAAATAAGGCAAGAGGTGCGATTCATAAGACTTTGTTGGGAAGGACAAAGGCACTAATAAGTAAAGGGTATGTTTCTTTAAGTGAATAAGTTTATAAATTTTCCTTTCTGAGTGTTATTATAGCCCCGTAGTCTAGTGGTCAAGGATCCGGCCCTCTGGAGGCTGGGACCCAGGTTCGAATCCTGGCGGGGCTATACTATATTTTGTGATTTTGAAGGGTCAGTGATTTTTTTTCACAAAATATCCTTTGCCCATTATGTTTGTGTACTGACATGTCATGGATGGAAGGAGTTTAAAAATCCATGCGACAACGGGATGGTGACATAATTAGTTTAGGATTTCAATGGTAATTTGAGTTAAAACTCCTGGCTTGAGATTATCTTCTAGAATCTTTGGAATGACAATTATAGCTTGTGAGCCATGCTTGGCTATTCTTTTTGTGATTGTGAAGGATTGGGTTGTCATTTTATTTTTCTCTTTGATCAAATATTTTATATGCCTTTTCAACAACTACATTCCCCCTCTACTGAATGGATTAGGTCCAGAAAAACCAGGTCTTCTAAAACATTCTTCACTGGATTTAAAATCTTTTTCTGATTGTCCAAGATTACACTCTCGGGTTTGACAATTGTATGCAGGACAATGGAAAGCACCACCCCATAGTTCGCCTGTATTTTTTCTCCTAAAAAGAGGATACGATATTTTTGTGGGTTTTTCACAAGAGTTGTTGTCCCAAGATGAATTTTTATAAACTCCATAACAATCAGTATTAGAATTTTTAAAACCCTTAATTTCAATCTCAAAGCCTAGGTTTTTTTCTAATTCTGCTTTAGCTTGTTGTTCATCTTCGCTAGTGAATATACATTTTGTAGGATCAATTTCAGGTTTTTTGAATAGATTTTTTCCTGCTTTAATTGAAACCGCATCTTGCAATATAGTTTTTATAAAGTATTGAAACTCCAATTCCTTTCTATCATGATAAGATGCAAAACCTGTGGGTAAGACCTCTCGAATTTCATCTTTATTAGTTACTTCAAATTTGCAATTCTCTACAGCCCCTATTAAATTTTTTAGTTCCTCTGTTTGTTTGCAAATTCTCTCAAGATTAAATCTGGCAGATGCCCCAGAATTTTCAGTTTTCATATTTTTCTTTATTCTTTGATATGTTTCAATATCCTTAGTATTTGGTTTTCTTGTTAAAATTTCCCCCTTAGCTCCTGAGTAATAACTCCTAAACCCACACATTTCACTATATGACTGATTAATCTCTATTGTGTTGCTTGGAACTAAAATTAACATTCTCTGGGATCCACTCTTATCAGTTTCTCTGCTCGAAGCATCTTCTTGATAAAAGACCCTGATATTTTCTTCTGTTTGTGTTTTCATTTTATTTTTGTTATTATTTAGTAATAACATATAAATTAATAGGCTTATTAATATTTGCTGTAATATCAAATTACGACAAATAGCAAGATTTAAATAAACCTAAAACATCAGTATTTTATGGAAAATCTAGAGATTAAAAAAGGACTCAAGGAAGTAGGATTAACGGAAAATGAAACTAAAGTTTATACAGCATGCCTTGAATTGGGTTCGTCCTTAGCCTCAAAAATAGCTGAAAGGTGTGCAATCTATAGAACTATCACCTATGATATTCTTAATAGCCTTATTGAAAAAGGATTAGTCTCCTACTTTATTAAAGAGAATAGAAAATACTTTCATGCCATATCTCCAGATGCTTTAACAAAATATCTAGAAGAGAAAGAGAGGATTATAAAAGAACAAATGGAAACTATTAAACCTCTGATAGAACAACTTAAAAAAATGAAATCTCCAAAAAAGGAGGCATATTCTATTGAAGTTTTTGCTGGAAAAGAAGGTTTCAAAACACTTCTTGAAGATATACTAAAAGAAAATAAAGATTATAGGATGATTGGTTATGAAGCACTAGGTATTCACTTGATAGAATACTTTTTTATACATTGGCAGAAAAGAAGAATAAAACAGAAGATAAAAAGATATATTATTGCTAAAGAAAAAAGAAGATCAGAAATAGAGAAAAATAAACAATTAACAGATGTGAAATATCTACCAGATACTCATGAAATTCCAACCTCGGTTTTAATATATGGAAATAAGTCAATACTATTTTTACCCTTGGAAAACGATTTTGTTGCAGTAAGGATAGAAAGCCAGAAAATTGCTGAGTCTTTTAATACTTATTTTGATTTATTGTGGAAAATCGCTAAGAAATAGCCTTAATTTTTACCTCAAACTGGTGACCCTTGATTATCACAAAATGTATGTTTTTCTGGCGGGGCTATATACCTTTTTGAAGAAAATTGGGGCAATTTTTGAGTTAACATTTTTTAATTTAA
>MFWN01000076.1:0-10388 GCA_001786395.1 Candidatus Pacearchaeota archaeon RBG_13_36_9
AATTGAAAGAAAGAGAAGAAAATTTAGGGGCTCCACAAAAAAATATTTTTTGTATGCAGAATAGTTTTTATTTTATAGGAATCATAACACAGCCTCTACAGAGTAAGGGGTCTTAAAGAACTCGGAGATTTGGGGTTTAAAGAGAGCATTTGGGAGAAGATAGTGGAGGAGGATAGGGGCTTAGTGCTTATAACCGGAGAGACTAATTCAGGTAAATCCACAACTCTGGTTTCCCTTCTACAGCACATTTTAGACACTCAGCACAAAAAAGTAATGACTGTTGAAGACCCAATAGAGTACGCTTTAAGAGATGCAGTGGGACAGGCAGTACAAAGAGAAGTTGGAGTAACCACCACTTCTTTTTATGAGGCAGTTAAACGCTTCTTAAGGCAAAATCCAGATATAATCATGGTTGGGGAGACAAGGGACGAAGAGACTGCGAAGCAGGCAGTAAGAGCTGCTGAAACAGGGCATCTTGTTTTTACCACCCTCCATACAAATGATGCTTCTGGTTCTGTGGGAAGAACTTTGGATTTTCTTGGCAATACAGAAGAATCCAGACACAGATTATCTGATTGCTTAAAATATGTGGTTAGCCAGAAGCTTATCCCCAGAGAAAAAAGAACAGGAGATAGAACTTTGGCTGTTGAAATTATGGTGGTTAATGGTGCGATTAGAAATAACATAAGGACAGGAAAATCGGAGAATATGAGGAATGTAATCCAGTCAGGGAGAAGTGAGGGAATGATGACAATGGAGCAGCATTTAGTCTATCTTGTAACAAAAGGTTTAGACCGCGATGTTGCAATTCAGTCAGCAAACAATAGAAGAGAAATGGAATCTCTGCTAAGGCAGAGGTAATAGAAAGTCTTTTAAACTAGTTTTCTTTATTCTTTTTATGAAACTAACACACTATCAGTTTGTTCTAGTACTTGTGTTAGTCGTGGCCCTCTTATAGAGCCATTTAAACTATTCTTTTGAAAATGGCTCTGGAATTTATTTGCTCTAGAAGGACTATTGAAAGAAAAAAGATAGTTTTGCCCAGAGTATCTTCTAATGGGGGAGTATTAAAATATAAAATTTATAGAACCGGTGAAAATGAGAGAGAAATTGCATTTTTTTATGCAGATGGCAAAGAAAAGGATGTTTTTGCTCTTAACAATTGGACTGTTCCAAAAGGAGCAAGGAAAATGGCATTTAGGGTATATAAAGAACATGGACAGAATATTTTAAACGCTCCTGTCTTTTACGACTCAGAAGAGAAGATTTTAAAAATAGGAAACAGATAGGTATAATATGGAAGAAGAAAAAATGGACTTTAAGGCAATAGAAAAAAAATGGCAGAAGAAGTGGGAAGAAAAAAAAGCGTTTGCTGCAAAAGAGGGCAAGAAGAAAAAGTTTTATGTTTTAGAGATGTTTCCGTATCCCAGCTCTTCTGGATTGCACATGGGGCATGCGCTTAATTATACTATAGGGGATATTTACGCAAGATTCAAGAGAATGTCTGGATTTAATGTTTTATATCCAATTGGATATGATGCATTTGGCCTGCCTGCTGAAAATGCAGCTATAAAAGCAGGCTCTCATCCCAAGCCTTTCACTGAAACAGCAATGAAGAATTATATGCGCCAGATGAAAGAGCTGGGATTAAGCTACGATTGGGAGAGAATTGTTAAAACCTGCGAGCCAGACTATTACAAGTGGAACCAGTATTTTTTCCTGAAGTTCTATGAAAACGGGCTGATTTATAGAAAGAATTCTGCTGTCAACTGGTGCCCAGAATGCAAGACAGTTTTGGCAAACGAACAGGTTCAAGGCGGGAAATGTTGGAGGCACGAGGATACTGATGTTGAGATTAGGCATTTGGAGCAGTGGTTTATCAGGACCACTAAATACTCAGAAGAACTTTTAAACAAAATAAAAGAGCTGCACTGGCCTGAAAGAATAAAGATAATGCAGGAAAACTGGATTGGAAAAAGCCATGGCACTGAAATAGAGTTTGAAATTAATAATGAGAAATGGCCAATATTTACAACCCGCCCTGATACAATTTTCGGAGTAACTTTCATGGTTGTTTCTTGCCAGCATCCAAGATTAATGGAATTGATAACAAAAGAGCAAAAAGATAAAGTTGAAAAATTCCTGAAAAAACTTAAAAGTGTAAGCGAGAAGGAGCTTGAGGAGATGGAAAAAGAGGGAGTTTTTACTGGAAGCTATGCAATCAATCCCTTGACAGACGAAAAAGTGCCTGTCTGGGCTGGGAATTTTGTTGTTGCAGATTATGGATGCGGGATGGTTATGGCTGTGCCTGCGCATGACCAAAGAGATTTTGAATTTGCGAAAAAATACAAACTTAAAATAAAAGAAGTAATTAAAGGCGGGAATATAAAAGATAGGGCTTATACTGACAAAGGGGCTCTTATTAATTCAGCTGGCTTTGATGGAATTGAAAACACGCAAGCTATAGAAAAAATAACCAAATATTTGGAAAGCAAGAAGCTAGGGAAGAAAACTGTTAATTATAAATTAAGAGACTGGCTTATTTCGAGGCAGAGGTACTGGGGAACTCCGATTCCTATAATCTACTGCGATAAATGCGGAATAGTCACAGTTCCGGAAAAAGAGCTTCCTATTAGGTTGCCTGAAGATGTAAAATTTGGAGAGGGGAATCCACTTTTGACTAATAAGAAGTTTGTGGATGTTAAATGTCCTAAATGCAAGGGGAACGCGAAAAGAGAGACAGACACAATGGATACTTTTTTTGACTCTTCCTGGTATTTTTTGAGATACTGCGACAGCAGGAATAAAAAAGAGCCGTTTGGCAAGAAGAAAGCAGCTTATTGGATGCCTGTTGACCAGTATATTGGAGGGGCTGAGCATGCCTGCTTGCATCTTATATATGCAAGATTCTTTACAAAAGCTTTGAGAGACTTAGGATTTTTAAAAATTGACGAGCCTTTCACCAATCTGTTTAATCAGGGAATGCTGCACGGGAATGATGGAGAGAAAATGAGCAAAAGCAAAGGCAATGTTGTTCTGCCTGAGGAAGTAAGCGAGAAATATGGAATAGATACAGCGCGGCTTTTTTTAATGTCCCAGGCGTCTCCTGACAAAGATACTTTATGGAATGAAAAAGGAATAGAAGGCAGCTTAAGGTTAATTAATAGAATTTTTGCATTTTTTTCCAAGTTTAAGCCTGGAAAATCTTCTGATAAAATAGAAAGCAAAATTAACAAGGGAATGAAAGGGATAACTGTAGATATAGAAGAGTTCAGATATAACCTGGCGATAATTAAACTGAGAGAAATTTTTGATTCTTTTGAGGAGGTGAGCCAGAAAGACGCAGAATCGTTTTTGAAATTATTGCATCCTTTTTGTCCGCACATAACAGAGGAACTCTGGGAAAAAATTTGGGGAAAAGGTTTTATCTCACTTTCTAAATGGCCTGCTGCAGATGAAAAGAAAATAAACGAAAAGTTTGAAAAAGAAGAAGAGGCAGTTGAAAAGCTGAAACAGGACATTAATAATATAAAGAAAATTATGGAGAGCAAGGGAGAGAAAAAAGAGAAAGTTTATGTTTATGTTTTGCCTGATGAGCTTTCCTTATACAAGGGAATAAAAGGCATTTTTGTCTATGCGGTAAATGATAAAAGCAAATATGACCCACAAAACAAAGCAGGAAAGGCAAAGCCAGGAAAGCCTGCGATTTATCTTGAATAAATCTGATTATAATTTTTGTCTGTAAGTTTTTTTCCAGACAAAAACCTTTAAATAGTCCATTATCTTTTAAAAGATAATGCATAGACTAGAGAGTTTTGAAAATGGTAGTAAATGAAATAACAATGGCGATTGTGAAAAATGCTAGAGACGGAGAAAGCATACGTAGCTTGGCTCGTAGAATCGGATTTGCTTATTCTGCAGTATACAAATGGGTTTTAGAATTAGAAGAATATGGAGTAGTAAGCCTGATAAAAAAAGGAAATAAAAACAAGATAAAAATCAATAAAAATGTAGTTTATCAGAAGTTTTTGGATTTAGATGATGTGGTAGGGGTTATAAGAAACGACAAGGTTTTTTGGGGTTTGATTAAGAATTTAAAATTAAAAGTAAGGTTTGTAATGGGTAGTGCAGCAACAATCTGGACTCAAGGGGGCTTTGTGACAGGAGATTTTTATGAAAGAATTTATTTTTTAGAGGTTAATAAAAAAGATGTTAGTTCTTTAAGGAGAGTTTTGGATGAAAATGAAATTTCGTATACAGAAAGAGAAATATTAAATAAAAGACCCTTGGTTGTGATTATTTCAAAAAAAGATTTTAAAATAGAAAAAAAGGATGGTTTGCCGGTCATGCCCTTAAATGAATTAGTTGAATGGTGCAAGAAATTGCAATTAGAGAATATCTTGGAACATTTGGATTTAATGTATGGATTAAAATTAAAAGCAAGGCATGCGGAGGTGTACACAAATGGATAAAAGGGCGTCAGCAAGAGATGGATTATTGGAGAGAGAGCGGGAAGTTATCAGAATTTTAAGCTTGCTTTTGGATGAAAACCCTGATTTTATAGTTGTTGGAGGATATGCTGTTTCAACATATAAAAAGAGATTCTCTATTGACTTGGATTTGGTTGTTAGTGAGGTTGATTTGAATAGATTTGAAAGCATATTAAAAAAACAAGGATATATAAATCACTACGAGAAAAAAGTAGAACTTTTGTATGGAGAGAATTTTAAGAGATTTATGAAGAAGCTTTTGAGCCTTCCAGTAGACGTAGATTTATTGATAAATGGCTTGGTTTCAAGAACGACTAATGCATCTTGGGGATTTGATTATATAAAGAAAAATTCTATAAAAAATAAGCTAAATGACTTAGAATTTTTAATTCCAAAAAAAGAGTTGCTTATTGCAATGAAGTTTCATAGTGGAAGATTATCAGATATAAGGGATATTGTTGCATTAATGCCCTGCAATGAAGAAGAATTGAAAAAGCATTTACTAATAGGCGACTTAAAGAATTTAAAAGAATCAATAAAAAAGCAGCTTGCTTTTCTAGAAAAGCCGCAATTTGATGACAGCTTTAAGGGCATATTTGGAGTTCATGTTTATAACAAAGACGATGTTGAAAAAGCCAAAGAAATAACCAGAAAAATTTTGAAAGAGATGTGATAACAAATGTTTAAATAACTGGTTTCTTAATGTTATACATATAAAAATTGAAAAAGAGGTTAAAATGAAAATAGCCGCATTAGCTTCTGGAAGTTCAGGGAATTGTTTTTATGTTCGTAATAAGGATAGCTCGGTGCTGGTGGATGCTGGAATAAGCTGCAAGAGAATTGTTGAAAGGCTTTCTTTGCTTGGGGAAAATGCGAACAGCATTAAAGGAATATTTGTAACTCACGAACATACCGACCATACTAAAGGAGTGGATGTATTGGCTAGGAAATTTCATATACCTGTTTTTGCGACAAAAGGCACAATAGATAATTCTTTTTTATGTTCAGATGAAGATTTGATAAATGAAATAAAAAATGACGATATTATAAAGCTAGCCGGATTGGAAATAGAAGCTTTTTCCAAGCCCCATGATGCCTCAGACCCGGTTTCATTTGCAATAAGAAACGGCAAGATGATTTCCATATTAACAGATGTAGGGCATGCTTCTAAAAATGTGATTAATGCAGTGAGAGATTCAGATTTTCTTGTCTTAGAATCTAACCATGATTTAAAGATGCTTCGGGAAGGCCCTTATCCTTATTTTGTTAAAAGGAGGATAGAAAGTGATATAGGGCACTTTTCTAACTTGCATTCTGGATTGTGTGTTTTAGAGCATGCAAACAGTAAACTGGATAATGTAATGCTGGCGCATTTAAGTGAGATTAACAACACTCCTTTACTGGCTTTAAATACCTTTAACTCTTTAATGAAAGAAAGGCTGGACTTAAAGCCAGAAATTTCTCTTTCATTAAGAAGTTCAACTGAATTGTTTAATGTATAATATATTTTTCAATAGTAACTTTTAAATATATGCTTTGATATAAGCAGGTATGAAATGGAATGCGTTCAATGTGGTTTCTCCTGCAATAGATAAAACCGGGGAGAGAATTTTTCCTTTTCAGTTTGGGGAGTGGCTTAAGCTCACTATAATCTCTTGTTTGGCTGCAGGCAGGAGAGGCGGATTTAATGGCGGAAGCGGAGGAGGCGGGGGAAGTGGCAGCGGAGGCAGCGGGAGTGGAAGCGCAGATTTAGAAAATTTTAAAAGCCAGGTGAGGGAATTTATAAGAAATTACTGGATTTTTGGAGCATTAATCTTTTCTGTAATCTTTGTTATTGCCACTATTTTAAGCTATATCTCGAGTGTTTTTACATTCATATTTATTGATTCGCTAGTTGAAAAAAAGGCAAGATTCACTTTTTCTAAAAATCATTCCAAGGGAGTTTCTTTATTTTTATTCAAATTTGTAGTTACAATTATTACGCTTTTGATTATTGGAGGGCTGGCATTTCCTTATGTTTATAATTTTATGGCAGGAAATCCAATATTAAGCTCTGTTGGCATACCCTATATTGTTTTTTCAATAATCGCTTTGATAGTTTATCTGATTCTTTTGTGGATTGTATTCTTGTTTTTATATGACTTTGCAGTGCCTTACACTTATGCCAAGGGTACTTCAATCAAGTTCTCTTTAGGGCAGATTTGGGGAAAAATCAGGGAAAACCCCTTGGAGGTTTTTGTATACTGGCTGGCAAGGCTGGTTTTGGGGATTGCTTTAGCGATTATTGCTGTAATTATTGCAATTTTGGTCTTTATTGTTTTTGCCCTTATAGGATTGCTAATTTTTGGAATTGGATTCTTGCTGTATAAACTAATTGGGGGATTATTATTTTTCATAATTCTCGGAGTTATAGTAGGCATTATCCTCCTCGCAGTATTTTTGATTGCTATCGGAATGTGCCTTCTTCCATTTACAATATTTTCCAGGTATTTTGAACTGCTAAATTTTGAGCAGCTAACTGGCATCAAGCTTTTTAAAACTAGTAAGGCTGGCAAGATGGCAAGAAAAAATGGAAAGTAAAACAGGCTCGGTTTTATCTTTAATAGGCGGAATTTTATGGCTGGTTATTTCCATAGCCCTGATTGTCGCTGCGCTGGTGGCAGTAATAATGTCTGCTGACAGCGAGTCTAATGGTATTATCCTTGGAGTAATTTTGTTGGTAATAGGGGTTTTATTTGTCATTTATGGCGCATTGGGTGTTAAAGCTGGCAAGTGGATGAAAGAAAAGAGTACAGTTAAAAAAGGGGGGTTAACAGCATTAATTGTCGGGATATTGGGATTGAATATACTTACGATTATAGGGGGGATTTTAGGATTAGCTGATTCAAAAAAGGGATAATTATAGAATATTTTTCTTTGGGAGTATATTGAAGATATTGTAAAAATTTATAGGCATATTTTTCTTGTTTTTTGGATGGGAGTCTTGTCTAGAAAAGAATTAAGAGACTATTTAGAAGCTGCTAAGCAGAGGATTTGCGAAAAATACGGCGAATTCACAGATAGAACCATAAGAGAATTTATTGAGGAAGGTTGTGCAGAGGGATTTCATGATAATTATTTTAGAGAGCATCGCTTAGATAGATAATCTTTACAACTATAAAATATATTTCTTCTTATAATTATGTTTTTAAAGAAGACTCTGTTTGATGGGAAATGGCAAAAAAAGGTGCACGAAATATTATAAAATCTGTACTTTATGAGTTAGAAAGAATGCCTGATGGTAAGAAGTTGGAGAGATTGGCTCGAAAACAGGGTCTTAAGCCTAAGGAATATGCTAGAGGTGTTAATGCCAGAAGGAAAGTAAGCTCTAAGAGGAGTACTGGGGCATTTTATACTGCCTTGTTTGAAGCGCTGTATAGAGATAAAATCTTGGAAAGAGCAAGCATGCCATTATTCAGAGAGCCAAGCACTGGAGAATACCATGAAGTTGGCTTTCGGCCTGATTCGCAAGTTGGTGGAGATTCAAGAAATACTTACATTGAGGTTAAGGCAGTTTCAGTTTGGATAGGGAAACCCTTTTTTGGCTATAGTCAGGTTACCAATAGTATTGCTGCTCTGTTAGAAGATAATGGCGCAGAAGTGATGACTGCTATCTTTAGATACGGCAAAGGTCATGAAAGCCCTTTTTTAGGGAAGTGCAAGAGAAAAGAAGAGGGAAGACATATTTGTGACAGCAGATGTTTGGTTAAAACCTTAAGCCATCGTACTCGAGATTTATTGATTGTTCCTCATAATCTTCTTGTTTTTCTTTTGGCTGTTTCTAAATCCGAGAGAATGGACCAAACCCGTTCAAACAGCTCGCGTGATTCTGAATATTATAGAAGGCCTTATGGAAGCTGGATTACAATGCTTCATGAGGGTTATCAGCAACCAGAAAAGGTTTTTCAAGGAATCTTTAATTTTAAGACAGCGAAAGAGAAGTCGCAGGGGGCTAACAGTGTGAGGACTACTTTATTGAGAGTAGGTTATGAAGAAGGGTTTGACTTAGCTGATTTTCATCTTGAAGATTTAGAAGCCAATCAGAGAACATTGGGAATAGATGAAAATGGGAGGGAAATACCAAAAGAAAGAATTTATTGCAGGAGCGCCAGAGGAATTCCTATTTATAGAATAAAGCCCTTTACTATAACAGAATATAGGAATCCAGATGGAAGAAAATGGGTTGAAACAATGAGAAAGAAATTAGGTCCTTTGATTGAATTATTGGATATAAAAGGGCAATATGACAGGGTTGTTGAGAGAAGGGCGATTCAGAGAGCTGACATTACTGAAATTCCTGCTGCTGTTGATGGAATTCCTATTTAGAGAATAAATTCCTGCTATTTTTTCTGTTATCCTGGTTAAGAATGAGAGTTGTGAATTTTTTATCTGCTGTTGGTTTTGTTTCGCATCCTATGGAGCAGTTTCCTAGGCAATAAAGCGAGTTATTTTTTTTACAACAATAAGAGCCTATTGCCCAGAAAGCATCATTTAATTCAATTGGAGAAAACTTTTTGTTTCTTATTATTTCTTGATAAAGTTTTGAAAGAGGCTGGACAAGCAAGTCATGCCTTATTTTATAAGCTCCTTTAACTTCAATAACCCCTGTTCCGTAGCTTATTCTGACAACATGCCTGTCTGTTTTTATATTGCATTCTTCAAGAGGAAATTCCCAGATTCCTGCCCTAAGGTAATTTTTAATTAAGAGCCAGGACATTTGCTCTTTATACCCCCTGAAACGTGAGATGTTTTTTATTGTTTCTTCTACTGTGTCTGCCTTTAGTTTCCTTGGGTCTCCCTGGAATTTTTCTTCAAGAGTTCTGGAATTTTCTACCCAGGTTTTTACTGGCTGTCCGAATACTTCTTTTCCTGGTTTGGGTTTTGCAAAATTTTTATCTAAAAAACATCTTATGTACTCTGGAAGAAGATTAGGCAGTTCAGAAAAATCCAGCAGTTCTGCCATTTCTCTGCATTTTTTGTAAACTACTCTGGATTCCCTTCCTCTGTCCAGAGAAACACTATAAAACAGGTAAATTGCGTGCTGTAAGCTGCCTCTTTTTATTCCCTCTGGAATAATTGCGTCTGGAAATAGGTCAGGAATAGAGAAAGGATATGCTCCTTGTTTTTTCATTTCAAGGACTTTCTCGCATAACTCAACTCCTTTTTTATAGTTTGTTGTTATTTGGATTGAGTTTGAGTTGGGCATAAGATTAAACTCTGTTCATGGTATTTAAAAAAGATTGTTTTTAAAAGTATATTAAAGAATAACAATAAATTTAAACTGGCTTCTTAAAGGGATTTCATGAAAACCCGGGCAGAATCTCTTACTATATCCCATGGAGGAAAAGGGGAGGCAGTCAGAAGAAGGCTTCCTGATGGAAGCATCCAAAACATCTGTGAATGCTGGCATAATATTGATGGTTCAAGAGGATGTATTTCTCAGGTCCCTGTAGAGCTATTGTTAGAGGCAGTTGAAAATAATGGAGTTTACTCTTCAGGAAATTTTTTTGCCTATAAGCGGCAAGGGCGGTTAGAAGATAAAAAATGCCGGTATTGTTATGGAAGAGGGATTAATAACGGGAATGTAAGGCCCAGAGAAGTTAATAAAAAAACGAGGGAAAGTTTTGAGGGGTATGAACCGGAGTTTGTTAGATGCGGGAAATTTACAGATTTGGGGCATCCTTATTATTATCCCACAATTGAAGGCCTAATGAACTTATGCGAAGAGTTTGGAACCGGAATGATTTTCACAACAAAAATGCTCCCTTTTGGGCTGGCTGGAGCAGAGCGAGCTGCACACTATTCCAGAGGGAAAAATGATGCTGTTGCAAGAATTGCAAGACGGTCTGGCATGCCTTC
>MFWN01000076.1:10442-10774 GCA_001786395.1 Candidatus Pacearchaeota archaeon RBG_13_36_9
AACTCTCTCGTACAGCCTTGGCTGGGACGGCATGGAAGAGGGGGCATGTTCGCAAGGATTTACAAATGAATGGAGAATTGAGCAGGCAAGAAATTACTTTAACCAGAGAGTTAATTCTGTTTTGACAGTTGTTGCAGATCTTGGGTATTCTATTGAAGAGAATGTGAAAAGGGGAAATGCAATCCAGAAAGCTCTTGACGCCAGAAGGGATGGCTTGACTGTAAGACTGCTGCCTTTGAGGCTCAATAAAAAGACAGTTGCAGAATTTATTGCAGATTGCGGTTTTAAGGGGCTTACTTACAATCCTAACCATAAAGTTTTGCCAGGAATGG
>MFWN01000076.1:10784-11407 GCA_001786395.1 Candidatus Pacearchaeota archaeon RBG_13_36_9
TGGATTTCCTGTTGTTAATGGTATTGAGCAGAGGCCTTATCAAAAAGCAAAAAGCGCCCAGGAACTGAGAATTAAGTTTGTCCATCCGGATTTCCAGGAGCTTATTGATGGGGGAATTGGGGTTTGCGGGCAGATTGGAGATTATGAATATTGTGATAAATGCAATTTATGGCAAGAGAGGATAAAATTTCTTATTTCAGAACTTGCAGAAAGAGAAAAGGTCTACGATAAAAGGCCTAAAAAGAAAAAGGATAAAAAACAGCCTAATTTATTCTAAAACAGCTTTAATTCTTCTTATTCCTGCTGCGCTTGATTCTTCTTTTTGAATCTTGAATTTTCCTATTTCTTTGGTGTTGCTTACATGAGGGCCTGCGCAGATTTCCCTGCTGAAATGCCCTATGCTGTATACAGAGACTTTTTCTCCGTATTTATGCTCAAAAATACCAATCGCCCCTGAGCTTTTTGCCTGCTCTACTGTCATCTCCTCTCTTTTTACTTCTATTCCTTTGCTGATTATTTCGTTTACAACTTGCTCAACTTTTTTCAGCTCTTCATCTGTAAGCTTTCTTGGAAAATTAAAGTCAAATCTCAATCTTTCTGGGGTGATGTTAGAGCCTTTTTGC
>MFWN01000076.1:11421-13515 GCA_001786395.1 Candidatus Pacearchaeota archaeon RBG_13_36_9
TTTTAGGACTCTTTTTAATGCTTCATTTAAAAGATGAGTAGCAGTGTGCATTCTCGTTACAATTTCAGAATTGTCTGCAAGTCCTGATTTAAACCTTCCAACCATTGATGATCCTGATAGTGTTTGATGTTGTTCAAATTCTTTTTCATAACCCTTTTCATCAACTTTAATACTTTTCTCAGATGCCAGGTCTCTTGTCATTTCTAATGGGAAGCCGTAAGACTGGTACAGTAAGAAAGCATCTTTTCCAGATATCTGCTTCTTTCCTTCTGTCAGTTTTTCAAAAACCTTTATTCCCTGTTCAAGTTTATTCAAGAAATTATTTTCTTCTTTTTCCAGTTCTTCTAGGATTTTCTTTTTATTTTTCTTTAAAATTTCATAATCATCGTAGATTTTGAGAACAGGAGCTGCAATTTTCTGTGTGAAATTTTTAATACCCAAAAATCTGCCGTATCTTATGGCTCTTCTTATCAATCTTCTTAAAACATAACCTTGCTCGGTATTGCTTGGAACAATGCCATCAGCTATGATAAAAACACTTGCTTTTATATGGTCTGCAATAATTCTCATTGCCCTTTTATCTTCTTCCTCTCCGTATTTCTTTCCTGAGATTTTTTCTATTTGCTTTATAATTGGAAGCCACATGTCTGCAAGGTAGTTATCTTCCAAGCCATTTAACACACAGACTGTCCTTTCAACCCCCCCTCCAAAATCTATGTTCTTTTGCTTGGCTATTAGATACTCTCCTTTTTCGCTTTTGTTGTATTCCATTAAAACATCGTTTCCAATTTCAACCCATCCTTTGTTTTCTGGGTTAAATTTTTCTGGTATTGGTAGAGGGGATTTCCAGTAAAATTGCTCTGTGCACGGGCCACACGGTCCTGTCCTGCCAGCAGGCCCCCACCAGTTATCTTCTTTAAGAAAAGCAATTCTTTTTTCTGGAATTCCCAAAGAAAGCCACGAATCTGCTGCTTCTGTATCTTTCGGAGCATTTTCATCTCCTGCAAAACAGGTGATAGCCAGCTTTTCAACAGGAATTTTCAGGATTTTTGTTAAAAATTCAAAAGTGTATTCAATTGCCTGTTTTTTCCAGTAGTCTCCTAAACTCCAGTTCCCTAACATTTCAAAAAAAGTGTGATGATAAGTGTCTCCTACGTCATCTATATCTCCTGTTCTAATGCATCTTTGCACATTGCATAGTCGTTTACTTAGTGGATGTGGCTGTCCAAGCAGAAATGGCACTATAGGATGCATGCCTGCTGTTGTGAATAAAACAGTTGGGTCATTTTCAGGAATAAGAGAAGAATTTTTAATCTCTTGATGCCCCTTTTCCTTGAAAAATCCAATATATTTTTTTATAAGCTGTTTGCGGTTCATTAGAATAAGAGAGAAAAGGGATTTAAAAAGTTAATGAGCTTATTAGGCTTAAGGGTTTGTGACAAAAGATATGAAATCTATTTTTATCCAGGGTTTTCATACTCTGTTTCTGTGGGGCGTTTAATAAAGAAATATGGAGAATCTGGCATGATTGCAGCAAGAAGGCTTCTGTTAGGAGCACTTCCGGTTTCTTTTTGAGCTCCTTTAAATATTTTGGAATATTTTCGTTTAGAACACTCAATTTTTTCTGAAATAGTTTTTTCAGATGCGCCTGCAGTTTTGTTTGCTAATAATGCAATCCCAGTTGCTCCTACTAAAGTATTTCTTAAAAACCTTCTTCTTGTGTATTTTTCTTCCATAGTGCTTTATTTATTCTTTTTTAAACTTGTTTGTTTCTTAAGTTATTCAGCATATCTTGGTAGTTCTTTGCAGCTTCTGCTTGTTGTTCTGAGGTTGAAGAAGCTCCATTTGGAAACATTAATCCTCTTCCAACATTTACAATTACATTATTTTTATCAAAATATTTCCATATTATATTAGCTTCTCCTCCTTGGGCTCCTGCTCTCGGAAGAAGAACAAGCATATCATCATCAACATTTTCTCTAACAAAATAGACTTCAGGTTCTTGAATATGATTTTTTGCACTTGGTGCTCCGATTACTATTCCATCTGCCATGAATTTATTAGCATCGTGAGCTAGTTGTGAATATTGTCTTA
>MFWN01000076.1:13531-16415 GCA_001786395.1 Candidatus Pacearchaeota archaeon RBG_13_36_9
TGTTTTTATTTTCTGTTCAGCACTATACTTTTTAATTTCCTCTTTTTTGAGAAATACCAGCTTATTCTTTTCTCTTTCATATCCCGGATTGCTCATTAAAACCATGCTGATTAATCCAAGCCCTCTTGAATGTGCTTGTTGCACAGCTTCTTTCATGTTCCCTGCAAATGGAGAAAAAGTTACAGCATCTGCTGTTTTTTCCTTAGCATAAAACATTCCAGCATCATTTGTTAAGCCAGTATCTGCTGATTTTGAGTCTTCAATAACAACTAAACCTAAAGAATTGGCAAGAGCATTTATTTCCAAAAGGCTTTGCATTCCTCCTTTTGATGACATCTGTGTATTGGCAGCATTTTTCCAGTATTGCATGTTTGGTTTTATGGCAGCACAATAAGGAGCAACAGCATTTATGTAATAACATGCCCATGTTAATTTATCAACTCCTGGTGGAAGTCCTGCTTCTTTTCTCCCCATCCCGAATTCTGCAGGGTCAAGTCCTGCACATAAAACCGAGTTTTTCTTTTCAACTGCTTCTAGCCACTTATCTCTAAAAGTTTTTTCTTGCATTTTAATCTACATCCCCTGAGATATTTCCTAAATGCACTCCGTATCTACTATTTACTTCCCGGTCTAGCTCATCCCATCTGTCTGCTTTAGCTAGAGCATTGCCATATCCGTCTAAGAATTTTCTTGCCCTGTCTAATTTTCCTCCTTGCGGGTTGAAAGTTTCAATTAAAGATAATGCTCCATTTTGTCTTAAATAATTCTCACTCCAATTTTTTGGGTTTTGTACGTAGTCTAATGCTCTTTCTGGATTGTTTGAATGTTGCCTTAGAAAATCTTCATCAATTGCTACATTTGCGTGAACTGTCACACCTTGTGCTAAAAGGTTTTCTTCTCCTTTCTGAAGACGGGTAACTACTGCAACTAAATTATCAATTCTCCCACCTCTTTTTCTAATTTCAGGAATCCAGCCGCTTTTAACACCATCAGAACTTGAATAACAACTACTGCCTTCTGTCAGAAGGTCAACAATATGAACAATATACATCCCGTTAAGAGGGCCTTCGTAGTTTATAGGGCAGACTCTTCCATCGGGATATACTGCTTCTGATTTTCTATCTTTGTATATAGAAATATGAGGAATCCCTAGATTTCTTGCAACAGGTCCTGAGAAAAGCCAGTCTCTTCTCTGCCCTCCTGAAACTGCTTTAAATTTTTCGCTAAGCAGTTCTTTTGTTTGTTGAGCCAGAATACTAATAACCTCGCCGAAAGTTGGATGTTGTTGAGTCATCCTGACTGCATGTTGAATTATGTCTAATGAGCTGTTGCCATAATCATTAAATTTCCCTCCATCTTGAACGAGTTTCTCTGCATTAACATAATAAATGCCTAATTGACCAGAAGCAAGTATAACTGGCTTTTCGAGGTCTGTAAATGCTTTTGTTTCAACTAAAAGTTGGGATAGTCTTGGATGACTTTTCATTAAATCTTAATATTTTGCTTTTATTTAAACTTTCCTTCGATAAATTTGTTTAGAAGCAGTAGTAATTTTATTCCAATACCTTACACTTTTTCTATTTTTCTTTTAAAGAACAGAATTTCTTTATCTTTGCTGCTAAATCTCAAAAGCTCATAATCTTTTAAGATAATGCTAAAACTTCCTATACAATCAGTTGCTATTTTTGTAGGAATGAAATAATGTTATCTTTGGTCCATTCCAATGCACCTTTTGTGATTCCTTCAGCTGCGTCTGAAATGGGGCTAGAAGACATCTCCGAATTCCTCCATATAGGAAGCAATACTTAACTCGTTATCATCTAGAATTATCTCGCTTCCTGGAAGAATAACCATATTCCCTACTTCTACTGGTATCTCTAAATATCGGTCAAGAACCTTTTTTCCTTCAGAATCTAAAATAAACTTACCATCAGAGCTATAGCCTAATTCCTTTAAAAGGAGAAGCTTAGACTTTTCAGATACGTTTTTTAAAGATACCAATTCCATTTTTATTCCTCCTTTTGACTAAGGTCATATTCTTTATAAATTTATCTTCACTCGAGTGTTATTTTAAGCTTTCCTCAATTACTTTCTTGTTCATGCTTCTGATTTCTCCAGATTTTTTTAGATATTCCCTTGGGAGCTTTAGAACATCAATTCCAAGTTCAAGGCAGGTGGCTTCAAATCCTTTATCAAGAGTATAAACTTTATTTACACCTTCATTTAAAAAACAGCTTATTATCTTTATATCAGGCTCCCCTATCTTTAGTTTTCTGTTTCCGGATTTTAAAACTGCCTGTTGATTTGCCAGCCTTACTTTATCTTCCAGCTCTTCTTTAAACTTTTTATGCCAGTATACAATGTTAAGATTTAGTTCTTCAGCCAGTCTTTTCCATTCTTTTTTTGCATCTTCTTCATCAAAATAAAAATTGTTTATTAAAACCCCTATGATTTCATGGTGCACTTTAGCTGCATGATAAAATACAGTTTTAGCAGGAAAAAACTTATTTTTAAAATCTTCTAAGTTTGAAGGCGGTACTGCCAGAATTAAGAGAGCAGAAGTGTCCATTCCAACTTTCTCAAAACCTTTGAAGTCCATTTTGATTATATGTTTTCTTTTTATTATGTCAGAATTGAAAACCGCACATTTTAGTGTGCGGTAGTAACTTATCGTTTTCAATTCTGAGCATCCTAAAAACAAAGGGTTGCCCTTTGTTTTTTTGATTTTGAGTTTACTTTATTTATCTTCATCTTCATTCCCGGTATATCCACACATTCCCATTCTAGGCGAATTGACTACGGGTAAAAACATTTCTTCATCGCATTCATGTTCTTTTGCACATTTTTTGCACAGCATAGCTTCTGGCCCCTTTTCCCAGAGGCA
>MFWN01000076.1:16476-17834 GCA_001786395.1 Candidatus Pacearchaeota archaeon RBG_13_36_9
CTTGCGAGAATTTCAATTTTCTCCAGTTTTTTTCCGATTCTTTGAGATAAGCACTTTAATCTAAGTTCTGTAGTTGTTCCAAAATCATACTCATGTGAAAAGCTTATTCCTGGAATCAATGCTTTTCCTAAAGCAATATCCATGCTCCCATCATCATATGATTCATCGGGGCTTGAAGCATAAGTTATTCCTCCTACATGAAACGCGCTCAAATGCCCGCAGCATTCCAGCCATAAGTACCTCAAGAAATTGTCAATGTCTTCTAGGAGATCAGATGCGTTTACTTCGAAATAGACCCAGAAAGGGCCTGCACTTGATTTAATAAGAAAAATTCTTTCGTTTCCAATTTCCCCATTATTAACTTTTTTTCTATCTTCACATGAGGAAAGATGCCTTGCGATAGTATTCATTGCAAAATCTTTTTTGCAGTATTTGCATGTTCCTTCTGTTTTAAGGTTCATTTTTACTCTTTCAAACTTTTTAGCTATTGCGCTTATCTTTAATTCAAATTCCAATATCTTTATCAATGCAGCACTTTTTATATTTTTTCCCAGAACCACATGGGCAAGGAGAGTTTCTTCCAATTTTTCTTTTTGGTTCTATCAATAAATTTTTCCCGTATAGTTTTTCAATTTTTCCTATCATAAATGGCTTTAGTTTTTCTTTAAGTTCTTCATGCCTTTGTTTCATAATATTTTTCATGTCATTCGTGAACTCTTTGGTTATTTCTTCCATTTCTGATTCAGAAATGTTCTTACCATCTTTAGGATCATTATTTATGTAATCAAATAAGAATGAAAAATTTTCATCAGTTGTAGATTCCTCTGTCTTTTTAGTAAAAGACAGTCTAGTTTCTGTACAATCACAATCAGGAACAACGCAATAAGAATCAAAAATTATGTAGTCTATATTTCCAACCTGCAGTCTAAATAATTTTTCTGTTCCAAAAACTTCGGCATAAAAAATCAGTTCCCCTATTCTGAATGAATTGACAAACTTTTGAAGATTCTTCTTTTTGGAAAAATAAGCTGTCCTTTTTTCTGGTTTTGCTTGAGAGGACATAAGTTCCTCTGCAAATTCCCTGAATGCCTCATCAATGCCCTCATCATTTTTTTCTTCCATTTTATTTTAAGCTCTCCTCAATTATCTTCTTTTCATCTTCAGTGATGCCATAAAGATTATAGACTTCCTGGTCGATTTCATAATCAATATTCTCTATTTGCTGTTTTAATCTTTCTTTCTCATTTCCAGAAACTTTTTCATCATGATATTTTTTCTGGAGAGAAAGCATTTGAGTGACTAGATCAACTATTTTCTTTTCTTGAGAAGGAGAGGGAATACGAATTGGTAATATCCTT
>MFWN01000076.1:17872-30173 GCA_001786395.1 Candidatus Pacearchaeota archaeon RBG_13_36_9
TTTTAAACCAGAAAATATTTCAGAATAAACAAAACTTATTAATTTTGAGTTAATTAAAGCGGTGATATATTCTAAAGATAGATCTTTTAGAGAATGAATGCAATTAGTATTAATAGAAGCATAAGATCCTGTTAGGTCTGGAAAACCTTCTATTCTTAATGCTAATTTTGCAATTATTATTTTAGGACTTTTATAAAGGTTTAGTCGATTCTTGCTAACCTTTGAAGTATCTAAATAAGGCTGAAATAACTGTTTACCCTTATTCATAAATTTTGTATTTCCATAAGTTGTTGAATATCGGTCTATAGTTCCGGTATTAATAATTGGAATCCCTTTATTTTTTTCATTAATATATTTCGAGTATTCGTCAGCTTCGGAGGCGGTGCTAGTTGCATTTACTCCTGATATATCTTCTAATTTTTTGCTATTATTAAAAACTTTTTCAATTATCGTAAGATTATCAGACAAAACTATCCCCCAAATGTTATCTGGAAGAGCAGACAAATTTTTGGAAGAGATTTTATACAATCTTTTATCCTCTAGGTTAGATGAAAATATCTTTTCTGAATATAAAATATAATTGAGTTTTGGTTTTTCCTTTTTAAATATAACAATTATCGGATATACCGAAGGGTCCTCAAATACCTTCACTCTAGATAAGTCTAAAACTCTTAAGATAGAGTAGCTACTGTTTATTAGGTTTCTAAAAGCAATTCCATAAGGAGAAGATAGATACTTGTTTGGTGTGATAAAGGAAACAAATCCATTTTCTTTACAGATGTTTAGAGATTGCTCAAAAAAAAGTATATAAATATCATATGTCCCTTTAGCAGATTTGTATTTATTCTTCCAATATTCCTTGATTTTTTCACCCATGGTTTTAGAAAGCGTCATCGCATTAATATACGGTGGATTCCCTATCACCACATCGAATCCGCCTTGGTTGAAAACATCTGGGAATTGAGATTCCCATTTTAATGCTTTTTCTCCCCCTATAGTCGAATCATCGATTAAAGAATTCATACACCTCAAATTCTTTTTTAAATTAGATAGTTTTCTCCTTGTTAATCTAGTCTCGTTTTCTAAGATTTTCAAGGCCATATTTAATTCGGCTAATTCAACCGCTTTTTCATCCAAATCAACTCCAAAAATACAATTCTCAAAAATCGTATTTTTTTGAGCGATACTTAATCTTCCTTTAAATTCCTTAAAACTGCCCCATTTCTCAGAATTTTTACCATTTTTCATAAGTTCTTCTATTTTATTGCAAATCTCTTCAAACGCTCTTGTTAAAAATGAGCCAGAACCGCAGGCAGGGTCTAATATTTTTATGTCTAAAACTTCATCTATAGATTTGTCTTTTATATACTCTCCAACTGTATTTTTGACGATGTAATCGACAATATAAGCGGGAGTGTAATAAATTCCCATTTTTTTACGTTTTCCGCTTTTTAAATTAAGCTTTACTCGCTTTTCTGTTTCTGAAAGAATAGTCCCAAGATATTGCTCATATATCATCCCCAAAATATCTTTGGGTATAGCATCAAACATATACCTCCCTTTATCGTCATGGATTCCGAAGTAAAGTCCTTTTATTACTTTGATAAGAATTAATTCATCAAAGAATCCCTCTTTATCAAGAGTTCCTTCTTCAAATAATTTAGAATCGTACTCTTTATTGAATACCATGAATTCAGTTTTTAATATTTCCCATAATCTTCTTGTAGTTTTACCTTCTTGATGGTCTTTTACAATATTTAACAGCAAATCTTTTTCATCTAATCCCCTATCTTCTGAAGAACGAATAAAAATCAGTCTATTTATTAATATTTGAATAATCTCATCTCTTTTTTCTGTAGGAATTTCATTTCTTAAGCTTTTTAAATTGACTGATAAAATCCTCCTTATCTCTAATAAATCTTCAAGTAAACTTTTATCTATCGGTTTGTTAATTCTGACGTCTTTTAGAGCTAGAAACTTATTCAATTCTTTATTATTAAAACTCTCTTTGGATAATAACCACAATCGGTCAAAATCACTTTCATAATCTTCATAATTAATCCAGAGACACCCTTTATTATCTTTCATAAGGTTATGTTCTATATTTCGAGGGTTAGATAATGCATGATAAATCCTTGTTTGTTTAAAATTAGTTAAAACGCAAAAAGGTAAGTGTTTATTATGTGCATATTCAACTGCCTGTTTACTATCTCCCTCATCTAATCTAATGTCTGTCTTTTTAGCTTCAATAACCAATAGGGGCTCATTATGAAGTCTTAATATATAGTCCGCTCTTCCTTTAAAGACCTGTTCGTTTCTTTCAGCTTCTTTTCTCATATCCCATCCGAGAGCTTCAAAAAGCGGATCTATAAACTCTACTCTAATTTGGTCTTCTGATTTTTCATCTAAAATATTTTTAGGTATCTCTGCAAATTCTCGAACTAAATCTTTTATCTTTTCTTTTGCTTCCTCTTTATTCAGCATGAATAAGCTAAGAATTATTCTTTTTTAAAGTTAATTGAGTTTTGAAGTATATTCTATTGCAGTAACTATTTTATCTGATGCTTCCTTCAACAACTTCTCTAACTTATTTTTGATTGAAATTTGCCTCTTATATAGTCCCCTAATAAATGATGAAATAATTTATATTTCCCCCTGTCGGTTCTTATTATTGCTCCTTCCTGAACTAATTTTCCAAGGTGGGGAGATAATTCATTACTATTCTTTCTCAATTCTTTGCTTAATTCGGATAATGATATTTCTCCTTCTTTATGAACTGCCATTTTAGATAAAATATTTTTATTATTCTTGCCTGCTTGATCGTAAAACCTTGAGAAAAAAGGCGCAAGCACTCTGTTTGTAAATTCAATATCTGCCGCTTCAAAATATTCAATTCTTAATTCAGATTCTCCTTCTTTTAATTTGGAATATGCAGTCGCCAAATATGCCGTAAGCACAAATGGATGGCCTTCGGTTATTTTGTGTACCTTTTCAATAACCTCTTTTTTTATAGAGAGATTTACTTGGCTAATCTTTTTTTCAATAAATGCCTTTGTTTCTTGAGAGTTAAAATTCTCCAAGATTGCAGGTGGGAAAGTTCTGACAAGAGGTGAAAAACCTGTGCCAGATGGCCCAGTTATAGATAACTTTCCCGCAGGCAGTATCATTACAGGCACTTTATTCACTTGCAGTTGTTCCAATACTGCTCTTAAGTAAAGAATTAATTCAGCCCTATTCTTTTCTAAGACTCTTGCTTCATCTATAAGGAAAACTATGGCAGTTCTTATATCTTTTAGACGGTTCCATACTTCTGTAAGAGCAGAGTGAAGATTTGGAAAATCATCCCCTGTTTCTCCTGATAGGCTTATTTCTATCCCGCTTTCAGTCTTTATTTTTATTCTTTTTAGAGCATTAAGTATTTTTTCAGAGATTTTTTGAAGAATAACCTCTTCCCTAACTTTCGCCTGTGCTCTTTCAATAAGCATTTTTGCCAGTGTTTCTTTGCTTAAATCATCCATTTCGTTCAAGGAAAAATAAACTGCTAGGGCATCTTGTTGCTCGGCTATATACTTGCACTTGTGAAGGAATGAGGTTTTACCAATGCCATAACCTCCTGCCACAGACATGTTTGCTAAAGAGCCGCTAGAGGTTTGCCTAAGTTTTTGCTTGAAATTTTCTAAATCTTGAACTCTTCCAACAAAATCACTCGGGTCTACTGGTGAACCAGGGTTAAATGGGTTTGGAGGCAACATAGCAATATAGTAATTTTTAATACTATTATAATATAATTATACTATTTAAATTTTTCTATAGTATTATTTTAGATTATTTGGGTCTATAGAATAATCTTATTCCAGCCTTGCCAGCTTTTCCTGGATTTCAAGAAGCTCTCTTTCTATCTCTTTGTACTCCCTTTTTTCCTTTGGTTCTGCCTTTTTTGTAGTAAACTTTATTTTTTTCCTTGCGATATTTTTGATAAGCTTTAGCTGGCTTTCCTCATCTTTTTCTGTTGGGAGGAGCTTTTCTATTTCTTCTATTCTTTCGCCCAATTCAGAGAGGGAATTTCTTAAGCGAGTTCTTAGGATAAGCTCCCTTTTTCTTGTTACTTTAAAATTCTTGAATGCCTTAAGAGTCTGAAGAGCATTAATTTGCGAGTTAAGAAGCTCTTTTTTTGCGAATAAAGCTTCGTCAAATTCCAGCCTAATATGGATATTTTCCATTTTTATACCTTAGAAAAAATTTTATTGTCTATGCCTTCTATCCTCAGCTTAATTGCTTCAATCTCGTTTTCCCACTCTTTTAATTCCTCATCCTCTTTTCTTTTCTGGTCTTTTATCTCGTGAAGATACTTTTCCACCTCATTTATCTTTTCTTTTATGCTGTGAAAACTGTCTAGCGCAAACTTGAATTTGTCTATCCTTATATAAACCGGCTCCTTTATTTCTTTTTCTTGGTTATGGGAGTAATTTTCCATCATGGGCGGGGGGGCATGTTTTACAGGGGGAGATGGTTTATAGACCGGCTGGGCTGTTTTATTGTATGAAGGCCTGCTTATGGGCTTGCTAGCAGGAAAATTCAGGCTAACTGGCTTTTGTCTGGGTTGTGATGTAAACAAAGGTTCATTAAAGTCCATTGGTCGCCTTTTATTTATTGGCGTTATTGCCGATTTAACTGCCTCCTGGCTCAAGGAGTCTCCGAACTTTGAATCTGGAAATGAAGGCAGCTCTTTTATTTCTTTGCTTAATTCAGGCACTGAGTAAGAATAATCCCCTGTTTCTTTGTCGTCTAATCCTGAATCCGCAGAATCTGACAAGTTAGGTAATTCAGGAAGAGCAGGTGCTTCTTTTTCTTCAACCTCTTTTTTCCTTCCGAAGACCACCATGATAATAATTCCCCAAAAGTATATAAATAGGTTTGCATAAACTATATAGGAGTAACATAAAAACGAAAAGTATTTATTTGACCCCCTTTTTAAACGTGGATGCAAACTAATTTTCTAGAGGAAATAGTTGAAGACATAGCTGGAATTCAGGCAAAAGAAATTGTAAAATTGCTTGAAGGTAAGAAGGATGTTAATGAGTTTCTGATAGCCAAAAAGCTTAAATTGACTATAAATCAGGCCAGGAATATACTCTATAAACTTTCCGAGGCAGGTTTAGTCAGCTCTACGAGAAAAAAAGACAAGAGGAAAGGCTGGTTTATTTATTTTTGGACTCTAGATGCTTTAAAGTCCCTGGAACTTTTGGAGAAAAGGCTTTTAGAGGAGGCTGCCCGGCTTAAGCACCTGCTGCAAAATAGAAAATCCAGGAGATTTTATTTTTGCAAGACCTGTAATGTTGAAGTTGGGGAAGAGAGTGCTTTGCTGAATCAATTTACCTGCCTGGAATGCGGCCAAGTTTACGAGCTAGCAGACAGCAGCACATTTATTAAGGATATTGAGGGGAAGATTTCTAAAATCGAGAAACAACTTGTAGTTATATCTGAAGAGAAAGGAAAAGTGCTGGAGACTTGGCATAAGAAGAATAAGAGAAAGACTGCCAGGCATGACAGCAAGATAAAGAAGCAGAAAGAGGCAGTTAAGATAGCAAGGAAGAAGGCTGCGCTTAAGAAAGCGAAAGAGAGTGGTTCTAAGGAAAAGATTCCAAAAGAGGCTGAGGAGAAGAAAGCTGCAAAAAAAACTGCCAAAAAACCAAAAAAGAAAGCTGCAAGGAAAAAATGAGGAATACTAGAAAACTGAGGGCTTATGACAGCAGGAGAAGAACTAATTTTTTCCCAGCATTTAGCGTTACGACCTGGCTCATAATTGTTAATGTAGCTTTTTTTGTCATTTTTGCTCCTCTATTGGCAATTTCGCAGGATTATGCAAAGTATGTTGCTATTCAGCCTGAAGCTATTATGCACGGCAAGTATCTTTGGACAATAATTACCAACGTGTTCATGCATGCAGGCTTTGCTCATCTTTTGATAAACATGTTTGTGCTTTTTTCTTTGGGGGGGTTATGCGAAAAAATCATTGGAAGAAAAAGGTATTTTTGGTTTTACCTGGTTTCAGGAATTATTGCAGGATTGTCTTTTGTCTTCTTTGCCTATTTTTTTGGAAATAATCCATTGGGAGAACGAATATTTGGGGCTCCAGACAACATGGCAGTTGGGGCTTCTGGGGCAATATTTGCTGTAGCAGGGCTTTTTATGATACTTACTCCCAGGCTACGGTTTACAATTATTTTCCTGCCATTTTTCTCGCTTCCTGCATACATAATGATTCCTCTTGTTTTAGTGTTAACCTGGATAATCAGCGTTTCTGCAGGATTCGGAGTTGGAAATACAGCTCATTTCGGGGGATTTTTAGTTGGTGTCCTTTTCGCTCTGTACCTCCGGCACAAGTATAAAAGAAAAACAAAGATGATTGAAAGGTATTTTTCAAGATAAGTTTATAAAAGATGTTCTATTTTATTTGATATGAAAAAGAAAAAAAGAGAGGAAGGATTTTTCAGGAAGCATTATTCCCTGAGCTGGAAGTATATCAAAGAAAGTTCAGTTTATATTCTTTTGATGATATGTTTATTGCTTTTCGGGGCTTTTGCTGCCTTGCTTTACCAGCCGCCCTTGCTTGTAGAAGCAATTAAAGCTTTTATGGAGTCTATTTTGAAGGACACTTCTAATTTTAATGTGTTTGAGATGATGGTTTATATTTTAAATAATAATCTGAAGAACAGCTTTTTTGCCATGATTTTTGGGGTTATTTTTGGAATCATGCCGATTTTTACTGCTTTATCTAATGGTTATGTTCTTGGATTTGTTGCTGAGAAAAGCGTTTTAGTGGCAGGACCTTCAGTCTTGCTTAGATTGCTTCCTCACGGAATTTTTGAATTTCCTGCAATTATCCTTGCCTTAGCCACAGGCATAAGGCTGGGGCTTTTTTGGTTTTCTGACAATAAGAAAAAAGAGTTTGTAAAAAGGGTGGAAGGCTCTTTAAGGGTTTTCTTGTTTGTTATCCTGCCTCTTTTAATAATTGCGGCAATTATAGAGGGATTTTTGATTTTTGCGCTGGAGTGATGCCCGGCGGGGGCATACGTATTTTATGGCATAATCAAGGGTATTTTTGTAATAACGTTTTATTGTCGTTGCTTATAAAAAATAAGCAATTTAAAAGGAAAAATGTATTATAGCGAAAGTAAGCAGGTTTGGAGCAATATAAATCTTAAAAGAGAACTAATAAATGAATTCCCCAGCTTAAAGAAAAACAGGCAGATTTCTTTTATGAACTTATGTTTTGTAGGACTGCTGAAGATATTAACAAGGCTCTAAAAGAGTTATCAAAAAAAAAGAGATTGTTCCTTTGTTACTGTGGATGCATAAGGATGGTTGATTAATTTATTCAGGAGGCATTACCCAAATTTTCTTTTTGAGGGTTATATTTTAAATTCATCTCTTCATTGCCCTTTTCATAAGCACCTTCAATACCAAATTGATCTCTCATTTGATCATAAACCCATCCCTGGGGTCTTCCTACTAATGGGGCTGCAAGAGTTAAGAACGATGCAGCCCTTAGCATTTCTGAAGCATCTGCTCCAGCTACTATAAGAAAACCAAGATAAAAAGGGGTTTGCCCTGTTGCAAAAGTTCCAACATCTACTGCGTATTTTTTTAACCAATGACTATCTTTTTTAACATGTAATTTTTTCATTACCCAATCCCTATATATTCCATAAGGTCTTCCAACTACGGTATTCCCAACAACTGCAGCCAATCTAGTCTTTCCAACTTCTGTCCAGTCCATCCCCGCAATATACGCTTCATTAAGAGCAAAAGAAAGAGAGAAAAGATTTATAGCCGCAATATCTGATGCCCAAGTATAAAACCTGTTTTCCACTAACTTCTTTCTTCCTTCTTTTCCAATAAGCTTTTCGAGTCCATTTATTAATTTCATATTAGTATATGGTAATTTGTTTATTTAAATATTCTTACCTATATTTTTATCAAAAGCAAAAGATTTATAAATAAAATTGTATTTAATAAAATATGAAGATAGATTTGTTTGATAAGAAGATAATTTATGAATTAGAAAAAGACTCGTCACAGCCAATTTCAAAAATAGCTAAGAGAATAAAGCGTTCAAAAGAATTTGTAAATTTTCGAATAAATAGATTAGAAAAAGAAAAGATAATCTTAGGATATAGTGCAATTGTAGATATGGCAAAACTAAGTTATTTTACTTTTAGAATCTATATTAAATGGCAAAATATAACTATGGATGAAAAGCAAGAATTTTATGATAAAATTAAAGTTAAAGAAAATGTATGGACAACCACAGTGCTCCATGGCAAATGGGACTTTGCTTTTTTTATTGGTGTTAAGACTGAAGATTATATTAAATCTTTTCATAAATTATGGAACGAAATCCAATTAGACTACAAAGATAAGATTTCTGAGAGCAAAATTGCAATTTATGCCCCCGTTCATAATTTCAATAAAAGATTCTTTATTGATCCTTGGAGAAATATTGAAATTATTGAACGAATATATGGTGCAGGCGATTCAGTAAAATTTGATGGATTAGATGAAAAAATAATAAAGATTTATTCAGGAAATGTTAAAATGCCTCATCATGAAATTGCAGAAAAATTAAATGTTACTTCTGAAACAGTTAGATTAAGGATTAAGCAACTTGAAAAAAGAGAGGTTATTGTAGGTTATAAAATAAATTTAAACCTTCAAAAATTAGGTTATCAAGGATATAGAGTAGATTTTTTACTAAATTCTGTTAAAAAAAATAAAGAGCTATTTAATTACTTAAAATACCATAGATATTTTTATCAAATTAATAAATCAATTGGTGGTGCAGATTTTGAAACTGAAATAGTTGTTGAAAATTTAAATCATTTACTAGAAATCTTAGAGGAAGTTGTAAAAAAATTTAAAGATGTCATTAAAGGATACGAATATTTTGGATATACTGAGTTTCCAACTTTATCTATTGTTCCAGATTAAACCTATCCATTCCATCTCGACAATCCTTACAAACTGCCGAAAGAAAAATCAATAATAAACTACATCATGATGGTCATAGTCAAGAAGTTTTATAACTTTTTCGTGTTCTATAATCTCATAAACAAGAACAAAATTTCTTACATGGACACTCCTTTGTCCTGCCATGTTTCCTGTTAATGGCTCGCCAATCTGAGGATTTTCAAGAATTTCTTTGATTTTTCTATTCAAAATTTCGAACTGCAGCTTATCTTTTTTGGCAAGTTTGGCAAATACTCTGTCTAATTTTTTAGAAATCTCAAGCGCATAAGTCATCAGGCATACCTCTTCTTAAAATCTTCTATGCCCCCAACCTTAATAAATTTTCCTTTTCTTATAGCTTCCAATCTGCATAAGTATTCTGCCCGGACTTTTGGCTTTTCTTCAAGCTGAGCTTTGATGAAAATGTCTATTTGCTTGCTCATGCTTATTCCATTTTGTCTGCAAAATTCAGAGAACTTTTTGTAAGTTTCTTCTTCTAAATTAAATGTTTTTAATACCATATTAAATAACCTTATTTAACCTTATTTAAATACTTTTTGGTGTGAATTATTTCTCAAACTATTTATCCACTCAATCTTGACAATCTTTAAAATCTACTTGTCATAGAAAAAATAACTAAATTACAATTTCTTATTTTTGTCTACAATTTATAATTTGTCTACATTTTTGTCTACAGAGAATATAGCTTATCTATCCATTCAATCTCGACAATCCTTATAAATCAAAGCAGGCTTAACAGAGATAATAAACAGCAACAATAAAAACAGGGCGAAAATACCCTGCATTATGCCAAAATGTCCTTATCTTCGGCAGGGGCATAAGTATTTTATGGTATTTCTTGGGGTATTTTTCTAAACCGAAAGATTTATAAATATCTTACTATTATTTATGTGTATGGATATTAGTAAGGAAGATTTGCTAAGAATTAATGAAGGTTTTGGCGGAAACTTAAGAAGCGATTCCAGTTTAGATTATGCTATTGATATCCAAGATAATAACAAATTAGGAGAATATAAAAAATTAGCTTATTTACTAAGAGCGATTCTTGTTGATCATCCATTTTCAGATGGAAACAAAAGGACAGCAACATTCATTGTGCTAAATTTTGCTGAGCAAAATAATAAACAAGTTGATAGGGAACTATTAATCCAACAGATAATATCCATAGCAAAACAGAATATAAATAATATCCGAAATATCGAACAAAGGCTTAGGAGTTGTATAATATGATAACACAAAAAAGAATAACTGAAATTAAAAGAAAATACGCAGAGATATTTGAAATTCTGGAAAATTATGACAAGACACACGAGCTTCCTTTTCAAAGAAAAAGGATAGATTTGACCTTATCAATCGAAACTATAAATAAACTTAAAAAAATGAGCCAAAAAACAGGGAAGCCGATTTCAAGGATTGTTGAAGAGAGTATATAGACAATTTAGGAAAGTCGATCATAACAAGCCTAGCATTGATTTTGTAGACTTCAATTCTGAAGAAGGCGAGAAGCTTTTAGCTGAGTACGAAGAAGAGACAGAATAAAAGATTTCTTGCTTTAAGGGACCTATCCACTGCGTTACGACAAGTTTTATAAACTGAAACAGAATCGACAAATTGACAATTTATGCCCCAACAGGGCATTAAACAAAAACATCCCTTAAATGTACCAAAAGGCTATATTGCCCGGCAGGGGGCATGTAGCCTTTAAAACCACCTGCTTAACCTTGTTTGCTTTCAATATCTTTTCAATGCTGAAATAAGGTGCTTCTGATTTAAATAGCTTTTTTTATCTTTTTTCAATCTCTGTGTTCAAGCGAACAACCTACTGCCATTTTATTCATTCAAATGAACAAAATAGCAATAAATTATGCATTACAATGCACAAAATACTGGCGGGGAATAATCAACCTAAAAGTTTATAAGTGCATACACATATGTGTATGCATGGCAACTAAAACAATTTCAATAACAGAAGATGCATACAAAAGGCTGTTAAGCTTAAAGAAAGAGAACGAAAGCTTTTCTTTTGTGATCCAAAAAATAACTGGTGGGTCTGTGCTTTCAGGCATTCAGGGCATTCTTTCAAAGGAATCTGCTGAAGAATACGAAAAGGCAATAAAGAAAAACAGGGAAGAGTCTAACAAACGAAGAGAACTGAGGATAAAAAGAATACAAGAGAGGTTCTTCTGATGGTTTGTTTAGACACCTCCTTTATAGTTGACATAATGCGGGAATGTCCAGAGGCAATACAACTGAAGGATAAATTAGAGAAAAGCAGCAACTCTTTAGCAATTGCATCCCCAACAATTATTGAGCTGATACGCGGTTTAGATTCATTAAATTTAAGGGAAACAGAAAAAGATCGGATTGAGGATTTTATAAGTTTAGTCACAACTCTTTCTTTGGACAGAAAAAGTGCAATTAAAGCAGGGAATATAGATTCAGAGCTAATAAAAAAAGGAGAAAAAATAGACATAGAAGATGTAATGATAGCTGCAATTGCAATAACCAATAATGAGAGGCTGGTAACAAGAAATGAAAAGCATTTTTCCAGAATAAAGAATTTGGAGATTGAGACGTATTAGTTTTTGGCTTTAAAACCACCTGCTCAGTCTAGTTTGTTTGCCGAAGTTTTTCAGAAGCCAGCTTCTGCTTTTGAATAATGAGACTGGAAGCCTCATTCTTTTTTGGGCCTGATTTAGGGCTTCTTCAACTGAAGGGAACTTTTCAGGATGCTTGGAAAAAGCATCTCTGCTGGCTTCTCTTAATATGCCTACCCCCAAGGGAGCGTAATATTCTGGCCTGCATTCTCGCATCACAAGGCAGGAAGCCTGGCGCTTTATTTTTTCAAGATATTCGCATAAAGCCAGGCGGTTGCTATAGTATGCACCTGTAACATTTTCTGCATAGGTTTTTCTGCCTGAAAACCCTTCATGGTCCTGCATTACAACTGTTCCTGGAGAGAAAGGATTCCAGACACTTCCTGACATTTTTGCTTCTATTACTTCAAAGGAAAATTTATCTGGAAGAAGCAGGAATTCATAGTGATTGCCTACATATTCGGAGGTGAAAAGGAGAATTTCCCCTGTTTCCTGATAATAGCGTATTTTTGAAAGAAGGAACTTGGACAGAGTGTCATCTGTTGCTGTGACTGACCATCTGGTTGGGACAAGTTTCCTGTTCTTTTTTAAGCCGAGCATGCCTGCGCTTAGGATCTTTATAATATTGCTTACCTGTATCTTGCTTTGATAAAGCTCTTTCATAGAAACAACAG
>MFWN01000076.1:30258-31219 GCA_001786395.1 Candidatus Pacearchaeota archaeon RBG_13_36_9
TGATTTAGGATATCCTGGATGCTTAAATTTTTTTCATACCATATCTCCGGTAGGGACATTTGCTCTGTGTCTCCGTATTCTTGGGGAGCAAGTATCCCTGTATTAACAATGGGATAGCCTTCTCTTCCGACAAAAACTTCCGGCGGAGAACTTCCTGAAAAATGCAGCTTGGTTTTTGGGAAAAAGTTCTTTATTTTTAAAAGGATGCTGCATGGCTTGCCGCACCAGCCTCTTCCCTTGCATCTTGCGCATAATTCAGAGTCAAAAAAATCTTCCATCTTTTCTTAGATTTTTAGGATTGTCAGAAACGCAGTATTCAAGAACTTTTCTGAAATCAAAAATCTGCATTTTTTTACTTCCTGTTTATGGTACATTAAAAAAGAGATTAAGAAATATAAACTTTTACGATTTCCTAACAAAAAATAAAAAACAAAAAATTTGGCAGTTTTATTCTCTAAGGTCGCTTATCCCCAGCATCAGAAACAACAGGCCAATCATTATAATCAGCCAGAAAACTCCTCCTTTAAGGAATTCCCAGCCGGCATGCCAAAAGTTTATGGATTTGCCGCCTATTGTCCAATCATAGACTGAGGAGTAGTAAGCTATCACTACCATCCCAACTATTAGTATCAGTCCAATCACAATTTCTAACCATTTATTCATGATAATACTAAACAACCAAGATGTTTATAAAGATTTCTGTGGTTTATTGTATAGTAACTAAAGCGATAATAAAAGAGATAGCTTCAATTATCTTTGAATTCTTCGGGTATAAGGAGAGCACTCCTTATCAACCCTAGTTTGACATTTGTCAAACTAGGTTCGTCTATAAACTAATTTGACAGTTGCACAATATTTCATTAAAATTCTATGTATCTGTCTGTTTTTAGATAAAATCATGCGATTTATAGCATCAAAATTAGAATAAATGTATCTTTTTGTGAGATTTTTCTCATAAATG
>MFWN01000077.1:0-14086 GCA_001786395.1 Candidatus Pacearchaeota archaeon RBG_13_36_9
ATGAAAACCTATTACGTAACTAAGAAAAGTTAGGGGTTGAACAAAGATTATAGAAAAAATTTAATTAGCAATTCTATGAATAAATTAAATTGCAAGAATTATTTTGAGTTGTCTACTTGGATTAACAAAAAGTTGAAATCGAAATTTAATGGTGGGGATATCAAGTATTGGATTGCTGGAAAAAGATTGGATGAAAGGACTAAAAAGATTCATCCAAAGTTTATGCCTTTGTCTCTTGTTTTGGGCCTAGCAAAATTGAATAATGAGATAATGGAAAATTTAAACAAAAACGTAATCTATTACCGTTCTGGCGGCAAAGGATTGATAATAAATATGCCTATATTGCCTATAAAAGTTACACCAGAATTATATAGTATCGTGATACACTTATTTGGAGATGGTGCTGCCGGAGATTTTACTCCTTCTTATACTCAGAAAAACAAAGAGGCCCTTGATAATTTTGTTAAAAAATTGGAAAATTGCTTTGGTAAGTTTGAAAAATCAATTTATTTCACCCAAGGAAAATACCAAGTTAAATTTCCAAAAGCGCTGACTGATATATTGTCAAAATATTATTCGATAGTTTCATATAAATCTCATGAGTCTAAGATCCCAAATAAGATATTAGAGAGAAAAAACAAAAAATTCAAACTAGCCTGTATAATCGCTTTTATAGTTGATGAAGGGAGTATAAGAGATGTTATTTCTTTTTATAGTGTGAATAAAGAGTTAATATCAGGGATTAGACAATTGGTTTTGGATTGCGGCTATAACTGCTCTGAAATTCAGTTTAATAAAAAAGCAAACAGTTATTTATTTACTTTGAGCACTAAGGAGATTGAAAGATTTTATGAAGATGTTCAAGAGCTTTCTAAAGAGTTTCCTACTTGCAATCTTTCTTTTAAAGAAAGTGAAATAAAGTTTATTGTCAAAAGGAGAACTAAGAAAAACCCCAGGGATGGTAAACTAACTGATAAATCTATTTTAGACATTCTGAGGAATAAAAAATATAGTGCACAACAAATCTCAAAATTAACGGGTTATGCTTACTGCACGATTATTCATCATTTAGAAAAACTCAGTAAAAATAAGATGATTAAAGGAATAAAAACCTCAAATAAAACCTATATTTGGAAATTACACAGAATTTGCTGAAAAAAAGAAAGATTGATTCTTTGTAAGGTATATCACTTGTTTTGAGTAATTAAAATTTTGCTATAAAGCTTAAATATCCCTATTCTTTAATGTCTTTCTTGTAAAGATTGGGGGAATGATATGGAAGCTAGAGAAATTGATAGGGCGTTGAGTCATTTAGAGTTAGATATCTCTCCTGACTTAAGAGAGAGTGCAAGCCAATTAATGAAAGGGTCATATGAACCATTAAAAGCAGATGAAGAAACACTATCAGAAGTTAGCGGAGAAATTAGAGATGCAGAAAAGGCAGTTGATAAAATGGAATCAGTTTTACCTGTTTCTCCTCCTCATCGTAAGAAAGAGATAGAGAAGGAGTTAAGTGACAGAGTAGTTAGATTAGAGTTTTTGAAAGCAGAGCTGGACCTTTTGAAAGATGCTGGAACACAAGGGAAGAGAAGATGGGAATATTCTGTAGTTTCTCAGAGAATTAAGTCAGCAGAAAGCTTTGCAAAGGTTTGTATGGGCGTTATGCGTTGGAGAGATAAAGCGGGTTTTAAAGATAAGCTAAGACAACTGAAAACACTGAGAGCTATGGCAGATGAGGAATATATTGATGTTAAGTTTGTAAGAATAACCCCTTCTTCTCAAAGAGCAGCAAAACCTGAACCAAAGCCTGATTTTTCAGAACAGACTCAGCAAATTCTTTATGCATTTAAATATCCTGAGCTTGAGTGCGTGGAGAGTTTTAATATGCCAAGGGGAGCTAGAGAAGCTTTTGAGGGGAGAAAATACAATGCAATCTGGGCTTGCCCTCAAAAACCTATGAGAGATATTTTTGTTGGGCATGAATTTCCAGTTAGTTTTTATTTGTTTAACTGGAACAAAGGAGATAAGCTTAAAATAACATTAAGAATAGATTCAGATTACTTTACAATAGATTCTCCTAAATCCAGAACTTTTGTTCTTCCAACATTCGCAGATTCTGTTAAATATTCTGCTAAAGTAAGGGTGGATAAGTTTGTGGAGGGGGAATGGATTGATGCAAAAGAAGCAAGCAGGTGGAACGGAAGATACAATATAGGTTCTGGATTATTTCTTCCAGGAAGAATAACTGCTCATTTTAGAATAGATCCGGGGCTTCCAGAGCAATCTGCTTCCTTATATCTGCCCATATTAAGAAAAGAATATGAAAAAGAGCCCCGTCAACTTAGTGGTGTCAGGACCTAGCAAACAAAAATTAATTTAAACGTTTATCTAAATGCAGAGAAAAACAAGATAACCATTTCTATTATTGCCCCTATAACTAATAATATACCAAAAACTGCAAAAAGAGTGAAAGTTTTTTCTATTGGGCCATCTCCTCCTGGAATCTGGGGAAGAGGCGGAGCAGCTATCTGGTTGCCGGTTCCAGCTACTTTAGAGTTATCAGAGAACTCAATTCCAACAATATACAGCCCGACAAAAAGCATTATAACCGCCTGCAGAATCAACAGAGTCCTGAGTTTTTTCATAAATTATTAATGTAAGAGAAGTTTATAAACTGTTTCCCTCAATTATTTTCTCAATTTCTTTTTTCTTTTCTATATTAAGCGAAACTT
Source organism: Candidatus Pacearchaeota archaeon RBG_13_36_9 (assembly GCA_001786395.1). Taxonomy (GTDB): domain Archaea; phylum Nanobdellota; class Nanobdellia; order Pacearchaeales; family GW2011-AR1; genus MFWN01. The sequence goes on from MFWN01000077.1 coordinate 2,733, forward strand.
CTAAGCCATAATTAGTCGGTTTAGACAATAAGAATCCGTCCTTGAGAAGCGCCTCAATAACTTTCCTGACTTCTTTTTTGCTCTTTAGGTAATCTGGCAGGCATTTCGGAAGATTATGGATGCTTGTATGCTTGTGCATCCATATCCTGTGCCTCACCAACTTCCTTAAAATAAAGCGCGCTATATCCTTCTCTATTTCACCCATAATATTCTAACTGTTTCTTTGTTTATATTTCTTTCTTAAAATAGCTCCGTTTTAGTAATTATCAAAATATTAATCTAGGTTAGTTAAATAGAAAAGTTTATAAATCACATTTTTGTATGGAGTATATGAAAAATAAGGGCGCAGAACAAGGACCTAAAGAAGAGAAAAGTATATTTGTAGAATACTTGGGAAGCTCTCCGTATATAAAAGTTCTGGATTTTTTGATACAGGGGCAGGAGTTTGATTACAGTATGACAGAAGTAGCAAGGGGGGCGGGGGTCGGATGGAGCGCCTTTACAAAAATTTGGGAGTTGCTTCTGGAAAAAGAGATAATTATTCCAACGAGGATTATAGGAAACGCAAAACTATTTAAGTTGAATAAGAGAAATCCATTTGTTGCAAGATTGATAAAATTCGACTGGGAACTGACAAAATTAGAAACTGAAAAAATTACAAAAATGAGTTTAGTTGAAGCTTAGATTTACAAATAACCCTTCAATTTTTCTTCAAGTTCTTCTGCTTGCATAAATCCTGCAATTCTGCTTGCCTCTTTTCCATTCTTAAAGACAATAAGGCACGGAATTCCAGTTATGTTAAATCTCTGGCTTAGCTCCATTTCAGACTGCGTATCAATTTTTGCAAATTTCATTTTGCTTCCAAGCTTTTTGCTTAGATTTTCAAAAATAGGGGCCATCATCTGGCAGGGCATGCACCAGTCTGCAAAAAAGTCCACAACAACCGGAATTTTTGATTTAGCAACTTCTTTTTCAAAATTATCGCTAGTTAAGTGTAGCATTTTCCACTTTAATCTAAACTAAAGAAAAACCAAGGTTTTATAAATGTTTTGACAAAAACCTTTTAAATGCTATATTAAGTATAACTTAATGGGGCGATTAATGTTCGATTCTTCTGGAAGGCTTATCGGAGTAGATGATAAAAACATAGAAAAAGAGCTGGAAGAAAAAGCAAAAAAGCAAAAGCAGCGGGAGAAGCCAATAAGTCATTATTACGAAGAAAAAGAGAAGCACGGGGAAAAATCAAGCAGTCTAAAAAAATCAGATTCTCTCTATTTTTTAAAAGAGACTGCGGCAGAAAAAATAAAAGGCGAATCAGACTATTGGAGTTTTTACTCGGATGGGAAAGCGTTAAAACCATTGAAATTCTCCAATGGCAAAACTCAGGAAGATATTGTAAAAGAAGTTGTGAAGTTAATAAAGCAAGACCATAAAGTTATTTTCCTGCACGGAGTATGCGGAAGCGGCAAATCTGCAATAGCGCTTAATATCGCAAGAACAATCGGCAAGGCATCTATAGTAGTTCCATTAAAAAGCCTGCAAAAGCAGTATGAAGAAGATTATTCAGGTAAAAAATACCTTCTGAAAAGCAAAGGAGAAAGACTAAAAATAGCCTCAATCACCGGAAGGGATAACCACGATTCGATAATACAGCCGGGAGTATCCTGCGCCCATCCAAACCTGCCGGAAAATATCAAGATATCTGAAAAAAATATAAACGAGCTCAGAGAATTTTATGAAGATAACCCCCTTCTGAAGGATAAGTCTTTTCCAGATGAAATAAAAAGCTTAAAAAGGATGATGATTGCTCCTTCAAATCCTTACTGGAGCCCAATTCTTCCTGCAGATTATGATATAAAGATGTTATACGATGCAGAAAAGAAAAAGTACAAAGGGATTGGTGGAAGAGAGTTTATTTTCTATCACCGTAAAAAAGGCTGCTCTTATTATGACCAGTACCTCGGATATATTTACGCAGATGTTATAATATTTAACTCAGCAAAATACAAGGCAGAGCTATCCTTGGGAAGAAAACCATTAACAGAAGTCGATATAATAGACGAAGCAGATGAATTCCTGGATAGTTTATTTGAGCAGAAAGAGCTAAACCTAAACAGGCTGCATACTTCTTTAAAGCATATAACAACTGAAAACAAACTTGCCACAGAATCAAAAAACAGGCTGCTTCAGCTTATTGAAAATGAAATAAAAAACAAACGTCTTCTCGGAATAAAAGAAGACTCTGTTTTTAACATACAAGATACAAACATTAAAAAAATACTGGAGATGTTGCTTAGGTCTCCTGATTTAGAAGCAGAAATAATCCTGGATGAATTAAACTACTCCAATAAAGCACTGGAAACAGCTAGAAGCTTTAGCGAAATAGCTGAAGATGTTTACTTGACTTATAGGCAGGAAGAAGAGAGCATTCTTGTCAAATTAGTAAGCACTAATCTTTCAGGCAGCATAAAAGACATTCTGGACAAAAACAAAACACTTGTTTTTATGTCCGGAACCCTCCATTCCAAAGAAGTTATAAAAGATATTTTAGGAATCAAAGATTTCAAGATAGTTGAAGCTGAAACGATAAATCAGGGAAGCATAGATATTATACGCACAGGAAAAGAATCTGACTGCAGGTATTCCTCTTTAACATCAGGAGCCTACAAAAGAGAAGACTACCTTTTCTCTCTTTCAGAATGCGTAAGAAAGGCAAAGCCGCCTGTATTAATCCATGTAAACTCTTACAAGGATCTTCCAACAGAAAAAGAACTGCAGGAGAATGGTCTTTCAAATTTAGTATCTTCAGAGGAGCTTATTAAAATTCAAAGCCAGGATAAATCAGGAGCAAATATAATAAAATTCAAGCATGGATTATCAAAAACGCTATTCACGACCAAATGTTCCAGAGGCATGGACTTTCCAGGAGGGATGTGTAATTCAGTATTATTTACAAAATATCCCAATCCTAACATAAGCGACACCTTCTGGAAAATCTTAAAAAATACCCACAAAGAATACTTCTGGAAGTTTTATACCGACAAGGCAAAACGGGAGTTCTTGCAAAGAATTTATCGTGCTATTCGCTCAACAGATGACCATATCTATGTTTTGTCACCCGACCTAAGAGTCATAGAAGCTGTAAAGAAAATACAGAGAGGAGAGTTTTAAGTTAGTTAATTTATCTGAAATAAGCCAAGGAAAACAATTAAAACGATAGACTTCTTTCTAAGCGCATGGATGAAGAAGAGCTATCAAGGTCTGCGCATAAGGTTTTCAAAATAAAGTACCATTTTGTATTCTGTATAAAATATAGAAAGGATTTGTTTTTAGATAGCCAATATATAGAAACCATAAAAGAAATATGCACTGGATTTGAAAAGAGATATCATATGAAATTTGAAACAATGGGCTTTGATGAGGATCATGTACATTTTATGTTACAGTCTGTTCCAAAATAGGCTCCCTCTCAAATTTTTAGGTTAGTTAAAAGTATAACTGCTATAGAGTTGTTCAAGAAACATCCAGATTTGAAAAAAGAATTATGGGGGGGAATTTTGGAGTGATGGTGGTTATGTAGCCACAGTTGGAGAAGGGATAAATGCAGATATAATAAGAGAGTATATAAAAAAGCAAGGAAGGAAAGCAGAGCAACTTAAATTGTTTGATTTCACTTAGGGATGCCCTGTGCTCTTGGCACAGGGAGGTTCACTTACTTTATAGTAGTAATCTAATCCTGTTATTTAAATATTTGCTGTAAACTATTTACAACAGATTAGGAAGGTTTAAATATCAGAAAACATATAAAAATTTATGGAGATTTTAGAATCTTTAAAAAAGTTCGGATTATCAGAAAAAGAAGCAAGAGTTTATCTTGCTTGTTTAGAACTAGGGGCTTCTTTGGCCAGCGATATCTCTCTAAAAAGCAACCTTCCCAGAACTCTAATTTATGATATATTAGAAAGGCTTATTGACTTAGGATTGATATCTTATTCTATAAGAGATAGTAAAAAATATTTTATGGCATCAAGTCCAAAAGAGTTAATCAGGATGATTAAGGAGAAAGAAGAAGCTATTAAAGAAATCCTACCACAACTTGGAGAATTGGAGAAGGTTCATGGAATAAAAAGACCAAGAGTAAAGATATATGAAGGCAAAGATGGGATGAAAACTGTTATGAATGATATACTCCGTGCAGGAGTTAAAGAGTTTTTAGCTTATGGAAGTTCTCGTTCTTCTTTTGAAGTAATACTTGCGTTTATGGAAGAATGGCATAAAGAAAGAATCAAAAGGAAAGTAATTATGAGAATATTATATAATAACACTAAAGAAGCTCGAGAAAAAGTTAAAACTAGAACAGAGTCATTAAAATATGTAAATTATAAATTTATGCCAATTGAATTAGAGTCTCCAACTGCGACTCTTATCTATGCTGATAAAGTTGTTTTACAATCTTGGACAAAAGAACCATTTGCGGTGGTTATAGAAAACAAAGATATGGCAGAAAATCAAAAAAGATATTTTGAAGCACTCTGGAAACTCGCCAAAAAATAAAATTTTATCTTTCTTTAATAATCCTTAGTCTGCAAACAGTGTTTTGCTGTTTTTCTTGAATAAAATATCAAACAAATTAAAAACATCCATTCTGCCCAACAATAAAGGGACCTCTTCTATTAACGCCCATGCAATCCTTGTTTCAAATTCTTTTTCTCCTATTCTCATGTTAATCTTTTTTATTATTATGGGAATTCCTCTCTCGCCTATTCCTTTTATCTCCTCTACAATATCCTTTTCTTCTATTCTGAATCCCAATAAATCGCCTACAGACTTGGAGATTAAAGATATATCTGCTCCAGAATCAACGTAAGGGTACTCTGGAACCTCCATATTTTGGTTGACCAGAACTACTCTCGCTACTGGCCTTAAAACAGGCCCAAATATTTTGCTTTCCTCTTCTTTAAAGTCGAACTCTAGCTCCATCTTAGCCTTAAAATTAATGCTTCTTCTTTAGGAATCTTTGCTAATGTGGGTATTTTTCCAGTTTTCTTTTTAGCTTCTTCAAAAACTTTCTTTGCATTTTCGCCAGAAGCAACAACTTTATCATCTACAATAGCAACATATCTCCCGCTATATTTTCTTAAATCAGCCTTCACAAAAAACTCAAATTCTTTACTTGCCATACTATGCAGTTGTAGAAAGCCTTGCTCAGTTAAAAACCTTTTGATTTGCCGTGCTTGGCTATTCTTTTTGTGATCACAAAATTCCTCTGTTTTCTCAAGGAATTTTGGGAGACAGAAACATCTCGTTTCTGGATTGTGAATTGTGCCGCTTTCATTTTTTAACTCCTACAAAAATCTTTTTTGTAAAAGTCATCTGGACAGAATTTCCATTATCTTGAAAATGGACTTTATCCTTAATCCCTTCTGGCAAAAGTGCCCTTACATAAGAGTTGAATTTAGCTATCTTCTTAGGATTCTGGTTTAAGTCAACAAGATAAGCTGGATTAATTTGAATATCTCCTGCATAAATTTCTTGTATAGCTGAGAAACCTGCTTCTTCCATTAAAGAAATAATTTCTTCTTGGTTAGGGAAATACCTGTCTCTTACCATTTGCTTAAATCCCGCTAATTCATCTTTCTTTCTGACTATTTCCTTGAAATAAGCATTCACTTCGCAATCTAAGCCCAAACTTTCCCACACATATAATCTGCCGCCTTGTTTTAAAGAAGCAGCAGAATTCCTCAATATTTTTCTTTGGTCTTCAAAAGGAACTTCATGAAGCCCCATTTTTATTATAATTAAGTCAAGACTGGACATTGGAAATTTATGGCTTCTTGCGTCTCCTAATATAAGAAGTATCTTATTCTTGTCTTGTCTGTATTTCTGCAGGTATTTAACTGAATTATCAAGTTGTACACTGGAGGAATCTAGCAAAGATAAGTCAAGACTAATGCCTCTTTTCCTGCTTTCTTCTAATAAATGGGAACTTACTTCGCCATAACCACACATTATATCCCCAATCCTTAAATCTCCCCTTAAATCAAGGGATTTTAACAGTTCCAAATAAGCGCCGCTGCTGTCTCCATGAACTTTGTCAAAATCCACAATTCTTCTATCCCAATCATTTTTATATATTTTATTACTCATAAGTAATAACTAAAAAAGGGGGCATATAAACCATGTGTGTCTAAAAATAGACAAATTTATAAAGGATGAAAACTTACTGGGATTATGGAATTAAAGAAATTATCAGAATTAGGGTTAACAGAAGCAGAATCAATTATTTATTATGCTGTATTAAAGCTAAAAAACTGCACAGTAAAGGAAATATCTAAAGAGTGTGGGTTTCATAGGACTAATATTTATGATGTTTTAGAACAGCTCAGAGAAAAAGGGCTTGTAACTATGATAAAAGAAGGGAAAATTGCCCGCTACGGAGCTTCAAATCCCAACAACTTTTACGAATTATTAAGGGAAAAGAAAGAGCTGCTTGATTCTATCTATCCAGAACTAAGCAGTTTATATTCTTCATCATCAGAAGGCATTCAGGTAGAAGTTTATAAGGGAAAAGAGGGAATGAAATCTGCATGGAGAGACATGATTAAAGAAGAAAAACCGCTGTATGGATACGGGATAAAAGGTCAGTTGAGAGAAAAACTACCTATATTTGCAGAGCAATGGCTAAGGGACGTAAAAAACAAAAAAATTCCTTACTATGGAATTTACACCCAGAGGGGAAATCCCCCCAGTTATTTTACAGAAATTAGATATGTTTCAAAGGAACTTTCAAGCCCCGTAGCAACTTTTATCTATGGGGATAAAATTAACATTAATATTTGGGACCCGATGTTAGTCTCAATAGTAATAAAATCCAAATTAGTGGCTTCAATGTTTAAAAAACATTTTGACCTCTTATGGAAACTCGCCAAAAAATAAACCAATGGTTTTAATTCATCCTTTCTCTTTCTTTAATAAACTCTTTCAAAAGCTTGAAGATGATGTCTTTCTTGCTGGGCAGGAAATTAATTGAGCCCGCGTTTTTATGGCCCCCGCCTTCAACAAAAGAGTCCGGGGATTTTTCATCCAGGAATTTTATCAGGTCATGGACTGAAAAATTAGCACTGTCTGTGGCTCTTAGAGTCATTGCAGTCTCCATTATCCCAACAGTAACAAGATTAGTCACGCCTTTTGTTGCCTGCAAATCATCATGAATCATTCCAACGCACATGCCTGGCTTAGGATAAAAGCCAAACCCTGGAAAAGTCTTGTCAATTTCAATAAATTGCAGGGTTGTTTTGCCTATTTCAATGGTTTTTGCATTGGCTTTGGAAATAGCCAGTCCTTTTTCTTTTAATTTCCTTATATGAGGCTCTAGTGTCTCAACTAACTGTTTCTGCCTGTCTCTGGGTTCCCCAAATAAAACTCCTATGTACTCTCTTACTTCCATAAACCTTATTTTAGAAGAGACAAAATCGATAACCGTGGAGATATTCTTTAATAGTTCCTTGGAGTATCCATTTTTTTCTGCTATTTTTAGATACTGTTCAATAACTTCTGGATTTCTTATTTCGATGCGGTCAGCAAGCCCAGCCATTGCAGGTATCTGCTCGATATTGTCAACCGGATTAATCAGCCTTGCAAGCTCTGTGCAAAGCATGCCTGCAGAAAATCTTGCGCCGTCTTCTCCAACCAGAAAAGGATTAATATGTGTCAGGACTTCCGGAGTAATAAGGTCTGTCTCAGAATAATGATGGTCAACTACAATAAATTCCATTCCATGAACTTTGCCGTGTTTAATTCCCAGCAAGTCCTCTGGGCTTGAGCCATTATCTGCAATAATCACTAATGGCATTTTATTTGAAAATTTCGCAACGTTTCTTAATGACAATGCCACATCTCTTATAGAATCATCAATCTCGTAAAAAGGCGCGGCGCAGGGAGCTCTTAAAAAATATTCCCATGCTGCTTTTTCAGAAAGCTGCTGCTTTATTATTAACGGTAGTATTGCACGTTCAAGAGCATATCCTGCACTGTATCCGTCTGTATCATTATGGTGGCGGACAATTATAGGGCGATTTTGAATTATTGCAAGCCTTATTTCTGTTGCTGCTTTTATAAACAAATTTCTCAGCTTTTCTAATATTTGGCTCTTTACAAGAAAAGGAATTGGATTTACAGCTGCGCGGCTTTTCTGTATTTCAACTATCTTTTTTAAAAAATATTCCCGCTCATCAGGCGAGAGCTTTGAAATCTTTTGAATCTCACCTTCTATCCCTCCTTGAAAATCGCCTATGGTCACTATTGCAGAAACAATATCTCCTTCTTCTATTTCAGGATAAGCTCGTTCTCCAGGCTTAACAAAACCCTTTAATGCAAGAGAGCCGGTCCCATCAGAAGCCACAAAAACAGTTGGCCCTCCTGTCTGAACAACCTTTTCAACCATCCCTTTAACCAATACTTTCCTTTTGGAAAAATCTAGGCTGATGTCAGACAGGCTAACTTCTTCAATTTTTTCAAATCTCTCGAATCTCCCCCTGGGCTTCTCTCTAAGATTCCCTCTTGAATTCTCTCTTGGATAGTTATCTCTTCTAAAGTCTCTCCTGTTATTGTTTTTACCCTGAAACTGTTTCTTTTTCATAAGTGTATTACAAAATCAGGTTATATAAACCTTGATTTTGAAGGTTTTTATTTCCTTTTTAAAAAAATAATCAAATCTTTTTCTTTTTCAGCCATTTGTCATAAATAAGATAAAAAAACGGCACGCCCATATTAAATTCAATCAGAGAATTTTCAAGTAAAATTAAGAATGAACCCGGCCGTATTCCCGTTAATAAAAGAGAGAATTCCATCATAAAGTGGACTAAAAATCCTATGAAGAACAGATAAATAATTTTTTTCCAGTCATATTTGAATGCAAAAAGCAATCCATAACCAATAAGGACAATAGTAATCCTTAAGAATCTTAAATTAGACATATGTCTTACTGTAGTAATTGCAGAGTCATTTATGGGGATTAGCCAAGACAAAAAGCCAATAAGAATCCATGCTCCCAAAACCAGTAAAGTCCATGCTATTTTATTAGATTTCTTTTCAAACATCAAAAAAACATAAGCATATTCTACACCATAAGATATTGAAAACCATAGGAAAAAAACAAATGTGTTCAAAAATGCAGGAAGAACAACCTCTCTCGTACCCGAATGAAGCCAAAAACCCCAATCAATAACAAAATTTATCCCTAATCCACCAACAAAAAAAGCAATTAAAGGTATTTTCTTCTTATACCTTATTAATAAAAAAATGAGTATTGCTAAGAAAATCAAGTCAAACAAAATATAATCTGCCTGAAATGTTCTTATAACATCATAGCTCATCTTATTTCTTTTTCAGCTCTCCAGATTTTTTCTTCCCTGAAAATATTAAATCCTTTTTTTTCAAAAATATGCTTCATTATCTCATTATCTCCTAAAAAATACGCAAAAATTCGTTTTACATTCCTGTCTTTGGCTATTTCCAGCATATAATCTGTCATCTGCTCCCCTAATCCCTGCCCGTGATAAGTGTCTGCAATAGCAATTGCAAATTCTGCAATTTCATCATAAGGATTACTTATAAGCCTTACAACCCCCAATATTTTCTTTTCTCCTTTTTCTTCTGCTTCCGCGACTATTGCTATCTCTCTATCATAATCTATCTGCGTATATTTAATCAGAAGCTCGTGGCTTATCTCTTTCAACAAGCCAAAGAATCTGAATCTCTGGGTTTGCTTGGAAAATTTAGAGATCATCTCTTTTTCCATATGCTCATCTTCTGGCTTAATAGGGCGGAGAGTTACTTTTTCCCCATTTTTCATTTTAATCTCCTTCATGTACTGCTTGGGATAAGGGGAGATAACCAGATGAGAATAGGGATTTAATTTTCTTTTTCTTTGTTTTTCTATAAACTTCTTATCAAGAATTATTTTTGCATCAACTACCACCCCGCCGTTCTCATCTATGCTGAAGGGATTAATATCTATTTCCTTTATTTCCGGGAAATCACAGACAAGGTAAGCAAATTTATACAAGATAAACTGAATCTGGCTCAGATCAACAGGTTTCATTCCTCTATAACCCCTGAGCAGCTCGTAGATTTTTGTCTCTTTAATTAGCATCTCTGCAAGAGTCATATTTAACGGAGGAATTCCTACCTTCATATCCTTAAAAACATTTACAGCCACGCCACCCATCCCAAAAACAATTGCGGGCCCAAAAATGGGGTCTTTCTTGCTCCCGATTATAAGCTCATATTTCTTGGCTATCATCTCCTCCACTAAAATGCCATGTATCTCCGCCTTCTGGGAATTTTTCTTCACGTTTTCAATTATTCTTTTAAATGCCTCTTTTACCTCTTTCTCATCAACTATGTTCAGTTCCACTCCTTTAACCTCTGTTTTATGCAGAATATCTGGAGAGGCAATTTTCAGTGCAACAGGATAACCTATTTTCTCAGCTATTTTAACAGCTTCTTCTTCGTTTTTAGCTAAGCTGTGATTGGAAACAGGAATAAAATAATTGTCCAAGATTTTCTTTGCTTCGTCATCTCTTAAAAAATATCTTTTTTCTTTTATTATAGAGTCAATCAGTTTTTTATTTTCTTCTGTTTTAGGATGAAAGGCATGGGGAATTGTGGAAGGAGTTTGGTATAATGACTCGAGGCTTTCAGAATAATTATAAAGATAAACAAAAGACTTTACCCCCCTCTCAGGATATGGAAAAACAGGGATGCTGTTTTCTTCTAATATTCTCTTTCCTAAATTTACACTCTCACCCCCCATAAATGAGGCTAGAATAGGCTTCTCTTCTGGATTCTTAATGTTTACAATAGACTTTGCAACAGAGGTTGCATCTGTCATTGTTTGAGGAGTGAGCAAAATTAATAGTCCATCAACATTTTTATCTTCCAAACAGGCTTCAACAGCTGCTTTGTAATCTTCAGCAGAAGCATCACCCAACAAATCAACTGGATTGTTTTTGCTCCATGCCGGATTTAAAACTTTATCCAGTTTCTCTATTGTATTTTTTCCTAATTTAGCCAGCTCTCCTCCTCTTTGTATAAGCATGTCTGTTGAAATGACTCCCGGGCCTCCTGCATTTGTAATTATTGCTAATCTTTTTCCTTTTGGTCTTTTTTGCTTTGATAAAGTTTTTGCACAATCGAACAGGTCATCGATCTCGTTCACTCTTACAATCCCCGCCCTTTTGAAAGCAGCATCGAATACCTCATCGTTTCCTGCCAGGCTTCCTGTATGAGAAAGTGCAGCCTTTGCCCCCTGCTCGCTTTTCCCTGCTTTTAATACAATGATTGGCTTTCCC
>MFWN01000077.1:14097-14636 GCA_001786395.1 Candidatus Pacearchaeota archaeon RBG_13_36_9
CCTTGCCGCGCTCATGAATTTTCTTGCTTCGTTCAAAGACTCCATGTAAAGAACAATGCTGTTAGTATGTGGATCTGTTCCAAGATAGTCTATCAAATCTGCAAATCCTACATCTATCATTCCCCCAATTGACGCAAAAAAGCTAAACCCCATCTCATATTTCAAAGCCCAGTCTAAGATAGAACTGCCTAAGGCTCCGCTCTGCGAAATAAAAGCAATGCTGCCTTTTGCAGGCATTTTTCTTGCAAAGCTAGCATTTAAATTTTTTGAAGGCTTTAGAAATCCCATACAGTTAGGGCCTATTATCCTTATGCTGCTCTTCCTGGCTATTTTTAATATAGATTCAGAAAGCTGCTCTCCTTTTTTGCCAGCCTCATTAAAACCAGCAGCCAAAATCATTACTGCCTTGACTTTCTTAAGGGCGCATTCTTCCACTAATTTCTCAACAGTTGAAGAAGGAGTTGCAATTATCGCCAAATCAATATCATTTTCAATATCCCCAATATGCCCATAAGCCTTTTTTCCATGTATTAGTCTTC
>MFWN01000077.1:14653-24226 GCA_001786395.1 Candidatus Pacearchaeota archaeon RBG_13_36_9
AAAAGCTTTCCCTCAAAAGTTTTCAAGTTCTTAAAAATCCCGTATCCAACACTCGATTTATTATTTGAAGCTCCAATTACCGCTATGCTTTTTGGATTAAAAATATCATCTAATTGTTTGATTGTCATTTTTTTATATCTTGCAGCATTTTTTTAAATTTTTTTCCAGCTCTTTTATCCTTTTATCGTATTCTTTTCTAGTATCCAGTGAGGATTTTGTGCTTTTTTCAGAGAACCTTTGTTTCTCCCCGTTGATTCCCTCTAAAAAACTAAAAACGCAGAAAGGAAGCGCCTCTGTGTTGTAGCCTCCTTCAAAAGTAGCATACATGTTCTTAAAATTCTCTCTTAATAATTTTCCCAAGTTGTAGTATGCATTAAAGCTTAATTTTAAGTCCAAAAGCAGGTCCCCAAGATAAGCATCAAATCCTGCTGACAATGCAACAACATCTGCATTAAATCTCTTAAGATATGGCGTTACCCTATCTATGGCATCAAAATATAAGTCATCTCCTGTGCCTGCTGGAAGCGGTACATTTATCGTGTAGCCTTTTCCTTTTCCTTCTCCAAGCTCATCCATCCAGCCCTTGTTTGGAAAAGCAGGATACTGGTGAAGAGAAAAATACATTACTTTGTTTGTATCGTAAAAAATATCCATAGTGCCGTCTCCAAGATGCCCGTCAAAGTCAAATATCAAAACTTTTTTGCCCTTATTCACCAGCCGCTGAACAGAAATTGCAAGATTGTTAAAAATACAGAATCCAGAGCTTCTTCCAGGATGTGCATGATGCCCCGGAGGCCTTACCAAGGCAAATCCGTTTTTTTCGGAAGCTGCTATTGTAGCACCTACAGCCATTAGGGCTGTGTTCCAGCTTCCTTTTGAAACATAAGTGTCAGGGTCAAGATACTCCTCTTTATTGCACGCCTCTTTTACCTGCTGGACATAATTCTTATCATGAATCAAGCTAAGATATTTTTCCCCGCTTTCTATTTTTGTTTCTTTCAGTTTTCCAAAACATTTCAGCCTTTTCTTGTTCTCAGGATGCATACCAGTATCATGCTCTAGAAAAACCTTGTTGTAAATTATTTCCATGCTTGCCCCGTTTGTAAAAATTATAAGAAATTGAGGTTTATAAGGTTTTTACTTTTTCCAAAAAAATAAGCGCCTAATAAAAGACCAAAATCCAGATTCTTTTTCATAAATTTCCTGGCTAGGAGTTTCTGGCTTCATTTTTGGCTTTATCGTTGAAACACTGCCGCTTTTATATTCCACTGCCCCCATATCAGGCTTGCCATCTGTAATTTCACCTGTATCTGGCAATGGATAATGAGGCCAAGAAGCAGGTATTTGTCCTCCAGAATTTATTGCAGGACTTGTTGCTTGTAAAGAGAATCTATCATATATTTCCTGGAACTGCAAATCCAGCTGCTGCTCAAATCCTCCATCGTTGATAATATCCTTATAATCCTTTTCTGAAAGCCAGTCCCAGGCAAGATTGTATTTAATATCTCTTGGAGTCAAGGCATCAATTTCACTTTGAGCTTTCCACAAAGGACTTTTTGCAATGTTATGGGCAGCAATTGCATTTGCAAAATTAGTTAATCCGGTTGGATTGTCAGAATAGCTTACTCCATCCCACCTGCCAGCACCAGAACTGTCTGTATATTGGTCCCAGTATATGCAGTAATCAGTATCTATATTAGGATTAATTGAATAATAATAAAATTTATCTGAGCTGCTTTGAGAAGTAGAATCAGACATGCCTTTTGAATAATAAATATTATTCAACATATGCATCCTGTTTTGTTCATCAGGAGTATTTGGATAATCCGCTAATGTCCACCAAGAGCCCATAACAGTATTATGATACCAATATACATCCTGTAAATTTGTGGATACATATCCTGTTTTCATTAGAGAGCCAATTTTATAGAAGATATTCCTATAGATATATGCAGGACCCTCTTGAGACTTTCCTTGAATTGCATCAAAATCAACATCATGGAAAATATTATGGTATATCTTTAGATCATAATCATCCCCATTGTAATCAAAGAAATTAATTACTGAAGTATATTTTGATATAATATTGTCATGTATGCTTGCATTTTTGCAACCCCAGAAAAAAGGAGAGTAATATCCGCTAATGGTATTTCCTGATATCTCTGCATCAGCAGAGGACCTTCCTAAGATGCACTCCAAAGCGCCTGCCCAAAATATCCCTATTTCATCACCACAAGTCCCCCCTTGTTTTGCGTCGTAATACCAATATCTCTCCCACCACCCTTTATTCTGTATAAGATTGTCTTTTATTTTTATTTTATTGGAACCACTTGATAATTTTAAAGGATACTGGTTGCCAACCATATAATTATTTTCAAAAATTAAGTTCTCTGCATTATTCAAAAGAACAGCAAAACCAGAAGAATATTGCATTACAATATTTTCTACTTTAACATTTGCGGAATTAATCTTCAAAAGATTAAATATTACAGGTATTTTATAATTATGATTTACAGGAGAATCTCCATTTTCAGTTGAAACATAAAGTTCATTTGTATTATTATCATAGAAGAATCTTCCAGGAATCTGAAGATTATGCTTTCTGCCTTCGTAAGGATAGCTCGCCCAAGAGTCTTTGCTTGGGTCAAGATAAGAAGTGCCATCGTAAGCTCCAAAATCATCTGAGCATCCAGACATGCTTCCAGGAGTAGTAGACTCTATCATGCTTTTATACCCTCTTAATAGCTCGCCATCTTCATAAACTTGTATATCTACTCTATCCTTGCTTCCTCCTCCGCTGCCTGTGTACTGATTCTCTGTAAGATGCTCTTTTTCAACTCCATCCAGCTTCCAGACATAAGGTGTTTTGTAAATATTTCCTTCAACATTAGTCCATATGGGATTGAAATTTTTTTCAGAACCATCTATCACGGGAGGATTTGAGGAATCTGCTCCAATTAATGTTATTCCTGCTGTATTAATAGTTACAGTTTCCTGATAAGTTCCAGGATAAACAACAATTGTATTTCCATTTGATGAGGCGCTTACTGCACCTTGAATAGTAAGGTATTCTTTTGTTCCTCCAACATCAACGCATCTTACTTTTGCATCATTACAATCATAAGATTCGGGGATGCATGCTCCATTACTGCAAATCTCCCCTGTTCCACATGTCCCGCATCCATTTGGATCTTCACATCCGTCATCTCCACAAACTTTTCCGTCACAATTTGGAATACAAGAAGTGCATCTCGGATCATTGTAGGTAATAATAGGGGTGCCGCATAGATTGTGCTCGCATGCACAATTGCTCAAGCAGCTATTGCTTACATCTCCCCCATAATCATAATAGTCATTTCCATGGCATTCATCATTGCAAGCTGTTGCTGGGCAGCTGTTTGTTGAATCGCACTCTGCATCACAAGAGGCTTTACTGCAGGTGTGAGTGAAAGAATAGGTAACTGCACTGCACGCGTTATCAATGCAAGAAGAGAAATTTTCAGGAGCATGATCCAATGTAAAAGGATTGTCATCTGGAGTATAATTGCAGGTTTCTATTTCAGTCAAGTTAATCCCGCTACAATTATCATCATGAATGCATGCAGGAAGGCTGCATGCTCCTTCGAAACATCCATGAGGGCAATTATAACTTTCGTTTCTTGCCTCAAAATCGCTTCCATTATAATAGCAATAGAACTCTATCAAACTCCCCAAACAAATATCCTCTTTAAACACGGAAGTTCCTGAATTATTAATTGTTACATTGCCTTGAATATAATAATTCCTATTATCAGAATCAACGCAAGTTGCAGAGTTATTTAGGCAAGAGTTGTTGTAACAATAAAATCCAGAATTGCAGCTTAAACAATTGAGGGAATTAGAGCATCCATCACTTAGCGCATTCCCGCACCGATTTAGATCATAATAATAAGCACAGTCTTTATTTGGAGTGCAAGGCGGATTTGTTGTTCCCCCACTGCTTCCTCCCTCAGTGCCGGGTTTTTTGCAGTCTTTAGGGCAGTTAGTATAATTCTCTCCTCTATCACATCTTCCATTGCCGCATAAATTAACTGCCTTGGAAGTATCATTTATGTTTGAGCCATTAATAGGGGTCGTATCATTAACATTTGTTTGATCGGGCCCGATTTCATTTGGCTCAATTGGGCGCATAAAATAATCGTGAGCAAAATAAGCAAGAACAAAAAGGACAATTAATAATAAGGCCCCTATAGCTATAATCAAAATTAAGTTGTTATTGCTCTTTTTTACTGGCTGAATCTTGCAAGCAACCTCTTTTTTCATGCAGTTAATATAGAGAAGAGGGTTTATAAATATTTATAATTCAAGTTCATTTATAAAGCCCATAATTGTCTTATATTTCTCCAGATACCTAAAACCTTTTTCACTTAAGAAATAAACTTTCTTGCCATGCTTGTCTACGCTTTCGGTTATAAAACCTTTGTCAGAAAGCTCCTTAAAATATTCAACAAACCTTTGAGAAGATAAATTAGATTTTCTAAGCAGGGGAGTCATTTTAATTGCCCGATTATTTTTTACTACTTCCAATATATCTTTTATTATTTCCAATCTTTCGCGCTTTGGCATTTTTAACCCGCTCTCTTTAAAACTTTAAAAAGTATAAGCATGAAAATTCCGAGTGAGATAAGATAGACTGTCAATTGATAAGTTCCAATTATTGTTGGAATAAGAATATCTACCACATTCAAAAGCCAGAACGCAAAAAGGAGTATGTAAACAATAAAAAATCTGTTTTTCTTGTTTTCTTTCTTGTTCCGGTGCATTATACAAATGCCGACTGCCAAAAGCAGAAAAAGGATAAAATTAATTCCAAGATATAACCAGGAAGCATCATCAGATAAAAGAATTATTATCGCGATTATGACTGCAAAAATATGGAACAGGTAGCTTTTATTTTCCCACTTCCTGTAGACCATGCTGTAAAACAAATAGAAAACAGCCATCGAGCTTGCATATATGAATACGAATAGGGTTAGAGGCGCAATAAACTGGGGGATTTCCCTTACTGCATTAACTCCAAAAAAATAAACTAAAAATTTTATAAATGACCTGAAAAAATAAGCGATTGCAAAAAACAAGAAAGAAAGCCTGAAATATTTTATACCCTTATGATTGGTCAGTTCGTATAGCTCTTTTGTCCCGTAATATACCATGAGGCTGCAGAGTATAATTACAAAGGAATATATAATCTCCATGCCAACAGATATGGTGAGGAGCTGTTCCATAACATCTTGCATTCTGACTGGCGGCATTTTAATTTAAAGTTAATGATTTATTTAAACCTATTTGAATGGACTTAAAATATATTTAAAGAATATGGACTTGAAATGTATATTTTTGCTTCTTCTTGTTTATAAACCTAAAAGTTTTCCTTTAATTAAATCTAAAGAGGGAGAAGGTTTGAACCACTCTTTTCCCTTCCCCTCTTTTAGATTGTCTAAAATAAATAAAACAGGCAAAAATGAAAAAACATAAAAAATTTAGTAGGATACATAAAAGTGCAAAAATACTTGGGGCTATTTTGCTGGGAGCCATGGTATTCAGCGGAGGAGCTTTAGCAATGCCGTTAAAAAACAGTGCATCAGATAAAGGGGAAGCAATGACACTGATTAAAAACATGGCACAAAACGATATTAATTGTATAGACCAATGGAATAAAGAATTTTCAGATGGATACGAAGGATTTGATAAAAACGCCTATCTTGAATCTTTTGAGAAATATACTGGCAAAGAAGCAATGAACGAAGGGGCAGTTTCAGGAGCTATAAAAAACAGCGACTACGAAGAATGGAAAGAAGCAACACAAAACCTGGAAGGTTATCCAAAAGAAATAGAACCAATTCCAAAAGAAGAATTTGAAACCCTGGTTGAGCTTAAGAAAGCAGAACTTGTTTAAATTAAGTGGAATCTATAGATTTAAAAGCCCATTTTTTCTTAACCTTTCATGGAAAGCAAATTAAACAGGGGGTATCCCCATAATTGAAATAGGCGATTCTTTTAGCTTAAGCTTTCCAAAATCTAATACTAATATTTTTATACCATTTATTCTTAAAATAAGATGTAAATATGGCGGTTGTAGTTTAATGGCAGAATACAAGGTTGTGGAAAACTGCAAAATCCTTGGGACGAGGGTTCGATTCCCTCCTACCGCTTCAATACAATAGTTCAGTTACACAAATGCTTTTAAAGCATAGATTTCTGTAGAAGTTAGTATAGGGGTGATAGTAAGAAAATGGAAGAACTAGCACCTTTAGACATCAATGGGAATAAGAAGGCTTGGGCTAAATACAAGAAGAAAGAGTTTAAAGAAGGAAAAATTGAAGGGTTATCAAAGCACAATTCTGAAATTATTATTGCCCTCTTAAAAAACTTGGAAGAAGGGATTAACTGCACTTCTAGAGGTATGAGAACTCCGGCGAGCCTATTAAGGAATAGAAGAACTGCTAGAGTATTAGCAAAGAGATGCAAGAATAAGGATTTTGACAAGTTAACAAGGGAAGAGATATCTAGAATAATCAAAAAGGAAAATTCCGAGGATTTCGCTAGAAATGTTAAGGTTATATTCAGATGGATGCATAGAGTAGGTAGAATGAAGGAAAACATAACAGAGCATATCCTGCCAACCCAATTTTCAAAAGGTAAGCCCCCTTGGGTTTATTTAGGGGAAGAGGACACTAAAAGGCTTATCAACGCTCTTAATTCAGATTACAGGGCTTTAGCAACTTTTATACTAGACAGCGGAGTAAGACCGGAAGAGGCTTGGCGCATAAGGGTTTTTGATTTCCAAGAGGACTTTACCATATTGGACTTACCGGAAGTAAGAAGCAATGGGGAGAGAGTAGTAAAAAAACATTCTTTTGAAAGAAAAATTAAACTCAAATTATGCTCTCAACTAATGAAAGAATACGTAGAGCGTGAACAATTAAACCCAACTGATTTGATTTTTACAATGACACAAGCCGGATTTAACAAAGCCTTAAGGATGACCTGTAAAAAATTGTTTGGAAAAGAGACTATAGAAAACGGAGAAAAAAAGATAATTTGCGAGCCAACAAAAGGAAGAGAAAGCCCGGATAAAATGACCGCCTACGACCTCCGACATATTGCGGCTTGCTTTTGGTTAAAGAGGTATAAAACTAATAGAGATTTAATGTATCGCTTTGGGTGGAAAACTGAAGAGAGGATTTTTTACTATTCTGAATTTTTAGATATGAGGGATACTATAGACGACGAAGACCTAATAACCAAAGAGGATAAAATCAAGATGGAAAACAGAATTAAGGCGCTAGAGAAGATAGTTTTTATGCTTCAGAAAAATGATGGCAGCCTATGCGGTGAGGAAAAAGAGATGGCGGAAGAACTTGTTCAAACAGGCAGATGTGTCAAGACAAAGAATTTTGAAGGGTTTGTTTCTTAATCCTTATTGTTGAACCTCAATGTATCTTGATTAATTCAACATTAACGAATTCTTAAGTTAAGTTGTATCCTTATTGTTGAACTTGCAGATATCTCAACTTAGCCCATTAGTGAAATTCATTATTAAGAAAAAACTTAACAGATTGCTTAATCTAATAGGCTGCTTTCCCCACCGTGCTTATTCAGCTTTTCAACACATTCTTCACAAATAACATACTCTTCTTTTGGTTTTTTACCAAGAATTAAGCTATCTTCTAATATCTGATTTTTTGTTGATATATCTAAATCTTCAAATCCAATTTTATAACCTCTATTGTTTTCTAATTCTTTTTCACTGACTAATTTTTTGCATTTAACACATTTCTCAATCTTCTTAATCATTTTTATTATCCTTTAACACATACCTGCTATTTTCTTCCAAGCACTACAATATCGTGTTTCTGTCTTTGTTTTTTCTACATCTTTATATTTAACAATATTCTCACAAACCTGCTTTGTTGGAGGATAAACCCTTAATTCTGTAAGGGAATAATCTAGCTCTCGGCAAACACCATCAGAATTACATTTTGCACCTATATCAATATCAAATTCCCCTTTGCTAAAAGGAGCAATGTATAAAGAATACTTATCTTGAGAATACTTATTTTCAGTTTCATGTCCAAGGGTGTCTCTTGTTACAATATTAAATTCAAATATACCCCCCGTATCATCATTGTTATAAACTACGCACTTTGTAAAGAAGTCTTGAAATATCTGGGGACCAAAATTAGTATAGATTTCGCATTTGTCTCTAGACCACTTTACTTGCTCATCATGGCAAACCGGGGTATTATAAGGTTCTTTCTCTGAATAAATAACATTAGCAGTATAAGGAACTTGAACGAGCACCAAAATAAGATAAAGTACAGTAATAACTAATAAAACACCAACAATAAAAATTGTGATTTTTAACCCACTCATTTTCATATTACCTTAAGCGAAATGATGCTTATAAATATAACGAAAAAGTGATATATATGTTTCGCTAGTATATTCGATAGATGGAGTTAAAACAATTTATTCAGCTACTTATACTTCCCTTTTTATAGTAT
This sequence comes from Candidatus Pacearchaeota archaeon RBG_13_36_9, assembly GCA_001786395.1. Lineage (GTDB taxonomy): Archaea > Nanobdellota > Nanobdellia > Pacearchaeales > GW2011-AR1 > MFWN01. The sequence continues at coordinate 23,200 of MFWN01000077.1, forward strand.
AACCACAAACAGGACAAAATGATTTGAACACCGTTTTACTTCTAAAACCTCCAGAGGTTATTGTTTCCACAACTAAATTACCCTTTTTACATTCAGGACATTTATTGACAATTGTTTTTGTTCTTTCTTTTTCATAATTCTTTTTTTCTTTATAGTAACCCATTTTAATCTCTCTTTCCGTGTTTATAAGGAATTCTTTTAGCTGCCTTCTCCCACGCCAACCTTTGCCTTTCTTTATTTTTACTTCCTACCTTAAAGATTTTAATAAAACCCCAAATTAATAGGCCTATCCCAATTAAAGCCGTATAAATTGAAGAAAATAAAGCAAGACCAAAAAAAATTATTATAATAGAAATTACAAGACCTGAAACATCCTTGCCGCCGAGTTTGGATAATTCACTTTCATAAACCCTTTTTCTCTCCCTTTCCCTTTCGGATAAATGTGCTTCCGAATTTATAGACTGTGCTTTAAACCTTTCATACTTTTCTTTTTCCTTCCAATAACTCATTTTCAACCGCTCTTTTTAATATTTTTGTAATGTTAATCGGGGTTATAAATGTTTCTTAATTTTTGTAAAATTCCTATACTTTCTCGCTCTTCCTATTATACAATTTCGCAATCAGGAATGCAATAATAACAACATTAATTCCCATCCCAATTAAGGCTTCAATTGAAGCTAATGTTTCAAAAAGCAGCCCATGAGGGATGATATTTCCATAACCTAATGTGGTGATTGTTACTAAATTAAAATTTAAAGTCCTATAGACATCTTTAACTTGTTCATTAGTATTTGCATCAATCAACATATTTGAACCATGAAACATAGAAAATATCGCAGAGAATAAAAGAGAAATAGAAAACATAAAAAGGAAATAGCTGACTAATACCCTTAACAAATCTTTTAAAGTTAACTTATCCTTTTCAAGGTTTTTGATATTATTCTCAAGGCTGAAAAAAGCTCCAAGTATCATAGCAATCCCTGCAATTAAAAAAGTAAACATTGAAATTTTAGGTAAGAATAAGGTT
>MFWN01000077.1:24237-24379 GCA_001786395.1 Candidatus Pacearchaeota archaeon RBG_13_36_9
TACTAAACCTATAAAAAGTAAATATATCCATTTATTATCCATAATTTAAGTAGTAATAGTATATTTATAAATCTAAGTTTTCATAGATACTGTATAGTTAACGCGAGATAGATTTATATACAAACATCTCCTTTATTATTAA
>MFWN01000078.1:0-8388 GCA_001786395.1 Candidatus Pacearchaeota archaeon RBG_13_36_9
ATCATAGAAACGAAAATGTTTATAAGTTGCTTATGAATATATGTATTGTAAGGGGGCAGTTTAGTCCGGATTTACACTAATCACCTAATTTTATACTTTAATATGGATTTTTAAATTTAAATAACTATCGAATAAATTTCTAAAGATTTTAAAGGGTAATGTTTATAAATCTAAATTATATACATACTGTATGATAAAAAGCAAAAGAGGTTTATTAGTCCTAGCTTTAATAGTTGGTCTGTTATTTATAGGGAGTGTAAGTGGAGCTTATGATTTTTCAGGTGATTCTAATGCTGTAGCTCTTTGGAGGCTTGAAGAAGGAGCTTTAACAGAAGATTCTAAAGGGGAAAACGACTTTGTAAACAATGGAGCAACTGCTGATGCTACCAATTACAAAGAAGGTGCTTCATCGGTAGCTACTGTAAGACAACAAGCTAGAAACATGAGATTAGATTTATATCCTAGCTCTGATTTTCCTTTAGCTCCCGGTTCATCTGATAAAACTTTCTCTTTAACCTTCTGGCTTCGCCCGGGGTTAGCGAATACTGAACAAGATATTTTTGTTATAAACTTTATGAATTTTATGGATTATAATCTTAGAATATATCTAACACCCTCAAATTTACTAACAGTTGCTACAAGCCCAACAGGAGGTGCTCCATACACCTCTGTTCAACATGCTTCAGCTTTAAAAGCTAACCAATGGTACCACGTAGGAATTACTTATGACCATTCGACTTATGAAACTAAGATAAGAATATGGGATGATACTGCTAGAGTAATACTTGGCTCAGATGCATCAGGAACTGCTAATGATATTTATTTAGACAATGCTAGAGTACTCTTTGACCTTAGTAATGTCCTTATTAGTTCGGCTTTTAATGGCAATCTTGATGAAGTAGCTGTTTTTAATGATGTTTTAACTGCTGATGAAATTGACGCAATAAAGGCGGGGGCATATAACTACCCTACCTGTACAGATGCTGATAGGATAATGAGATTATATTCTAAAAGTAATTCTCATGGGGCTTTATGGAATGATAATACTTATACTTATGATATTTGCTGTGAGGATATTTTTGGTCGCGGAGCTTCTGAGTGCAGTACAGCGACACCTCATCCTTCCAGCTGCACTAACCCTGTTCTATGGCTTTATCAGAATAATAATTCACACGCTTCTACTACAAATGCAAATGGCTATAACATCCCTGTTTGCTATGGAGATTTAGTTTGCAGAGCAGTTCCTGACCCGGCTGTTTGTGATGCTGAAGAAGAAGTTGTTGTAAGATTGTATCAGGATACAAATTCTCATATCTCCAATGCTTCAACAACTAACTACCCTATTAAAATATGCTGTAAAGACACAACAGTCAGTCCTTCAACAAAAGTCTATTTTGCAGATATGACAGGTCAGCTAATAGACAAAGCAGATATAGGGGACACTGTTTTAATGATTTATAAAGGAAAAGCCGGCTCTTCTTTTGATTTTGTTATTTATGAAGAAGATACATTCCCAAATCCTAATGATAAAATAAGAACTGTTCCAAATTCTTCTACTTTTACTTATATACCTAACAACCTAGCTGCAGAGTGGTTTATAACAAGAGAAGATTTTGAAAAAGGAGGAAATGAAGATCTGGAAACTTTTTACTTTGAAGTTGATAGGCTAAAATCAAACAAACTCAATGTTTCAATAGATAATTACGATGATCCTAATGACCCTGATGTGATTAACGAGCTTCCAGTTGTAAAAATTGATATACCTGCTTATACTCTTCCTAAAGCAAATAGGAGTTTTAAAGTTAATGAGGAGCTTTGGTTTTTTGGATATGCTTATGATGTTGACAATCCATTAAATATAACATGGGAACTTGGAGATGGAAAGATTAAGTCATGCATATCTCCAAGAGATGACTCCTGGTGTGATCCTCAGTTCGCGAGGGTTACTTATACTGCTACTGGAACCAAACCAGTTTATCTAAAAGCAGAAGAATTAAACAGAGCTATTGGGAGAACAGTGAGTGATTACACAGAAGTGTATATTCATAGTGAGGGAATAAACATTTTCCCGGTTATATCTTCTCCAACTTACGGCAGGGTTTTTAATTTTATTGACCAGCCAATAAGATTTAATGGAAGTGAAAGTTACATTTCCAAGTGCGGATTAACATGTCCATTAGATATTCCTGTAGGAATTAACTGTTATATAGTTAGCGGTCAATTTGGTGGTGGTATTTTGTATTGTTTTGACTACCCTAAGTTTGGGGCATCTGGAATTGGAACAAATGCAGGAAAGTATGACTTGTGGTTCAACTGGACTTTCAGCGATGGGGATTCAGCTTATGGAAACTGGGTTGATAATTATATAAATGCAGCTGATTTTCAAAAATATTTTTTCAAGCCACAAAGATACAAGGTAAACTTAACTTTGGGATATCAGCCATTTTCTGCTGCTGCAACATGGAAGGGGCTGGCAAGCACAGAATTTGATATTGCAGATACAGTCCCTGTATGCGACATGGAAAATTATGTATGGAAAAAATGGGAAAACGGAGTTTTAAGAGAATGGGACGCATTTTCATGGTGCTATGAAAGTAATGGTGTTCCAAATATCTGCTGCCCTTCTGGGTATGAATGCGGGAGGAATTTAGACATTAATAACCCCAATTATATGAAATGCTATCAAAGCACATCTGTAAAAGAAATTTGTGAAGACTACACTGAACAAACAGAATGTAACAGTGCTCCTCCTGAAGTTTCTGCAAGAAGCATAGCCAAAATAGGCGACAGTAATTATCCTAGTGGAATATGCGCAGATGATTACATAGAGATTAATTCAACAGCCCCTTGTGTCAGATATGCAGATTGTCTTTGCAAATGGAGCACTACAGATAATACATGCAGTGCAGCAGTAGAATACTCTGGATGGTACTGCCATTACCCCGGAGATGATCCTGACGAGCCTACAGATGAAAATGGAATTTGCCTTCTTAAAAAATCGAGTATAGAAGGAGACTGCCAAGAAGACAGCTTTATAAAAATAAAGTGGGAAAGAGAGTGGATTACAGACCCTGCAGACCCTACTCCTGCACCCACTGAATGCACCGGAAGCTTTTTCAGGACAATTCCTTGCCCTGCAAGATTAATGTTCTTCACAACTATTAGTTTTATTGCTGCAGCAGGAGTTATAATAACTATATATGTTCTAAGGCATAAGAAGAGGTGAATATGATAAAAGAAAGCTTAACATTAGTGTTGATAGTTTTAATGATAAGTTCTGTATCTGCTTTTGTACTAAGCAACTCAAGCATACAATCAGAGTATGGCTCTGGAGATACCCTAAAAGGATGGATAAACTTAAGTTTAGAGGAACAAGACTCTAACTCCCTGTTGAGTGCTTTTAACAGTGAAATAAGTTTACTTGATTTTCTTGAAAATAACAGCTTAATTTTAGGAGATGATTACAGCTGCTTTCCTTCTGATTGTGAAACAAATTATGTAGAATCTAACAGAGAACTGAATAAAACTTACTCCTTGAATCCTAATGACAAAATAATATTTGGAATTAAAATAACAGGAGATATCCAAAGCATAGACTCTTTTTCTATGAAAATTAAAAGTGACGCAGAAAAATCCGGATATCCGCAATTATTTGTGGATATTTTAGATGACTGGGAAATTGAGTGGCAGCCTCATGAATTTTCAGGAGAATACGGAAATCCGATTTATGGATGCTATGAAACAGGCACAGATACAGCAGAGATAACACAGACAGAATATTGTGAAAAAATTGAGCTTACCCCTGCTTCAAAAATAAAAATAGGGGCAGATGTTAAGGAAGTTTCTGGCAAGGGGGGAAATGCCGATTTTCTCATGACAATTTATAATGAAGATGAAGATGGTTCTTGCACTGCATCTGCTTCAGGAGACGGAAAGGTAGAGTGTGAAGTAGATATGCAAATTAAAGAACCAGCAGAGTTTTTTGTGTGCATAAAAACAGAGGACTATACAGACAACAACAAATATGCGGTTCTTTATGAGAAAACTCAGCCTTGCGGTTTCTCAGGAGATGGAGATTATGAGTATGACTTCCCCATATTTGTAAGACCGGGGGGATATGCTGCACTAGGAGAAGTTATAATCAACCAAGATGAAGCTGATAAATATAATGGAGATACTTTAGTTTATTATATTGGAGATTATATTGATGAAAGGTACAACAACAAGTGCAGTGAAGTATGCATGATTCCTGTTAAGATAATTTCAGGAGACCTTCAAACACTCACTATCTCAGACATACAGTTAAGTTATACTTCTGGAATTTCTAAAACTGAAAGATATCTCAACGATTTAAAAGAAACTCCTGCAACATTAGACATGGACTTCCAGGTACTTGAGCTAGAAAAGTCAGGCATTAAAGTTCCAACACCATACGGAGATAAGCTTCTTATTTTAAAACTTGGAGAAGAAGAAATTCTTCAGAAAACAATAAAAATCTTAAAACTAGGGACAATAGAATCTTTATTCCCATTACAAGCAGCTGCTGCAGTTCCTGTAAGATTCAGTGTATATGCATCTGGAAATATTTCAGAATATGCCTGGAATTTTGGAGATGGGGCTGAGATTACAACCGAAGAAAATTATACCTACCATGTTTATAATGAAACAGGAACATACGATTTAAAAATAACTGTTTTAAATCCTCAAGGAAGCTCTTCCAGAATTTTCTCTATTAAAGTAAACACTCCAGAAAAAGAGGTAAATGAAACATTAAAAGAAAAAAGAGCATATCTTGAGGGAATAATATCTTCTCTTAGCAGGATTGAAGCGTGGTATGCTTCACAATTAGAAGAGCAAATTGGATTAGAGAACATTGAAAGCGAGTTAGACAATCTGGAAATAGCTTATAACAAGGCAGGTCCTGAAGACTATGTGAATATAATGAACTCCTTGTATGATTTAAAAGTTCCAAAGGAAATTCAAGAAATAAAATTTAGCGGAGAGTTCCTGCCTTTTCCAGATAATATCAACCCTTCTTACCTGGTTGATTTTGGTTATAGGGAAGAAAACCCAGAAGAATATGCAGAAGGCATAGTTTTATGGATGGCGACTAATCTTAACGTAGAACTGGAAAATTCCATATTCAACTTAAAGTACGATGATGAAACTGTTCCTGTATTCACAGGGAATAAATTAAAAATAACCCCTATAGATTCAGTTAAAGAGGCATATCTAATTATTCAGGATGAAGACATTATTTTTAAGGAAGACTATGGTGAAGAAGAAGTTTCAGGAGCAACAGGCATAAAAATGTCTATTGAAAAGCAAAAAACAATAGAGTTTATCTCAGAGGGCAAGGTAGAGGCAATAGACCTACAAGCTTATATTTCCCCTAAGTTTTCTGAACTTCCAGAAAAAATAGACGTTGGGCCATGCGATAATGACGGAAAATGCGAAAAAGAGACAGAAGAAAACAGGGAGAACTGCCCAAATGACTGCCACGGGATAAACTGGCTTAGGATTTTGGTTTTCATAATATTCCTTTTTTGTGTGTTTGTAGTCTATATAATCCTCCAGGAGTGGTATAAAAAGTATTACCAAAGGCATCTTTTCAAGAATAAGAATGACCTTTACAACCTGATGAGTTTCATTTTTAATGCACTTAAGCAGGGAAAAGATAAGAGGACAATACATAAAACCCTGAAGCAGTACAAATGGAAAAACGAGCAAATAGCCTATGCCTACAGGAAACTGCTCGGAAAAAGGACAGGAATGTGGGAAATACCCATATTCAGGGCTTTTGAAAAAAAGAAGGTCAGGGAAGAGCTAGCTAAAAGAGGGCAGATGTACTCGCCTAAAATGGTGCAGTAAATTTAAAAAGCAGCTTTTCTTCATACACGAAAGAAAAACAGGGAAATGAATGGTAATAAAGAATGGTAATAAAAATTGTCAGGAATTTTATAAAAAGAGTCTTTTCAGGCATATTTAAAGGGAAAAAAGAGCTGAGCCTAGGTTTCTACGGACCTCCGAATGCTGGAAAAACGAGTTTGGCCAATAGAATCTGCAAGGATTGGACTGGCGAGGAGCTTGGCAGAGTAAGCAAGGTGCCTCATGAGACCAGGGAAATCCAATTTAAAGAGAAGGTGGAAATTGATTATAAAGGCAAAAAGTTAAGCTTTAAGATTGTTGACACTCCTGGAATTGCCACAAAAATAGACTATGAAGAATTCATGAAGTTCAAGATGAACAAAAGAGAGGCTCAAAAAAGAGCTAAAGAAGCAACTCAAGGAATTGTTGAATCAATAAAATGGCTGGATGATATGGATGCAGTCATTGTAGTGTTGGATGCAACAAAAAATCCCTACAGCCAGGTGAATATAACCATCATAGGGAATCTAGTAGCCAGAAAAATTCCGGTTTTAATAGTTGGCAACAAAGTGGACTTAAAAAAAGCAGATTTAAGCAAGGTAGAATCAGCATTTCCAGAATATGAAGTGATTGGCATATCAGCGAGGTTTGGAAAAAACATGGAAGAATTTTACGAGTCAGTATTCAGGCTTGCGAAAAAAGTATAAAAAGAGGTGAAATTTAAAAAAGAGACAATGAAAAAAAACAAGAAAATAAAGGGCCTTACAATACAATTTATCCCGTATACTGAAATTGAGATGCTGAAAAGCGGGGAAAGGATAAAAAAACTGCTGGATATTGTTTTGAGCGGCAAGATAATCATCCTCCAGGGAAGGCTGAAAAGCGAGGAAGAAGCCAGGCTTATAGAAGATACCATGGCAATGGTAGGGCATATCAAGGATTTCAAGGGAATTGAGCTGGCAGTTATAAATCCAAATCAAGAAAAGCTAAGCATGATGTCCCAAGTTAAGCACGGCTTAGCCAGGGCATTAGGAGCCCAGGATTCTATAACAATAATGGGGCCTGCATCAATTGTAAGGGAGATAAAAAGAGACCCCAAAAAGATAGAGATACTTATGAACAAATAAGGCATAACTTTTTATATTCTAGTTCTTTTATTTTTGTACCCCGAGGTTATTTTAAAATGTCGGTGTCATTTCCCAATTCGGCATAGCACTTAATAAAAGGAGTAAATTGAAAAATGTCAAACCAGTGCGTTCATTGCGGAAAGATGTACGAGGATGCATCTGAAAACTTATTAACTGGATGTGAGTGCGGCAGTCATTTTTTCTTTTTTGTTAAAAGAGAGCAGATTGAAGAGTTGCAAAGGAAGATTATAGAGCTAGAAGGGCTAGATAAAACAAAAGTAGAGAAAGATGTGAGAGAGATGATTGGACTAGTAGAAGAAGAGCAGGAAGTTCCTGTCATATTAGACTTAGAGTCTGTTAGAGTTACTGGACCAGGAAAATTCGAGATAGATGTTGTTAATTTATTCTCCAAGAAAAGGCCTCTAATTTACAAGCTGGAAGAAGGAAAATACATAATTGATTTGGCTTCTGCTTTCAGGCAGAAAGGCGAAGAGGAAAAATAAATGGGAATGAAAAAGCAATGCTCGGCGGGGAAAAGGCATCATTTTGTTATTTCTAAGAGACATTCATTTCTCCATTAAGTTTAAATAAGTTTTATTACTATAATAGCTATGCAAAAAAGAGTGAAAAGAACTTCTAAAAAATCCATCATATCTACGATTTTTGGAATTGTTTTTATAATCATAATTCTACCAAATCTCCTTCACTCATTATTATTCCTGCCCATTGCATTAATGATTATAATCTTCTCTGTCTCAGGGACAACTTTAGGGGTAATTGCATTGAAAGATATCTCTAAAGATAAATCACTTAAGGGAAAAGGTTTTGCTATAGCTGGCATTATTCTTAATTCATTAGCTATAGTTTTGCAAATATTAGTAATTATTTTAGGATTGTACACTACTACCTCACAAGACTTTATGTATAATTTAGAACATGACGATCATTTTAGGATTGGTAGTCCGTTTGAAGGGGAGAGAGTTAATGCAGATGTGGCAGAAATTGAAATTGGCTTGAAAAATAATATTACTGATAATATAAAAATCCTATCTGTAGAAATAGAAGATTGTGGAATTTATTCCCCTAATCTTGATATTAAACCTGGAGAATTAAAGACAATAGAAGTGCGTTGTGATTCTTATTTGGAATATCACTCTTGGAATCAAAAAGATGTAATTGTTTCTTATAGTACTCAAGAAAATTCAAATATCCAAACAGCTAAAGGAAGAGTTTTATATATGGTCCGAGGGGTCTTAGAGAAAGGTGATGACCTTACCGTGGCTAAAAAATATGAATTTATGGCTTCACTTAATGAGAAGATTGTTCCTTTAAAAGAAAAGGCCGTAGCAGAAGGTAATGTGAAATTCTGCGGAGAGATTGTTGAAGTTTTTGA
>MFWN01000078.1:8471-8694 GCA_001786395.1 Candidatus Pacearchaeota archaeon RBG_13_36_9
GCATTGAAAAGGTTGTAGTAGAAAATTACGATGAAGAATGCAGTCTTATTGAAAATTATGACCTAAAAAAGTCTTGTGTAATTGGGGCTGCTAAGAAAAACAAAGATCCTCTTACTTGTGCTAAAATTAAGGTTTTGTTTGGCAAACATTCATATCAATGCTCATATGATCTTGCATTAGACAATAAAAATGAAACAATGTGCGAGTATATTCGTCATCGAAC
>MFWN01000078.1:8791-9104 GCA_001786395.1 Candidatus Pacearchaeota archaeon RBG_13_36_9
TGTGTTTAAAATTATCGTTTAATAACAGCTATATCCAGTTATAGCAGCCTTTTTAAAACTTAATCTCTCTTCCCAAGTACCTTAAACAAGTTCAATGTTCCTTTAAAATCACAAAAACATACAGTGTTCGGTGGGTGGCATGTTACCTATAACCCATTAAAGGACATTAAAACTTCTTTAAAACCTGCTTCCTAAAACTATCTGCAAGCTCTTCGTCCTTGTTAATAACCAGTTTTATTGAAGATTTTTCTTCGAGATTTTTTAAAAGTCCAAGAACATTCTCATTTTTAAGATGCTTATTTATCTGGTTTTT
>MFWN01000078.1:9139-10291 GCA_001786395.1 Candidatus Pacearchaeota archaeon RBG_13_36_9
GGGAAAAAGAAATTGTTTCGTTAGGATACTCGCTTTTTATTGTTCTGTAGTTGGTTCCAAAAGAGAGGTAAAATTCCCTGTATTTCTTTTCTAAAGGTGTATTTCCAGAACACAAGAAATAAAATTTGTGACCTAGCTTTTGCAGCTTTTTATAGTAGTTGTATTCGGCCCTTAGATAGAATAACGGACGCCATTCATTTGTAAGCTGGAAACAAATAGTTTGATTCTTTTTTTTCAGAAGCTCAGTTTTCATGAAATAATAAAGATATTTCTCTGCATCAAATAAGGTTTCGAAAGTTAAAATGACTAAATCCTGGCTTGCTTTAGAGTCTTTTAATCCGGAAATATTCTGGAGCTTTTCTGTGGCATAGTAGTTTGTCTCTACTATATCTGTAAAAGACTGGAGCTTTTTAATCCAGCCAACATTTATCTCATATTTCTTTTCGCTTTCAAGCAGGACGCTGCTTTCTTTCAGCTCCTTAACTGCCTTGTAAACTGACTGGTAGCTCGAAGAATAGCCGTAGCACTTTTTTATCTTATAGTAAATCTGCCTTAATGTAAGCGGCCATTCGTAGGTAAGAATGTTAATCACAAAATCCTTGGTGTTTTTAGGCCTGTTATCTATATCCGGAATCAGAAGATTGAATGCCATGGACAATAAATAAGATTTGAATTTTATAAACTTTTTGGTTTATTTTTTGTTAAACCCTAGGTTAATAATAAAACTTGGTCTAAAAATAGGTAAATGAGGTGCTAAGATGTTTATACTTCCTGACGAGACTGTAAGAAAAATAATCTTGGGAGAGGAAAGTTATGACTCTTTGTTTGGAGATACAGAAATTACTGAGACAGTAAAAGATGACGAAATTGCTAAAGGATACAAGTTTCAAGACCAAGCAGGGGTTAATCTTTTTCTAGGAAGAAAACATAAACCAGTATGCTCTGCTTTAGAAGCAGAATGCTTGAGAAATAAATGCCCTCTTTTTAAAGAAGGAAGTGCCGGAAAAATAGAGAGTGCTGAAGTATGCAAAGAATACAAAATAGATTTTCCTGATGTTCCATTTGATTCAAGATACCATGTTGCCCATATCGGAACAAAATCTGTAGATGTCGATGCTACACTAAAAAATATAAGAAAATTAATGGGGTTAG
>MFWN01000078.1:10301-13189 GCA_001786395.1 Candidatus Pacearchaeota archaeon RBG_13_36_9
TATCTGTTTAGGCTGCCACAAAGTCTATGAAAAAATAAGAGAGGAGCCATACGAAGACGGGCACGGTGGAAGGATGCTTCAAATGTGCACTTGCGGCTCTGACTTATTTGAAAAAATTGGGGAGTTTCTAGCCAGAATGGAAAAGCGAAGAGCTGATAAAATTCAAGGGGGTGAAAATGAAGGTTTATCTTAAAAGCGTTGCAGATGAGGGAGACTGCCTGCCAGGAGAGGCATTTTTGCATTGCATTGACTATTTAGGAGAAAAACATCCGGGTTTCTTTGACAGGGAGTTTGTAAAACACAGGATGCTCCGGGTAAGTATCTGGAATTGGATAATGTGCGGTGAAAAGCCTGCAAAGGACATAGTGGAAGTTGTGCCGCAGGGAGGGAAGCTTATTGCCCGCGGCAAAATGCTTCGGGTTTACAGAAAACAACTGGCATTTGTTGAAGAGGAGGGCTAAAGGGGCTTTAAAAAAATGAGATTGTATTTAACAGGGCTGAAAAAAACAGAGGGAAATGGAACTTTCGAAGACGAAGTAGTTTTAGAAGGCGCAGACGATTTGGGGCATCGCCTGGTAGGGTTTTTTCATAAAAATTATGTGTTTCATGGGGCTTTAGAAGTTGAGGTTTCAGAAAACGACTTAGTCAAGGCTATATTAAATTACAGAAGTATCAACGTGATTCCCTGCGGCGGGGGGTTTATTGGCAGAGGGAGAGAAATATCTGTCAATAGAGACTCTCTCTGTTATAGGACCGGTAGCTCAGAAAACCCATTAGGCGTAATAAAGTTGACTGAAGAGGATTTAAGGAGAAAATAAAAAAATGGAAACTTATCTTAAATGCAGATATGGAAATGGCGGGATGAGTCTCCCCAGGGAATACACTGTGATTTTTAAATGTGCTAAGAATAGCCAATATCCAGAAGGAGAAGCGTGGTGCATTGTCAACAGGAGAGAAGTTATTCCATTAGAAGGAGACAAAGAAGAAGATAGTGAAGAAGGAGACAGGGGGTTGGTTAGGATTCACAAATTAAAGAAGCATGAAGATGGAAAGAGCGCATTAGCTTTGCTAATGGATGACGGGGAGATGAGGCTATCGCCTTTTACAGTGCCGCTGGAAGAGGTTGTAACAAAATGAAAGCTCATTTAAAAGCAGAAATAGGTGAAGGCATGTTTTCAGGCGAAAATTCGGTTGTAATCGAAGGTTATTATAGCGGAGTCAGTACATTAACACCTGGATTTTTTGAAAAGCGTTTTATTAAAGATGGAAAACTGGAAGTAGAGGTACTGGAAGAAAAAGGAGAAAGTGTTTTTGTCAGGCTTCCTGGAAGAACTCTGGAAGCTCCTGGGGACAAGGGATACATAACTGTAAAAAAAGAGAATTTGATTTATGAACACCCCGATAGGAAGCTTTCCATAGAAGAAATAAGGCAGAGGGATGGAAGCAAGAAATAAGATTGTAAACGCATAATCGCAGTCTTTATATATTGAATTTCTTTTAATCTTGCATGAAAGATATAAAAAAGGTACTGCAGGGGCAGATTTCTAGGATAAAACTGGATGAAAGAGAACTTACCGGTGTGAACCAGGAGACTCGCGATTTCTTAGAAGATCTGAATAAAAACCTGGCGAAGAACAAGCTTGAAGCGGAGGCTTTTGTCGGAGGAAGCCTGGCAAAAGGCACGCTGATAAAAAAAGACAAATATGACATAGATATTTTTGTAAGATTCGCAGAGAAATACGAAGATAAAAAGATATCTGATATGCTAGGCAGCTTGTTAAAAAGTGCTCAGAGAATACATGGAAGCCGCGATTATTTTCAGTTAGAGAAAAATGGGCTGATTTTTGAAATAGTGCCAACTATAAAAATAAACAAGCCAGAAGAAGCAAGAAATGTTACTGACTTAAGTTACTTCCATGTAAGGTACATTGTTGGGAAGATAAAAGAAAAGAAAAAACTTGCAGAAGAAATAATGCTAGCAAAGGCTTTTTCCTATGCTAATAACTGCTATGGAGCAGAATCTTACATCAATGGATTTTCAGGATATGCCCTTGAGCTTTTGGTAAGCTATTATGGCTCTTTTGTTAAATTCTTAAGTTCAGTTAAAGGCAAAGAGAAAATTGTTTTGGACCCTGAAAAATTCTATAAAAGCAAAAATGAAATACTGCTGCATCTTAACGAATCCAAGCTTCAGAGCCCGATTGTTTTTGTCGACCCTACGTTCAAAGAGAGGAATGCGCTGGCTGCTCTTTCAAAAGAGACTTTCGAAAAATTCAAGCTAGCTGCAGAAAAGTTTTTAGAAAATCCTTCTTCTAAATTTTTTGAAAAAACAGACATAGAAAAAGAAATGAAAAAGAAATACAAAAGCATTATAATAATTGAAACTTTAACAGCCAGGCAGAAGGGGGACATAGCTGGAAGCAAGCTGAGAAGATTTAATGAATATTTAAAAAACAAGCTTAAAAAAGAGAACGAAATTAAGATAAGTGAGTTTGAATACAATAAAAAAAGCAACACAGGAAAGAATTATTTTGTTCTCAAGCAAAAAAAAGAGATAATTGTTGAAGGGCCTCCAATAACAAAAGTTGAAAATTTAGAGAGTTTTAAGAAGAAGCACAAAAACTGCTTTATTAAAAAAGGAAAAGCCTATGCAAAAGAAAAAGCAAAAAACATAGAAGATTCTATAGAAGAATTAAAAAAAGATAAAGCTGTGAAAGAAATGGGCATAAATGGAATAGGGTTAGTTAAGTAAAGCTATTTTATGCAGCAATAAACTTGTTTCCATCGTCAGTCTTTCAGACGATGATTCACCATTTCTTAATTTTTCGATTTCGTTAATAACTGGCTGCACTACTTCATCATCTACAGTTTTTGGGGCAGTTATATTA
>MFWN01000078.1:13201-16552 GCA_001786395.1 Candidatus Pacearchaeota archaeon RBG_13_36_9
TGAAATCTTATATCTCCTATTAGGTTTGGCAAATCTTCGTTATCTGCAAGATGATAGTGTTTCTCTGGACAGCTAAACAGTCCATAACCCATATTTCCAAAAGGTTCCCCTATAAAAATTAATCTCTGTTTTTGTCCGGGAAATACTTTCCATTCAGCTGAATACACATCCGCCATTTTTATTTTAATTTTTTAAGATATTTGATATTTTGCTATCGGGACTAAATGTTACTTGCCCCAGGCTTTATCAAATAAATAAGATATAGAATTAACAAAAAATCCGGAGTTTATCCAGACGCCCAAGTCTTCGTCTTCTTTAGGATTTTGCGAGAGCATGAACAATATTTGCTCTCTGTCTACCATGAAGAATCTTGAATTGACATTAATCATTTGGGCATTTATCTTGAACTTGCCGTTAATTTTCTTTATGCTCTGCTCTTCTCCTGACAAGGCTACTTTTAGTACTATTTTTTTCTTGTTAAGATTGCTGAATAAAGAGGAAAAAATTCTTGATTTGTCGCTTATCTCTGAAGCAGAAGTGCATATTACCACTTCCCTTTTTGCATTATCCACCAAATCCTTGAGATGATTAAATACGTTAGCTTTCCCTTTTATTGCCCCGCTTAGATTACTATGTTTTACTGGCTCTATGCCTGTCTTGTACAATTGTTCTAATTCTAAATACTCTTTAGTTTCCTTAAGATCCGCAAGCATCTTTACATTTTCGTCTGCTTTTCTTACAGTGTTGGATTTAAGCTTTTCAATGACTGTAGTCGGATTGACTGCTATGTACTTTACCGGCTTCCCAAGCTTGGCTATTGCAAATCCTTCTTTTTCCAAACTCTCTAGAACATCGTAAGTCCTGCTTCTTGGAACACCAGAAAGTTCTGCAATCTCGCCGGCAGAAGCTATTCCTCTGCTCAATAAAGCAAGCCATACTTTAGTCTCATAAATATTAAGATTAAAGTATTCCTTGATTTGCTTGACAAGTTCTTGTTTAACTATCATTTTGTCTAAAATAACTACTTTATTGTAGAAACTGCCCTTTATAAATCTTTCGTTTATGTTGTTACTACATAATTACAAAATAGAAAAATTTATATATCAAAGCTCCTAGGCAAGAAAATGGATTACTTAAGAATTTTAGGCTGCTTAGCCCTTTTTCTGCTGGGTTTTGTAAGTTGCACCCTCTTCAATCTAGTTTCAAGCGATTTGGAAATGCCCGTAAACATTGGAACCTTAAGCTTTATGCCCGCATTAAATAGCCCTGGAGACTGGATAAAAGAAGGAAGAATACATGTTTATGAAAATGCAGTTGTTATAGATGTAGAAGGGG
The DNA here is from genome assembly GCA_001786395.1 of Candidatus Pacearchaeota archaeon RBG_13_36_9. Taxonomy (GTDB): domain Archaea; phylum Nanobdellota; class Nanobdellia; order Pacearchaeales; family GW2011-AR1; genus MFWN01. The sequence continues at coordinate 14,537 of MFWN01000078.1, forward strand.
CAAGCCTGGCAAGATATGCTCCTACAGGAAGCATGAGGCCAGTTCTTGATGACAAAAGCACAGGCATAAGAATCCAGCCAAAAAGCCAGGAACAAATTAATGTAGGAGACATAGTGACTTTTGAGAAAAATGGGGAGTTAATAGTGCACAGAGTTATTGACAGGGGTGAAGACAGCGAAGGAGTGTATTTTATAACAAAAGGCGACAACAACGACGTTACGGACGGAAAAATAAGGTTTGAAGATATTAAATATGTCACAATAGGAGTTTTGTGGTAAAATGAAAAAAACAGGGTTTGGAAATCTAGATACATTAGTTAATGATCCTAAAGTGTACAGTATTTCTACCAGCTTTGGAAGTATAACCCCTTCTCAAGCGAAAGTACTTTTAGCACTATTTGGGAATAATGGGGGAGCATACAGGGAGAAATTAAGAGAATCAACTACCGTTTCAAATAGTGCGTTTAGCAGTTCAGTAATTATGCCTTTAATCCGGCAAGGATACATAAGAAGAGGTTATACAGAATCTGGTGGAAGAGTAAAGTACTATATCCTCCCTAACGGAAGTGCTTTAGTAGAAGAACTTAATGAGTATTCAAAGCAGGCTGTAAATCCATCCTAAAATCATTCCAATAAAAATGCCACCAGTCAAGAAAGGCATTGCCGGATAAAACTTTCCTTTTCTTGCTACGGCAAACAGGTAAAGAAGGGAAATAGTTGCACAAGCTGTAATAAACAAAGAAGGAATTAACCCAAAAAGCTGAAAAAATAAGCCTGAAGCAATTATAGGAAAGACAACATCTCCGCCGCCAAGAATCGCCAGAGAAACCTTGAATTTCTTTTTTTCCAATATCTTATCCATCTCTTTTTTCTTATACTTTTGCTTAATCTGTTTGAGCTCAATTCTTTGTTTCTTGTCCATATAAGGAATAAAAAAACCAGCAAAAAGCTTTAGTTCATTAATCTGGAACTTAGCCATCTTCTGCATTATTCCTGAATGATTGACTGCCCAGATATCATATATTGAGATAGCAATTAAAAGGGTAGTCAGAGCAAAAATGCTTGAGAGAGGATTCACCCCGGAATAAAATAAAAAGGCGACAAATACTGTACCGATTCCAGGGTACACCAAAAGCTCAGTTATGTTGTGCAGCAAGATATTTTGCCTGTATATTTTTATATACGCTACTGGTATGCAAACCAACCAAGCTAGCAGCTCCAGGGTTGAGAAACTAAAAAATCCCCCAAGAATGGACATCTTAAAAAACAGGAATTCAGAAAGTCCTGACTGAAACTGTGCTACAAGCCAATAAACCAGGCTATAGGAGGTTATTACTAGCGCATAAGCCACTACTATGAAAAACCAGCCCCTTAAGATAGATTTCATCCCATACTTGTTAAGGAACAACACGAGCAAGATTGCTACGACAAAAGCGATCACTATAGATACCAACCCAGAAACCGGGTTGATCTCTTCCTGCGGCAGCACATAAGGTGCTTCTGAAATAGTATTGAGGTGAATTACTGCCAATCCAATTAACTGAGTTATAAGAAACATTCCCAACAGAACAAAAGTTATTTTCCACGTATGTTTCACTTTATTTCCTCTTTTTTGTTTATGTCTAGTTTAAGAAAAGATGGTTTTTAAATGTTAGTGAGAATTTTAAAAAAATTTAAATCAATAGCTATAAAGGACTAAGAGTTAAATTTCTTTCGCAGCGCCTTGGGCGCTGTCAAATACCCCAGAAGCACAACCGGCCCTGTCGCCATCGCCGCCGCTGACGCTGCAAAACAGGTCCAGCCTGTCGTCATCGAAGCCATCCAAAACAGGCACTCTTCTTTCCGGAATTGTAATTTTATTAACATCCACTTTCCATAAAGGAGCATAACTTCTTTTAGAATCTGTTCTTGCTCTTACCAGCATCTCTGCGCCTTCTCTTCCAAAAAAAGCAATTGCTGCTCCGTTGTTCTCATCCCACTGCTCTTTAAACCAGTTGTTATAAGGAACAAAGATTCT